>NZ_JBTRHR010000003.1:0-450012 GCF_054602495.1 Halomonas sp. WWR20
GCCTCGATCTCGCTGGCCACGGTTTCGAGAAACATTGCGCGATCCTCGAGCGAGGTCTCGCGGTAGGTATCGAAGGCGTCCCAGGCGAGCTGCGCGGCCTTCTCCACCTCGGCGGCGCTGCCACCGGCATAGGCCGGGTCGAGCGGTTCGCCGGTGGCCGGATTGACGGCATGAATGGCGGCACTAGTGCCGGTGATGGCCTGCTGGCCGATGAGTGATTTGCCTTCCAAGATCATGAATGCTTCCTTTGGGTGCGATTGAGTAGGGCTTTTGTCGAGCTGCTGCCATGCGGTTCAGGCAAGTGCCACGAGGTCGTCGTATAGGCTTTTTGAAATGGCAATTCCATGCTTAAGACTGCGTTCGCGAGCCTCGTAACGACGCTGGGACGGGAGTCGAGCACCTTGATCGATCATGGAGGTAAATAGCATTTCGGCGCTATTGATAGACTGCTCGGAAGTGGTGCCCATAAAGTGCGACGGATCCATGGCGATGATGAGCTCTCCATGGTAGGGGGAGGCTCCACAGCCTCCATCGTAGGCCAGGGATTGGGCGCTGGTGAGATCGCCTATCAGCGGCCCGGCAATAAGCTCAATCATGGCTGCCAGTGCAGATCCCTTATGACCGCCAAAGGTGAGCATGGCACCTTTGAGTGCAGCTGCAGCTTCCTGTGTCGGTTGCCCTTGGGCGTCTATGCCCCAGCCCAAGGGGATAGGTTTTCCTTCGCGCCGGTGGAGCTGGAGGTCACCACGCGCAACGGCGCTGGTCGCAAAGTCGAAAATGAAGGGGTACTGGCTCATCGGACGAGGCCAGCCGAATGCGATAGGGTTAGTCCCGAATAGTGGCTGAGTGCCTCCCTCGGGTGCCACCCAGGCATGGCTTGGGTTGCAGGCAATCCCCACTAGACCTCGCTCAGTGAGGGCTTCGATTTCTACCCAGAGGGCCGAAAAATGTACGCAATGATTGATAATCAAAGCGGCGAGCCCATGCTGTTTTGCCTTGGCTTCCAATAGCGGTAACCCCGCCTGGAAGGCCAGTTGCGAAAAGCCACCTTGGGCATCGACACGAATTAGGCTGGTCGTTTGATCGTGAAGCACGGGCTCGGCGCTAGCATCGACCTTGCCTGATTGTAGTGTGCAAACGCAGTTCAACAGTCGATAAAGGCCGTGTGAATGACACTCATCCCGTTGGCCTGCTACCACAACCTGCGCCAGTGCTTGGGTTTGCTTGTCGCTAAACCCCTGCCGCTTAAGCACGGATTCAGCCAACGCATAAGCTTTATTCAGACTCATGCGGATCATGAAGCTCTCCTATCGGAACATAATAGGCATCGAACTAAAACAACGACACAGGGAAGGGGGTTCCTCCCCTGTATCATGTGTTCGCTTTGGGAGAAGGTCACGCTTCCTTGAGCGCAGCTGACCACTCGGCATACCATTTGCGGAACAAGGTGTACTGGTTTTCAACGTAATTACGCTGGGCACAGCTCAGAGCATCGGTTTCGTTGAAGTGCAGCTCATATTGAGTTTCGCCGTTCATGACCATGAGATGCTTGTAATACAGCACCAGGTCCGCGCCTTCATCGAAAGAGGAAAGGACCCCTAGGGCTGATTCGAGTTCTTGTGCCAGCCGGCGTGCACGCGCATCGCCCTCGGCGGCTTGCTTGCTCAGCGAGACGAGGTGCAGGACTTCCCTTGGTAAAGCATTACCAATACCAGTGATAGCGCCAGTCGCACCGCAGTTGACAAAGCCATGGAACACGTTGGTATCAACGCCAACCATCAGGGTGACATCGTTGTCCTGCGAGGTAATGTTCTCAGCCGCATAACGCAGGTCGGCGGCCCCTCCGAATTCCTTGAAGCCGATCAGGTTCGGGTGCTCTTCACGTAGGGCGAAGAACAGGTCGGCGCGGGTGGCGAAGCCATAATAGGGGCTGTTGTAGATAACCGCGGGTAGGTTGGGAGCCGCGTTCAAAATGGCGGAAAAATGCGCCTTTTGTGCAGCGACTGACGTGCCACGTGAGAGCACGCGGGGAATGACCATTAATCCGTGGGCGCCGACCTGGGCAGCATGGGCTGCGTGGGATACAGCTTCCTTAGAATTGACAGCGCCGGTGCCCACGATCGTGGGCACACCCGCAGCAACCAGGCGGGCCACGCCTTCTTGCCGCTCAGCTTCGGTTAATAGTGGCCAGTCTCCCATCGAGCCGCAGTAGACCACAGCGCTCATACCAATATCGATCAGTTCGAGCCCCTTGGCGACGAGCGCATCGTAATCCGGCGCACGATCCGGAGTGCAGGGCGTCATGAGAGCGGGAATACAGCCAGTGAAGATATTGTCGTTCATGTTACTTCCTTGATGATGACTAACGGATCAGTGCCGTATGTGGGTATCCATTCGCGACAGGTTTGCTGGATATGGCTATCGCGAGATTTGAGGTTGCCGGGCTAACCCGGTGGCAAGGTGTCAGGACGCTACGATTCCCCAAGCGAAAGGATCGTTTTCGTCTATGAGCAGGGTCGTATCCGCGCTCATATAAGCGCGGCCCTTGATGTAGGGTCGGATTCGTTCATCATCCCATTCGTAATAGCCTTCGAACTGGCTACCGGTAATGCTGGCTTGTAACCAAGGCGAGCCAGGGGCCAGTTTGCCGTCGGCAGCCAGGCAGGCCAATTTGGCGCTTGTGCCCGTACCGCAGGGAGACCGGTCGTAAGCCTTGCCAGGACAGAGCACGAAGTTGCGACTATCCGCTATCGCGTCTTCAGCAAATAACTCGATATGGTCAATGGCACCCCCGTCCTCGCCAGTGATCGATTGGGCTTCGAGTGCCTGGCGGATCGCCCAGGTGAAAGCGGTCAACGTCTCGACGTTATCGAGCTGTAGCGACTGGTCATGCTCGCCAATAAGGAAGAACCAGTTGCCGCCCCAGGCAATGTCACCGTGCACAACGCCATAGCCAGGCACTTCAACTGGAACCCGTTGCCGGTAACGATAGGAGGGCACATTGCGTACCGTGACTGCGCCATCTTCATGCAGCGTGGCGCTGACTGTCCCAACCGGGGTGTCGATCTTGTGTGTGCCTGGCTCGATCTTGCCGAGGTGATAAAGAGATGCCACCAGGCCAATCGTGCCATGGCCGCACATACCCAAGTAGCCTGTGTTATTGAAGAAGATGACCCCACAGGCCGCATCCTTTGATTCCGGCTGGCAATACAGGGCCCCGACAAGGACATCGTGACCTCGCGGCTCCAGCATGCAGGCCCGTCGCCACTTGTCATGTGAATTACGCAGCGCGTCCCGCTTCTCTGCAATCGTGTCCCCTGTCAGGGCTGGAAAGCCATCCATTACGAGCCGTGTCGGTTCGCCGGCTGTGTGGGAGTCGATGACGTGTATGCGTTTCATAAGCGCTCCGATTATTCTATCTGCATGGGCCAAGGCCCCACTTCGGTATTGTTCCGTGCATGATTGAATCTTTTTATATTTTATACAATCTTCAAAGTGAAAAGTGAAGCTTTCTACAAAAGGTGAGATGCCATAGCCAAGCTAGCGGCAATGGGATATGAAGCCACGCGATGGTTAGGTGCCTACGAAACTAGGGGCAATTCAGCTTAAGGAACCACTGAATAATTCGGTTCTGGCCGGCTGAAACCTCCAGCGTGGTCAGATCATCGTCTCGGTGACCATTACATGACCACCTTCAAGTGGCCTGTTTTACCTGGCAGCCGAGATATTCGGCTGCCAAGCCAGATTCAAAACACACCGGTCCCGCCAGCATGGCCCTGGCATCGTCTCGCCAAGACCAGATTGCCGAGGGCGAACAGGGTAAACAGCTGCGCCTGGTTCTTGGCCAGTCCCTTGTAACGCACCTTCCGGTAGCCGAAGAGGTTCTTGATAACATGAAACGGGTGCTCGACCTTGGCGCGGATGCTGGCCTTGGCTTTCTCGTATGCCAGCAGCAGCGTTTTCATGGGGCTGTCTTCCATCTTCTTGATGGTGCCGCGCTTGGCGGCGACACAGCACCGAGAGTCGGGGGCATCCTTCTCTTCGTCTAGATACTTCCCCATGCTGGTGTAGCCGGCATCGCCGTATATCCGCTTGTCATCAGCCCGTACCAGGGCGCTTGCCATAGTGACATCGGCGACATTGGCCGAGGTGGCGGCAACACTGTGGGTCAGCCCGGTGACCGCATCGACACTGATATGGGCCTTCATGCCAAAGAAATACTGGTTACCTTTCCTGGTCTGCTTCATCTCCGGATCACGTTGCCGGGTCTTGTTCTTGGGGGAGGGTGCGGCCGCCACGATGGTGGCATCGACGATGGTGCCCTCGTGCATGAACAGGCCCTGCTCAGCCAGGCTGACGTTGATTTCCTCGAAAATCCTCTGGGTCAGGGCATGCTTCTCCAGCAGGTGGCGGAAGCGCAACAAAGTGGTTGCGTCCGGCACGCTCTCGACAGCCAGATCGATACCGATAAAGTCACGCATGGCCTGGCTGTCGTAGATGGCGTCTTCGAGCGCCTTATCGGCAAGCGCGTACCACTGCTGCAGGAAGTCGATCCGCAGCATACGCTCCAGGCCGATGGGTGGCCGGCCGCGCTTGCCTGCTGCGTTGGGGAAGTAGGACGGCGACAGCGTCTCAATCAGCCGTTGCCAAGGCACCAAGGCATCCATCTGGGCCAGGAACCGCTCTCGGCGGGTAACCTTCTTCTTGTTCTGGTGCTCTGCTTGGGCGAACGAGGTTTGCTTCATCGGATGGCTCTGTCAGACGATGGCGGTGTAGCCCGATTTTACCCCGTCGGTGACTGCCAGGCAGTTGCGGCGGGATTTAAGCTGGGCGTTAACCGCCATCAACAAAAATTCATGAAAATAACAATCAAAGTCCCGAGTCATAATGAACTGACTCGGGGCTTTTCATTTCAGTGGCGCACTTACTTCGCCGCCAGCGCCACGCCCACCTTCGACCGGCTAGGTCGCCCAATGGCTTGGGTGATCCAGGTGCCGGTTCCCGCCAGCTTGTTCAGGTCGATGCCCGTCTCGATACCCAGCCCATCCAGCAGATACACCACATCTTCACTTGCCACATTGCCGGAGGCGCCCTTGGCGTAGGGGCAGCCGCCGAGGCCGGCGACGGAGCTGTCGATCACGGCGATGCCTTCTTCCAGCACGGCGTAGAGGTTGGCGAGTGCCTGGCCGTAGGTGTCGTGGAAGTGGGCGGTGAGCTTGTCCATGGGAATGTCTCGGCTCACGGCTTCGATCATGCGCTTGGCCTTGAGTGGGGTGCCGGTGCCGATGGTGTCGCCGAGCGAGACCTCAAAACAGCCCATCTCATATAACGCCGTTGAGACTTCGGCGACCTGGGCCGGGTCGATGTCGCCTTCGTAGGGGCAGCCGAGCACACACGAGACGTAGCCGCGTACGCGCACGTTGGCGGCCTTGGCGCGTTCCAACACTGGCTCGAAGCGTTGCAACGATTCGGCAATCGAGCAGTTGATGTTCTTCTGCGAGAAGGACTCGCTGGCGGCGCCAAACACGGCGACTTCCTCGACGCCGCATTCCAGCGCGGCTTCCAGCCCCTTGAGGTTGGGGGTGAGGGCGGAGTACACCACGCCGGGCCGGCGGGTGAGGCCGGTCATCACTTCGCGGTGATCGGCCATCTGCGGCACCCATTTGGGCGAGACAAAGCTGGCAGCTTCGATATGTCGGATGCCTGCCGCGCCGAGGCGGTCGATCAGTTCCAGCTTGGTGGCGGTGCTGATCGGCTCGGGTTCGTTCTGCAGGCCGTCGCGGGGGCCGACCTCGACCAGCCTGACGGAATGGGGGAACGCCATATTCGTCTCCTTACCTCGCGTTATTCTCCCGCCTGAAACTCCACCAGCACATCTCCTTGCCCCACGGTATCGCCGGCCGCGAAGTGGAAGCTCTCCACGTGGCCATCGGCGGGGGCGTTGAGGGTGTGCTCCATCTTCATCGCTTCCATGACCATCAGCGGCGTGCCTTTCTCGACGGTCTGGCCGGGCGCGACGAGCAGCGCGACCACGGTGCCGTGCATGGGGGCGGTGAGGGTGGCATCGACTTCGTGGTGGCCGTGATCGACGGCGTCGAGGCGGCGCCAGAACAGGCGGGTCTCGCCCTGGGCGTCGCCCAGGATGAGGATGTCGCCGTGGGCGGTACGTTCGGTGCGGGCCAGCAGGCGGCGGCGATGCCCGTCCAAAGTGATCGCCACGGCGTCGCCGTCCAGGCGTTGCAGGCGGCCGGGCAGGGCGTCGCCGCCGATGTGCAGGCGCCAGTCGTTGTCGGTCATCGGTCGCTCGGCTTGCACGGTGACGATGGCGTCGCTGTCGGCGTCGTCGCTGGCATGGGCCGGGTCGGTGAGAGCGATGCGGATGGCTGCCGGGGCGTTGAGCCGCCAGCCGTCGCGGCGTGCCCAGGGGGTTTCGGCGCTGGCTTCGTCCTGCAGCCGGTCGATGGCGACCAGGGCCGCTGCCGCATAGGCCTGGGCATCGAGGCGCGGGGCGGCGAACAGGCTGTCGTGGTGATGCTCGATGAAGCGGGTGTCGAGCTCGGCCTGCTTGAACGCGGGGTGACTGGCCAGGCGCTGCAGGAAGGCGCGGTTGGTGATCACGCCGGCCACGTCGAGCGCGCTCAGTGCCCGGTTGAGGGTGGCCAGGGCCTGGTCGCGGTCGTCGCCATGCACGATCAGTTTGGCGAGCATCGGGTCATAGTGCATCGAGACCGCGTCACCTGCCTCGACGCCGCTGTCGAGCCGAACGCGCTCGGCGTCCAGCCCCGCGCCGGTCAGGTCGAGCCCGAAGCGCTCGAGCGTACCCGTGGCGGGCAGGAAGTCCTGCTCGGGGTCCTCGGCGTAGAGGCGCGCCTCGAAGGCATGGCCGCTGATGGTCAGTGCATCCTGCGCCTTGGGCAGCGGCAGGCCGGCGGCCACGCGCAACTGCCACTCGACCAGGTCCTCGCCGGTGATCATCTCGGTGACGGGGTGCTCGACCTGCAGGCGAGTGTTCATCTCCATGAAGTAGAAGCGGCCGTCCGCATCAAGAAGGAACTCGACGGTGCCCGCACCCACGTAGCCGATCTCCCTGGCGGCACGCACCGCGGCTTCGCCCATTTCGCGGCGCAGGGCCTCGCTCATTCCCGGGGCGGGGGCTTCTTCCAGCACTTTCTGGTGGCGGCGCTGCACCGAGCAGTCGCGCTCGAACAGGTAGACGCCGTTGCCCTGGCTGTCGCAGAACACCTGCACCTCGACGTGGCGCGGTTGGGTCAGGTATTTCTCGATCAGCATGCGATCATCGTTGAAGGCGGCGCGGGACTCGCGACGGCAGCCGTCGAGGGCGGCCTGGAAGTCTTCGCCGCGCTCGACCACGCGCATGCCCTTGCCGCCACCGCCGGCACTGGCCTTGAGCAGGGCCGGGTAGCCGATGCGATCGGCCTCGGCTTTCAGATGATCGTCGGCCTGCTCGTCGCCGTGGTAGCCGGGCACCAGCGGCACGCCGGCGGACTCCATGCGCGCTTTGGCGGCGGACTTGTCGCCCATGGCGGCAATCGCGCTGGCCGGCGGGCCGACGAAAATGATGCCGGCCTGCTCGCAGGCGGTAACGAAGGCGGCATTCTCGGAGAGGAAGCCGTAGCCGGGGTGAATGGCATCGGCGCCGGTACGCCGGGCCGCTTCGATCACGGCATCGATGTTCAGGTAACTCTCGCGTGCCGGGGCCGGGCCCAGGCGGATGGCCTCGTCGGCCTCGCGCACGTGGCGGACGTCGGCATCGGCGTCGGAATACACCGCCACGCTCCTGAGGCCCAGGCGGCGGGCGGTGCGGATCACGCGGCAGGCGATCTCGCCGCGGTTGGCGACGAGAACGGTCGCCAGCGGCTTGGGGGCGTTGGCGAGGCTCATGCACCCGGCTCCTTGTCATTGTCTTGATGGGGCTTCCAGGCGGGCGGGCGCTTGTCGAAGAACGCGCCCAGGCCTTCCTGGCCCTCGTCGCTGACGCGCAGTTCGCTGATGACCTGGCAGCAGCGCTCACGGATGGCGTCCGAGTCGGGCTCACGGGCGACGGCGGCGAGCAGGGCCTTGGTGGCGCGGCTGGCTTGAGGGGAAGCGGCGAGGAGGGTGTCGATCAGGGTGTCGAGAGACTTGTCCAGGCTATCGCTGCCGGCCACCTCGTGCACGAGCCCCAGCATCTGCGCGGTACTCACGTCCAGGACTTCGGCGGTCAGCGCATAGCGGCGCATCTGGCGGCTGCCGATGGCGCGCTGCACGTAGGGGCTGATGACCGCCGGGGAGAGGCCGATCTTGACTTCGGAGAGACAGAAGCGGGCGGCTTCGGAGGCCACCACGATGTCGCAGCAGGCGGCAAGTCCCACCGCCCCGCCGTAAGCCGCGCCCTGCACGCGACACAGCGTGGGGCAGGGCAGGGTGTCGAGGCGGTGCATCATGCGCGACAGTTCGCGGGAATCGTCGAGGTTGGCATCGAAGCTGTACTCGACCATGCGCTTCATCCAGGCGAGATCTGCCCCCGCAGAGAAGTGCTTGCCTTCCGAGCCCAGCACCACCACGCGCACCTCGCTACGCTCGGCGGCGTCGTGCAGGCGATCGAGATGACGATTGAGCTCGGCGATCAGGGCATCATCGAAGGCGTTGTGCACGTCGGGGCGCGCCAGGGTCAGCCAGGCAACGCCGCGCTCGTCGATGTTCAGCCGGGAATATTGCGTCTCTTGGGTCATGTTGTCGTCCGTTCCCATGAACCTGCTGATTCCAGAAAGGTGCCGAGCGATGCTCAGGCGAGGCAAAAATCGGCGAGAGGACGGAGTTTACTGAGCGTAAATGAGTACCTTGAGCCGATTTTTAACAAAGCCTGAGCGAGCGCAGGCCCTTTATGGTCACATCCGGAATACGCCGAAGTGCGTCTCTTCCACTTCCACGTTCATTGCCGCCTCCAGCGCCAGCCCCAGCACATCTCGGGTCTGCAGCGGGTCGATCACGCCGTCGTCCCACAGCCGCGCGCTGGCGTAGTAGGGGTGGCCCTGGCGTTCGTACTGCTCGCGGATCGGCGCCTTGAAGGCGGCTTCGTCGTCGGTGCTCCAGGTCTCGCCATCGCGCTCGAACTGATCCCGTTTCACCTGGGCCAATACGTTGGCGGCCTGGTCGCCGCCCATTACCGAGATGCGTGCGTTGGGCCACATGAACAGCAGGTTGGGGTCATACGCGCGGCCGCACATGCCGTAGTTACCGGCGCCGAAACTGCCGCCGATCAGCACCGTGAACTTGGGTACCTTGGCGCAGGCCACCGCGGTGACCAGCTTGGCGCCGTGCTTGGCGATGCCTTCCTGCTCGTACTTCGAGCCGACCATGAAGCCGGTGATGTTCTGCAGGAACACCAGCGGAATCCTGCGCTGGGCGCACAGCTCGATGAAGTGCGCGCCCTTGACCGCGGACTCCGAGAACAAGACGCCGTTGTTGGCGACGATGCCCACCGGGTGGCCGTGCAGGTGCGCGAAGCCGGTGACCAGGGTGTCGCCGTAGTAGCGCTTGAACTCGTCGAAGTCGGAGTCGTCGACCAGCCGGGCGATGACCTCGCGCACGTCGAAGGGCTTCCTGAGGTCGGTACCCACGATGCCGTAGATCTCTTGCGGGTCGAGGCGCGGCGGACGGGATTCGCGCATCGCCAGTTCGCCGCGCTTCTGCCAGTTGAGCCGTGACACGGCGCGGCGTGCCAGTTGCAGGGCATGGGCGTCGTTGTCGGCATAATGGTCGGCCACACCGCTGATCTTGGCGTGCACGTCGGCGCCGCCCAGGTCCTCGGCGCTGATCGTCTCGCCGGTGGCGGCCTTCACCAGCGGCGGGCCGCCGAGAAAGATGGTGCCCTGGTTACGCACGATGATCGATTCGTCGGCCATCGCCGGCACGTAGGCGCCACCGGCGGTACACGAGCCCATCACCACGGCGATCTGCGGGATGCCTGCGGCGGAGAGCGTGGCCTGGTTGTAGAAGATGCGCCCGAAGTGGTCGCGGTCGGGGAACACCTCGTCCTGGTGGGGCAGGTGCGCGCCGCCGGAGTCGACCAGGTAGATGCACGGCAGGCGGTGCTTGCGGGCGATCTCCTGGGCGCGCAGATGCTTCTTCACGGTCAGCGGGAAGTAGGTGCCGCCCTTGACCGTGGCGTCGTTGGCGACGATCACGCACTCGACGCCCGAGACCCGGCCGATGCCGGCCACCACCCCGGCGGCAGGCACCGGTGAGTCATAGACTTCATGGGCGGCCAGCGCGCCGATCTCGAGAAACGGTGCGCCCTCGTCGAGCAGATGATCGATACGATCACGTACGAACAGCTTGCCTCGCGACTCATGGCGTTCGCGGGCCTTGTCGCCGCCACCCCGGGCGATGCTCGCGGTCAGGCCATGCAGCCGCTCGACCTCGGCACGCATCGCCGCCGCGTTGGCCTGGAACGCCTCGCTGCGCGGATTGATCTGGGTCGTCAGAATAGCCATGTGCTTCCTCTCACTTCGATTCCGCAAATAGCTCGCGCCCGATCAGCATCCGCCGAATCTCGCTGGTCCCCGCGCCGATCTCGTACAGCTTGGCATCGCGCAGCAGGCGCCCGGTGGGGTATTCGTTGATGTAGCCGTTGCCGCCGAGCAGCTGGATGGCGTCGAGTGCGACCTGGGTGGCCTTCTCGGCGCAGTAGAGAATCACCCCGGCGGCATCCTTTCTCGACGTCTGGCCGCGGTCGCAGGCGCCGGCGACGGCATACAGGTAGGCGCGGCAGGCGTTCAGCGTGGTGTACATGTCGGCCACCTTGCCCTGTACCAGCTGGAACTCGCCGATGGCCCGGTCGAACTGCCTGCGCTCGTGAATGTAGGGCACCACCACGTCCATGGCCGCCTGCATGATGCCGATGGGGCCGGCGGCGAGCACGGTGCGTTCAAAATCCAGCCCGCTCATCAGCACCTTGGCACCGCGGTTCTCCTCGCCGAGGATGTTCTCGGCGGGCACTTCGCACTCCTCGAACACCAGCTCGCAGGTGTTGGAGCCACGCATGCCCAGCTTGTCGAGCTTCTGGGCGGTGGAGAACCCGGGGAAATCCTTTTCGATGATGAATGCCGTGATGCCCTTGGAGCCCGCCTCGGGATCGGTCTTGGCGTAGACCACCAGCACGTGGGCATCGGGGCCGTTGGTGATCCACATCTTGTTGCCGTTGAGCACGTACTTGTCGCCGCGCTTCTCGGCGCGCAGCTTCATCGACACCACGTCGGAGCCGGCGCCGGGTTCGGACATCGCCAGTGCGCCGACGTGTTCGCCGCTGATCAGCCTGGGCAGGTACCTGGCCTTCTGCTCGGCGCTGCCGTTGAGCTTGAGCTGGTTGACGCACAGGTTGGAGTGCGCGCCGTAGGAGAGTCCTACCGAGGCGCTGGCCCGAGAAATCTCCTCCATGGCGATGCAGTGGGCGAGGTAGCCCATACCGCTGCCGCCGTCCTCCTCGGGCACGGTGATGCCGAGCAGGCCCATGTCGCCGAACTTGCGCCATAAGTCGGCGGGGAAGGTGTTGTCATGATCGATCTGCGCGGCGCGCGGGGCGATCTCATCGCGGGCGAAGGCATTGACCTGATTGCGCAGCATGTCGAGCGTTTCATCCAGACCGAAGTCCAGCGGAGTGTAGGGTGTAAGCATGGCGTGCTCCCCGATGTCGCGTCTTGTGGCGGCGGCCTGATTATCCTTGTGTGCTGATAGGCTAGGCGGGGTTGACGTTTACGTAAAGTAGAGATTTAGTCGAAGAGCGGACAACCGTGCGCTAAGCGCCAACGGGATGCAGACAAGGCATGCTGCGGACACGAAGCCAGACATCGTGTTATCCCTACAATTGACGTAAACTAACCGGCCGTTAGCTTGCTCAACATTCCGCGAGATTACATGTCCTCCGATACTGCTCCGGCGCCCGACCTCCCTGTTTATCGACACCGCGGGTTTGTTCCTTTTCTGGGGTCGCGTCTGGCGGCATCGTTTGCCATGCAGATCCAGGCCATTGTCGTGGCCTGGCAGGTATATGCCATCACCCAGGACCCCCTGACGCTGGGCTACGTGGGCCTAGCCCAATTTCTGCCCATGGTCGTCCTGCTGTTACCGGCGGGAGATCTCGTCGACCGTTTCGACCGGCGACTGATTCTTCATCTTAGCTGGAGCGTGCAGGGCGTTTGCAGTGCATTGCTGCTGTGGCTGGCGCTTGACCCGCCCAGCCATGCCGGCCCCTTCTATAGCGTGCTGGTCCTGTTCGGCGCGGCGCGTGCGTTTACCGGGCCGACACTGCAGAGCCTGCTGCCGCAGATCGTGCCGCCGGCGTTGCTGGGCAAGGCGATCGCGTTGAATTCATCGATCATGAAGATCGCCGTGATCAGTGGGCCGATGCTGGGCGGGCTGTTGTACACCTTCGGGGCGCAGGCCGCCTATACAGTTTGCCTGGTATGTTTCGTAGTCGCCGTGGCGATGCTGTTCTGGGTGCCGGTGGCTTACAAGAGTGAGCGCGTCGCCCAGGAAGCCACGGCCTGGAAGCGCTTCACTGCGGGCATCGTCTACATTCGCCGTCAGCCGGTCATTCTCGGGGTGATCTCGCTTGATCTCTTCGCGGTGCTTTTCGGCGGAGTCGTGGCGCTGTTACCTGTTTATGCCCAGGAAATACTGCACGTCGGACCGCAGGGGCTGGGAGCGTTGCGCAGTGCGATTGCCATTGGCGCCTTCCTGATGGGGTTGTACCTGGGCGTAAAAGCCATCAAGCGCCATGCGGGCCTGGTGATGTTCGCCGCGGTCGCGGTCTTCGGTATCGCCAACCTGGTATTTGCGCTCTCGCACGTTTTCTGGCTCTCGTTCTTGGCGCTATTGATCGCCGGTGCCGCCGACATGATCAGCGTCTATGTGCGGCTGACACTGCTGCAACTGGCCACGCCCGATGAGATGAGAGGACGCGTCAATGCCGTCAACATGTTGTTTATCGGAGCGTCGAACGAGCTGGGAGAGTTCGAGTCCGGGGTGACTGCGTCGTGGTTCGGTACGGTCCCTGCGGCCGTGATTGGCGGAATGGGGACGTTGGCGGTGGTAGGGCTGTGGATGTGGGGGTTTCCATCGCTGCGCCGAGCGGACCGACTCGAAGATGTCACGCCTAAAGAACCGGCATGATCCCGTGGCTTAGGCAATGTACAAGCGGAACGGTTAGAATCGCTGGATAAACCGTCACGCCGTTGAGAATACCCATGAAGCCTTTTCTAGTCCTGATAATCGCTTTGCTACTCGTCGCCTTGACGGGGTGCAGTTATACCCCGGCACGCATCGAAACCAAGCCGATAGTGGAAATCGATGATGGCCATGATCATCACCATGCAGAACATCGTCGCGATGGCGATTTTTGCCCACCCGGGCAGGCCAAGAAGGGACGCTGCTAGGTTCTAGCCTGGCGCTCGCTCTGGCCTCTGATACGGGAACACGTTAAAGCGTATTCCCGTATCGGAGACGCCATCGTCTTATCCGGGCAACCCGAAATCCTCCGGGACCAATCCTTCGCCAATCAGGAAGTCGGCGACCATGCGCTGCTCGTCGTCGTAGTCGTTGCCATAGCGGTGCACAAAGGCGATCAACCGATTCTCGTCGAAGCCCTCATACCACTCCCAATCGACATACTGGCTGCCGACGAACCATTGGCGCGCATCCGTTTGCGAGTTGATCTGCATCTCCATCGCGTTTCCTCCATGAAGTTTTCGGTCGCCTCCACACCCTAGACGGATTTTCCCAGCGCTTCTAATCCGATTCGCAGTGTCATCCTCGATGACGTAAACCGCCGATTAGCCTGAGGTAGCGGACGCTAATCGGGCGTTGTGTCTGCAACAAAAATATACAAAATGATATAAATTCGTTCACATTGCACGATGCCGATGAGCCGCCTTGTGCAAGTTACGGTTCATGTGCGGGCAACGGCGCGACGCCTGGAGACAAGAGGTAAGTAATGACCACGATCGTTTGGGATGGCACAACGCTGGCGACGGACTCCTTGATCAGTGTTAATGGTTCTACCTATAACCATGCGCAGAAACTCTTTCAGTTGGATAATGGCGAATGGGTCGCTTTTGCCGGGGAGCAGCAGGGGTGGTGGGAAGTCATGGAGTGGCTCAATGCCGGTTCGCCCAGGCATGATAAGCCGCATGTCTCGCGTATAGAGATGATCATTGCCGGTCAGAACGGTGTCTTCGAGATGTTCGACCGGCTAGTACGGATGCCGGTAACGGGGCCAATCGCCTATGGGACGGGGTGGAAGTGGGCCTTGGCCGCCATGGACCATGGCAAGAACGCTATCGAGGCTGTCGAGTATGCAACCACGCGTGATCATGACACGGGCGGTAATATCCAGTCGGTTGAGATACTCGCGCTACCCAGGAGTTTATATGAGCCGCTGGGCACTGCGATGCATGAGGTGACAGCTCCCGCGGTCGCGTAAGACATAGGCGGTATAAGATGGTGCTGTCGAATCGGCAAGAGTGTCACAAAGCACTTGGGAGAGGAGGATAGGGCCCAGGAGTTGATAGAGCCCAGGAGTTGATGGGGCACTGGGGAATAGGTTTCTCATCGAGTCGATGGAGGTTGTTTTTGCTATAAATTCCGCCTGTTATTCCTAAACACCATTCATGCATCTGCTCATTCTGTTAATATCGCCGACTTTCGTGGTGGATATATACCACCGGCTTGTCTGGGTGAATTACGGGAATAGCGCATGAATGCGGTAATTTTGGCCGTCCTGGTCATGGTGGGACTCTCTTTGGCGCGCGTGTCTGTTGTGTTTGCCCTGATTATCGGGGCACTCGTCGGCGGACTGTACGGTGGGTTAAGTATCGAAGACACACTCGACGCTTTTAACGATGGGGTGGGCAACGGCGCGCAGGTCGCCTTAGCCTACGCGACGTTGGGAGCCTTTGCGGTGGCTATTTCACGTTCCGGACTGCCGGATCTACTGGCGCAGCGCTTGATCCGGCTACTAGGGTATGAATCTTCGATACAACGCCAGGCGGTAGTAAAGTATTTATTGCTGGGCAGCGTTCTTCTGGTGGCGATTTCATCGCAAAACCTTATCCCCGTCCATATTGCGTTCATCCCGATTCTAATACCGCCGCTACTGCATATGATGAACCAGCTAAGTCTGGATCGTCGTGCAGTCGCGTGCGCTCTGACTTTTGGCCTCACGGCCCCTTACATGCTGTTGCCTGTCGGTTTTGGCTCCATCTTTCTCAATGAGATCCTGCTGGCCAATATCAATGACGCAGGTAGCGCGTTCGGGCTGGAAGTCACTCGCAGCATGGTGCCTATGGCCATGGGGATTCCGGTGGGGGGCATGGCGGTCGGTTTGATGGTGGCCTTGTTCGTTTCATACCGTAAGCCACGCAGCTACCAGCCGTCGACAATCTCCCATGACGCACCGCAGGAGACTGCTGAAGTTCAGGTGCACAACCGTGGCTTGATCATGGCCGTCGTCGCAATCGTGGCGGCTCTTGCCATACAGTTATATAGCGGCTCGATGATCCTTGGCGGTCTGGTGGGATTTGCCTTGCTATCCGTGGGAGGCATTTTCAAGTGGCGTGAAGCAGATGATCTCTTCACCCGCGGCATGCGCATGATGGCATTGATCGGCTTTATCATGATTTCAGCGGCGGGGTTCGCCGCCGTGATGAAGGCAACGGGCGATATTAACGGTTTAGTCGAGAATGCGTTCGAGCTGATTGGCGATAATAAAGCATTGGCAGCGATGATTATGCTATTGGTCGGATTGTTCATTACGCTAGGGATTGGCTCGTCGTTTTCCACGATACCGATTATTGCTGCAATTTACGTTCCCCTTGCCGTGCAGTTTGGCTTTTCGCCAATGGCGACGATTGCGTTAGTGGGGACGGCTGGCGCCTTGGGAGACGCTGGTTCTCCCGCCTCGGACTCTACACTGGGTCCGACCTCGGGCCTCAACATGGACCGTCAGCATGATCATATTTGGGATAGCGTGGTTCCGACCTTTCTACATTACAATATCCCTCTGGTGATCTTCGGGTGGCTTGCCGCTATGTGGCTGTAATGTTTGGTTCGGGAATGCTTAAATAGTTATGCTGGGCTTGGCAATTATCCTTGTAAAGAGGATAATAATTTTGGTAACCCCTGAATCTTCCATGGAATGAGGCAAGAATGTCCCTGCTAAGCGAATATTTGAGGAAGGAACAACAGCTCAAGCAGTTGAGTGATGAACTCCAGCAGCTTGAACAGGATCAGCGTTTGAAGTCAGAGCTGGATTTCAAAGCGAAGCTTGAATCCTTGATGGATGAATACAGCAAGAAGGCAGGTGACGTTGTCGAACTGCTTAGCCCGAATGGCGAGTCACGCTCGGCTCCTGCCAAGGAACAGCCGGCGACAGGCGGTAGGCGCAAGCGCAAGCTGAAGATCTACAAGCACCCGCATACGGGCGAGGTCGTTGAGACCCGCGGTGGCAACCATAAGACGCTGAAAGCATGGAAGGATGAGTTCGGTAACGATACGGTTGAAGAGTGGTTGGTGCGAACTGAAGATTGAATGATAAACCCTTTTCAGTGCGTTGTGTCGATGGTTGAGAAAGGCGAACGAGGCTGGTTGGGGTTGACTGGGTGTCAACAGCACGCAACATGGATGTTGCGAGCTCAGTGTTGCAGGTTAGGCTTTCTGACTGCTAGTTACAGGAAGATGAGCTCTGCGCAGTTTAAATAAGGAGTTTTTGGTGTAATCATATAAATGGCTATGATACTAGAGGTAAGTATTAAGCCTTACTGAGTAAATATTAGTCATGTGGCGATGTCTAGATCTGGCATGAGTCGCTATTTACAATGAAATTATGTGCTTGGCTCTAGCTAAGCTAACATTTGTGTATCCAGTGTGTTAACAATGTCCGCAATCCAGCATGAGGCTATGCTTGGAATACGATAACCTCAAGGTTATATTTCTGCTTTAATAGGGCAAATATATATTCATTATGAGAAAACATGATAATCGCTTTGCACCGAAACCTATGGATGAACGTGAAAAGTTAAGAAAATTCAGGGAGCTAGACGATGCCTTTGCACAAGCTCTGCGGGATATGGAACAAACCACCAGTCACCAGAAGCCAGAAGCAGAGCAGCAGAGGCAGGTCTCTTTTGAAGAAAGACTGAATGATTTAATGACAGAGTACCGTCTGCCTAATGAAAATGTAACAACTTTGCTGCGGACATTGATTGAGCTTGAAAAGATAGCTTGATGATGAACTGCTGTCGTTTTAATTGATAGTCAACCCTGGTCCGCGATGAGTCTTTTGTTAGGCTGGCGTGATGAAAAACAGCACATTAATTAAATAAATTATGAAGCAATTTGTCTCAAGGAGACGGGAGGTGCCTAAATTTGCCGTTCTTTTAGCTGCCCATAATGGAGAAAAATGGATTGCTGAGCAGGTTAGGACAATCCTTGGACAAAAAAACGTATCGGTGACTATTTTTATTAGTATCGATGTGTCAGAAGATAATACTTATAGTGTGTGTCAAAGTCTGGCGAAAGAATTTCGCAATCAGATCAGTATACTGCCTGTCGGTGACCGCTTTGGCGGGGCCGGGCCCAATTTCTATCGGCTTATCAAAGATGTAAACTTTCATGGCTTTGATTATATCGCTTTTTCAGATCAAGATGACTTGTGGTTTGAAGATAAGCTCTGGTGTGCCCATGAAAAAATGAGCGCTAACGGGGCTCATGCATATTCAAGTAATGTTATCGCTTATTGGTCTTCTGGTAGACAGCTTGTAATTAATAAGGCACAACCGCAGAAAAAGTGGGATTATCTATTTGAAGCGGCCGGGCCTGGCAGTACTTACGTGCTTAAAAAATATAATGCAGAAAAGTTGAAAGATTTTGTTGCTGAGCATTGGTCGGAGGTCAATGAGTTTTCTCTACATGACTGGTTAATATACGCTTTTTTTCGAGTTAATGGATGGTGCTGGTTTATTGACAGCTGCCCATCTCTTTATTATCGGCAACACGAAAGCAACCAGATTGGTGCTAATGATGGCATCAAGCAAGCCTTTAAACGCTTATCCAAGGTTAAACAAGGATGGTATCGTAACGAAATTAGGAAATTGGCACTCTTGCTCAAGACGGACAGATTGCCGCCAGGATCTATAGTGTGTTATGGTAATTATTTCAATACTTTGCGTCTGATTTCTTCAGCTAAGGATTTGCGAAGAAGAGTGCGTGACCAGATAATGTTATCTGTATTCATACTGTTTGGTTTTTTTTAATGGACAACAAAGTGCGTACTCCTTACCAGCGCCGCCATTCTCGATGGTACGAAAGGATTCTGCTAGGTTTGCCCTTCCAGTTACTGGTGGGTCTTACTTTGGTTGTCATGTTACCGTCGCTCTGGCGCTGGGGTTGGGGGTTCTGGGAGTATCTTCCCAGTATACGTACCAATACCCTCTTTGCGATAGGCACTTCATTCGTCGTAATTTTCTTTACGCTACGCAGGCTGATCAGGTTTCCAGGAGCGCATACTTCTGCCTATATTATCCCTACGGTTACGATAGTTTTTTTGCTTGCAGTCGCCGTGCTGTTCTTCATGCGCTGGGGGTACACACGTCAGGTATTATTCAGCGCGTATCTGCTTAGCATGGCCTGGTTCTTCGCGGGCTATCTGCTCGGACGGCGTTATCGGCGTTTAAAGTTGGCGGTTGTGCCCTTTGGCGAAACCTTGCAACTTCAAGGGACCGAAAGAGTCGAGTTGCGCTGGCTGGAAATTCCGGACGTTTCAGGTGTCAGGTTCGATAGCATCGTTGCCGATTTACGGGCCAAAGACCTGGGGCCGGAATGGGAAAAATTCCTCGCTCAGTGCACTCTGTCTGGAATCCCTGTATATCATATCCGACAAATCCAGGAATCCATGACGGGCAGGGTTCAGATCGAACATCTTTCGGAAAATATGTTTGGTTCGTTGCTGCCTTCATCCATTTATTCTGTCTGTAAACGAGTCATGGACTTGGTCGGAGCGGTGTTGCTTCTGCCTATCCTATCTCCGTTGCTGCTTATTACCGCTATTGCGATAAAGGCTGAGAGTCGCGGCCCCGTTCTCTTTATACAGGACCGGATGGGGTATCGGGGTGTCCCTTTCAGAGTCTATAAATTTCGCAGCATGCTGCTGGGGCAAGAGGGCAGTGGCTACACTGAGTGTGTGGATGACCCTCGTATCACTAGAGTAGGCAAAGTTATACGCAAGTACCGTATTGATGAATTGCCACAATTGCTGAACATCATTAAAGGTGAGATGAGCTTCATTGGCCCACGGCCTGAATCCATGGAGCTCTCTGAATGGTACGAGAAAGAAGTGGCTTTCTTCAGTTATCGTCATATCGTGCGTCCTGGAATCTCTGGCTGGGCACAAGTGGAGCAGGGTTACGCAGCGCAAATAGATGGTATGACGGCAAAGTTGCAATATGATTTTTATTATATAAAACATTTTTCACTTTGGATTGATGTTCTAATCTTCTTTAAGACAATAAAAACTATATTGTCTGGCTATGGGGCTAGATGAAAATAGCCAATATAGGAATATCGGATCCTGCTTCAGTTAGTGAGACGCAGTAATGAATTTATTTTCCTATCCGTGGTAGGGCCGTAATTCTGCTGTGCCTAGTACCTACCTTAGCTTCCTATTGGATGCCGTCGTCATTATTAGCTGACGAAATCAAGCCGTTCCGCTCATAATATACATAAGTGTTATTTTGGTCTCCCGCCCAATATGATGGCTCATGCCTGCATAAATTACCTTACTGATGGTTAATGCTTTAGTATGGCCGCATAAGTAGATGTTTTAATCTATAGATATACTAATGATCATTTCGTGGTCTAAAAGTATCTATATTGTTTTTTTAATGTTCAAAACGTACTGCTAATAGTAGGTTTTTAATCGTACATGGCTGGGTTTGATTAATTAAGCAGGAGTGGCTTGATATTAAGAAAATGGTTATAGACATGTAGTGGGTTAACTGTTTTTATTGTAGCTATAAAGTCTCTTCAAGTTGGCGCGATATATTCCGCTTGTTACTTATCGTGTGTAATTAAATGCAGTTTCACGCGTTAATGTACGCTGCAAAAGGAACGGTTAATGTTAACTCCTATTGTCATGGCAGGTGGTAACGGTTCACGCCTTTGGCCTTTATCGCGACACATGCGGCCTAAGCAATTTCTTAACTTGCAAGGCGATGGCTCCATGCTGCAGCAGACGTTATCCCGTC
The DNA here is from genome assembly GCF_054602495.1 of Halomonas sp. WWR20. Classification (NCBI taxonomy): domain Bacteria; kingdom Pseudomonadati; phylum Pseudomonadota; class Gammaproteobacteria; order Oceanospirillales; family Halomonadaceae; genus Halomonas; species Halomonas sp. WWR20. Next base: position 20,301 of record NZ_JBTRHR010000003.1, read on the forward strand.
TGGATGGCTTGGATGTCTCAGCCCCCACGGTTATTTGCAATGAGGAACACCGCTTCCTGGTGGCCGAGCAACTGCGTCAGATTGAGGCAAATGATGCTCGGATATTGCTCGAGCCCTTTGGCCGTAACACCGCCCCGGCAATAGCGCTCGCGGCAATCGCAGCCACACAGAAGGGCGATGACCCACTGCTAATGGTACTGGCTGCCGATCACCAGATCCAAGATATCGAAAGTTTCCATGAAAGCATTCATCAGGCGTTGCCTCTAGCGGAGCAGGGCTATCTGGTGACTTTCGGTATTGTACCCACCCATGCCGAGACGGGATATGGCTACATCCAGCTAGGCGACATGCTGGGCCAAGGACCGGGCACCAAGGTAAAACGGTTTGTGGAGAAGCCCGACCTTGATACGGCTTCAACGTATCTTGCATCGAATGACTATTGCTGGAACAGCGGTATGTTCATGTTCCGGGCCAGTCGCTATCTGGAAGAACTGCAAACACACCATCCCGCTATATTCGACGCTTGTCAAAAAGCGATGAGTGACACCCAGCTCGATCTGGACTTCGTGCGCCTGAACGGTGAAGCGTTTGCCGCGTGTCCTGAAGAGTCCATCGACTATGCCATCATGGAAAAGACCGACCGGGCCGCTGTGGTACCCATGCACGCACGGTGGAGCGATATTGGCTCATGGTCCTCTCTCTGGGAAATGAGCAACAAGTGCGAATCAGGCAATTGCCAATCGGGCGATGTCATGTTCGAGGATACTCATAACACATTGGTACGCGCCGAGAGTCGTCTGGTGGCCGCCGTGGGCGTCGAGAACTTGATGATCGTCGAAACCAAAGATGCGGTGCTGGTGGCCCATAAAGACCAGGCCCAGCAAGTCAAACGTATCGTAGAACGCCTTAAAGAAGAAGGCCGGCCGGAATATCTGCATCATCGAGAAGTTTACCGTCCTTGGGGCGTTTACGACTCTATCGATAATGGTCAGCGCTACCAGGTCAAGTGCATCAGAGTGAAGCCTGGGGCCAAACTATCCGTGCAGATGCATCATCACCGCGCCGAGCACTGGGTGGTCGTTTCGGGTACGGCGCGTGTCACGAACGGCGATAAGACTTACCTGGTATCCGAAAACGAGTCAACCTACATTCCGATCGGGCAGGTCCATGCATTGGAAAACCCGGGTGTCATTCCCTTGGAACTGATAGAGGTCCAGTCAGGGGCATACTTGGGTGAAGACGATATTGTACGTTTTCAGGATAACTATGGACGTGTCTGAACTACACGTCATAAGTGATTAATGCCATCCCGCAGTTAATGCTGGTTCGTGTCGTTAAGTATGAAATATAAAAGCCTCATCTCTATCGAAGAGAATCAACGGACAACACTCGGCCGGGGCGTAGCTATGGTGAAATTCAGCGAAAAAACGACGTTTACGAGTTGTAGACGGAATGCTTGAACTGATTTTTAACACCATTCAGGTAAGTGCTGGTCCTTTTCAGACAGAGCGTAGAGAGGGCGGGGCGATTTATAGCCAGGGAGCAAGTTGGGAGGCATCATGAAAAGCTTAAATCCAATCAGGGGTATCGCCCCGGTTATTGATATCTTGGCCATCATCCTGGCTGGCTTTCTAGCGCACGGGGTGCGCTTTGAAAGCTATATGTTGAATGACAGATATATGCTCGTGCTGTTTGGCATGGCATTGTTAGTCGTACTGATAAACCTTTTTAGTGGCGGTTATAACCGGTGGCGATCCACTCGATTAATGCGCAGGATCTACCGGTTGATCTGGGTCTGGGGTGCCATGTTTGCGCTCATGGCAAGCTTCATGTTTCTCCTGCAGCAGTCGGAAATATTTTCTCGTCAGTGGGTCGTCTTTACCTTGCTGCTTTCGTTCAGTTTTGCCTGTGCCGCCAGGGCATTCTTGATGATGATCGTGGCCTACCACAATATGAGCACACGGCATCGCAAGAAGGTGTTTCTTGTGGGGCCAGGGGACGTGTTGCTTGATGTGGCCAAGTCGATGCGGGCCAGTAGACAAGAAGGATATTCCATCGCGGGCATTTGCCGCTCGGTCAATGAGTTGACTGAAAAGGAACTGGCATGCCTGGCACGTAGAGTGGAAAAGTCCCAGGCGAGGGAAGTGTGGCTATGCATGCCAGTAGGAATGGGAAGCCGAGTCAGGCCCATCATGCATGCATTGCGTCACCTGACGGTCGAAATTCGCTTTATTCCTCAGTTCTCAGAAATTCCCCTGCTTAATCATCGCGTAAGCCGGGTATCGGGCATGCACGCCATTGATTTGAGCGTTTCGCCGATGACCGATGGCGCAATGTTCGTCAAACGTCTGGAAGACATCGTTGTGGCAAGCTTGATTCTGTTGGCGATTTCACCCGTATGCCTGGCAGTGGCTGTAGCGATCAAGATGTCGTCGCCGGGGCCGGTCATCTTCAAGCAATATAGAACCGGCATCAATGGTAGGGATTTTCTGGTGTATAAATTTCGCTCAATGAAAATACATCAGGAATCTGGCGGCTGGGTGGCACAGGCCACTCAAGGCGATCCACGTGTGACGCAGGTAGGCGCCTTTATCCGCCGGACCTCGCTGGATGAATTACCCCAGTTTCTCAATGTGTTGCAGGGGTCCATGTCGATCGTAGGCCCCAGGCCGCATGCCTTGGCGCACAATGAGTATTACAAGGACCTGGTCGAATCCTACATGCAACGCCACAAAGTCAAGCCGGGGATTACAGGGTGGGCCCAGGTATGTGGCTATCGGGGTGAAACGGATACCCTGGATAAAATGCAAAAGCGAGTCGAGTGCGACCTTTGGTATATCAATAACTGGTCATTGGCGTTAGACATCAAGGTTATCTTCCTGACCGTATTCAAGGGTTTTTCAGGAAAGCACGTCTATTGAATTAGTAAGGTGAGCATGCTCGAGCAGGTGTGTGCCGGTAACTAAACAGCGATAAGTGTCCGCAAAGCCAAGAGCTAATGCTGTTGGCTTTGTTTTTTAAATACTTTCGAGAAAAAATAATGAGTCGATGTGGTCCTTTTTTATTAATGGAGATTTAGGGGTGATCTTGTTTGTGACTCATTTTTTTAACTTTCCCAGATAATTATGGTTACTGTGCTGACAAGCCATGTAGCATGGGCTAACGTATACATAATGTAGTGAAGTAATTCTTTCTGTGTTCGAGCGTTATCCTTGAAGCGCATTAGTTGAGTTTAAATTAATAAAAACGGGCATACGTTCGCGAAGGAGTTCAAGAAATAAATAATCGCTAATTTCACCAGTTGCTCATGCAATAAACGTAAGCTGCATCACGAAAAATAGAGATCCACTAAACAAAACTATCTCCTAGCTATGCTCAGGAAGGGAAACATTCATAAGGATGGTAACGAGTATGAAGAGCAAATTACGCCAGTGGTGGCTTCCCCTGACTGCTGTCCTTCTCGCCGTAACGACATTGTCCGGGTGTGCCTTATCGCCTGGGTCCAATATTGATTACGACGCCGAAGGCTCACCTCTTGAAGGCCATGTCGAAGTCGTCCCCATCACCATGCAATTGGTGCGCGAACAATCTCGGCAACCTTTGTATAGTCTCGACGATGTCGCCGAGTTATACGGAGAAAATAAAACCTTGGCCGAATATGAGTATCGTATCGGGCGTGGCGATGTTCTCTCGGTGATCGTTTACGACCATCCCGAGCTTACGATTCCCGCCGGTTCGGAGCGTTCGGCAACGGAGTCGGGGCAGGTTGTCCATCCCGAAGGCACCATCTTTTATCCTTACATAGGTAAAATCAAGGTCGCCGGGCGCACGGTGCGCGACGTGCGCGACGAGATCCAGCGCCGCTTAGGCGGGTATATCGCCCAGCCTCAAGTGGATGTGCGGGTAGCGGCGTTCAACTCTCAAAAGGTTTATGTCACGGGACAGGTGAATGAGCCCGGCCCTTATCCCATCACCAACATCCCCATGCGCGTGCTGGATGCGATCAGCTACGCGGCGGGACTTAACGACTCTGCCAGCTGGCACAATGCCGTACTCACCCGCAATGGCCAGGATATTCGCATATCGATTTATGACATGCTGACCTATGGCGAGCTGGAGCAGAACCTGCTGCTGCAGGATGGCGACGTGCTGCATATCCCCGATGCCGGCAATCAGAAAGTCTTTGTCATGGGTGAAGTCAACGAGCCCACGACATTGCCGCTGCTGAACAGCCCCATCTCGCTGACCGACGCGATTGCCCTTGCCGGCGGTATCGATGAAGGCCGAGCCAATGCCTCGGGTATCTTCGTCATTCGGCGCAATCCTGATATAAGCGACTCCGACACCCTGGCGACGATCTATCAGCTGGACGCCAGCAATGCGGCGGCATTCATACTCGGCGCGCAGTTCATGCTCCAGCCCACCGATGTGATCTATGTCACGGCTGCCCCGGCTGCCCGCTGGAACCGTGTGCTGAGCCTGCTGCTACCGTCACTGACCACCGTGTTCCAGGCGACGGAAATCAGCGAAAACGTGCAGAACCTAAGCGATTAATCCACACATTTTAGGTCGCTAGCCACAGCAAACCCGATATCGAAAGATGTCGGGTTTGTTCTATTTGGAGACATGAAGTTTGATGACAATGGCTAAATCAAGGGGCAGGAAAAGGAAAGGGACGCACCTTGAGAACCCAGCAGCGGGAGGGTGAACCAGCAGTGGGGAAGTGAAAGAGGCGAGAACAATCACACCTCGGTAGCCCCCAGCAGAACCTGCGTATAGTGGCGCTGGTCTTTCAGCGCTTGGGTAATGATCGTTTCAAGCCTGTGATAATCGTTCGGCATCGTTTCTTCCATGCCGGTCGCTTCGAAACGTTCCATCAGCTCACGCGTGTCGCTAATGACGCCATCGAGTTTATCGATGACCTGCTGGCATTCGGACTGATTCATCTTATTTCCCGTCTGCGTGAATGGCATATTTCGTCAATAGCCACGACTAGCCGGCCTGAATCTCCCGCACCCGTGTATAGAGCTGCCTGGCATTGTTGATCGCCACGCTTTCATGCGGGTCGAGCTCCAGCATCGGGCCGGGAGGACGACTGCCGGTGTCGGTGAACTTCTTCAGCTCATCGGCATAACGCGCGAGCAAATGGTCCAGATTCATCCGGATGATGGTGATTTCCAGCTGAAACTCCTGCTGCTGTTTCAGCACGCGAGCCTGTTCTTCCGCGCTGCGGCTCTCCTCGAGCTTCGCCTGAAGCGTATCGTTGACCAGCTTCTCCGTGGCGTTCAGCTTGGGGATGATGTCATGCAGGAGATCCCGAGCGGATAGCGTGTTGTTAGGGTTTTGCATGGGATGACCTTTATAAAAGACAGAGGCCCTAACGGGAGCCTGCTACGTTCAAGTATGACGGGAGCTCAGAGGGAGCGGACCAGTGAGAACACTCCTTTACCTATCCGGATATGGATCATCTTTTGCATCTCCACGGCCGCTCAGAATTTTCCACCCGCGCTTGGGATGGGGAGGTTTTTTGAGCCTAGGACATGGAGGGAGAGATTTTTTTGATTGGTTCGAGTAAAGGTACCCGCAGTCTACACACTCATACGTGCCTGCAGATACATCGCTTCCGTATGGAACAAAATCCTTTAGCGCTTCATTCGATATTACTTTTTCTTTACGCTCATTATCTAGAATTTCTCTTATAAGATTTTTTAAACGATCGCTCATTTTTTCTTCCCCAATTAAAAAGACAGGGCTTACGCCCTGTCTTTATTCTCACCACTATGCGTGGGATTAACCCAGCAGAGACAGTACGGACTGCGGCACCTGATTGGCCTGCGCGAGGACGGAAGTACCGGCCTGCTGCAGGATCTGGGCGCGAGTCATGTTAGAGACTTCGTCAGCGTAGTCGGCATCTTCGATGCGTGAACGGGCGGCAGACAGATTGGTTTCGTTAGTCTGCAAGTTAGTAATGGCAGACTCAAAGCGGTTCTGGATAGCACCCAGATCGGAACGGTAACTATCGACCATCTTGAGAGCATCATCTAGCTTCTGAAGCGGATCAGCCGTTGAGGTGCCTTCAGCAAGGTCAACAGTTGTGGCTGCATCCCATGTACCTGCAGCTGAGTCCGCTGCGTAGGTTTCATCATTGACTTCAACATATTCTGTGCCCGCTGCATCGACACGAATATTTTCTGTAATGGTGCCTGTATCGCCAGCGACGGAAGCAGTTGCAATGCTTACTGCGCCTGTAGTGACAGTAGCACGATAAGTGTTATTGCCTTCTTTTACAACGTAATCGCCTGTTCCTACTCCCCCAGCATCTAGTTCTTCATGCAGCGTTTGGCCTGAGGCAAGACCAGTTACCTTGTCAGTGCCAATCTCGGTCAGAGACTCACCGACTTTAAGGCTATTGGCTACACTGAAACTGGAAAGTTCAAGTGTATCGCGATCGATTTTTTTAGTGGCGATGTTGATAGCTTCGTTGTCTTTTGCGCCTACTTGGATTTTAACAGAATCGTCTTCACCTAAGACCTTCACGCCGTTAAAGCTGGTCTGCTCGGAAATCCGATCAATTTCTTCTAAACGCTGACCGATTTCGTTTTGGATGGAAGCCAAGTCATCTTGTGAGTTAGTCCCGTTTTGCGCCTGTACGGTCAGCTCACGAATACGCTGCAGGTTATCGTTAACCTGATTCAAACCGCCTTCCGCAGTCTGCGCGACGGAGATACCGTCGTTGGCGTTACGCTGTGCCTGAGACAGACCAGTGATCTGGCTGCTCATGCGGTTAGCGATGGCCTGGCCGGCGGCATCATCCTTGGCGCTGTTGATACGCAGGCCGGAAGACAGGCGTTCCATGGCGGTGGTCAGGTCGCCCTTGGAAGAGTTCAGGTTCTGCTGGGCAATCATCGAAGTGATGTTGGTATTGATCACTGACATGACAAATTCCTTACTAAGTAGGGGGCTGCTTTGGCAGGCCGTCTTCCTCTAGGAGCGGGGCCCACCGCAACGGCACCGTTGCCGTTACCCTATTTATCGACGCTTGCGCGAAATGCTTTAGGGGAAAATGTAAATTTGTTGGGGAGGGCTGTTCATATTCGAGTGGGACGGCCAGCAGGCCCGTGATCTCTATCTGAATGCTCACGCTTACAGGTAACCATCATGATCCAGACCAACCGCAAACCGACGACCGTGGGCGAGATGCTGACCCATGAGTTTCTTGAGCCCCTCGGCCTCAGACAGACTCGGCTCGCCAAGGTAATGGGAGTTGCGCCGAGCCTGGTGAACGCGCTGTGGGAGGCCATGCACGACGAAAGGCGTCGCGAGCGCGTCGAACGAGCACAGCACCCATTACGAGTTCGGTACGCCCAGAGTTACCTTTGTTCCGGCTGGATCTGGCTCCTTCAAGACGTGAGGCGGCTTGCAAGTGTGGAAGGGTGTGCCGCGTGGGCCGGGTAGCTTGTGCATTGACGAGGTAATGCACATGCATTACCTTTTACGTGACGTCATTACCCCGTCGATCTTTGGAGGTTGCCCATGAATGCGACGCACGAAGTGGATTCCACGCTGACCGAGCGCTACCAGACCACCGTTCCGGCGCAGGTCCGCCGAGTGCTGGGCCTCGGCAAGCGTGACAAGATCCACTACAGCATCCGTGACAACGGCGAGGTAGTGCTCACGCGGGCAGTGGGCGCGCAGGCTGAAGACCCGGTCATGCTGGGGTTCTTGAGCTTCCTGGAGCGTGACCTACACGACCATCCCGAGCGTATTCAGCCCTTGACCGCAGCATCGGTTGCCAGGGCGCGTGAGCTGACTGCAGGTATCGATGTGGATCTCGATGAGCCGCTGTCCGAAGATAACGAATGAGTGTCGAGGTTAACGAGCCCTTGCGTATCAATGGGTGGACGATCTATGCCCACCCATTATTCCTTTCCCAACTGGATTCGCTGGCCCGGCGAGTCGACCGGCATAGGCATAAGGATGCCGAGGGCTATACGCGCAAGAACGACACCAAGCGACTCGCGGCGATTCTCAAGCTCGCACTTGAGGACATTCCTAGCGACCCGACCCATGAGCAATATCGGCAAGGGAATGCGCTGGGTGATGAGCACAAGCATTGGTTTCGGGCTAAGTTCTATCAGCAATACCGGCTATTCTTTCGCTATCACGAGCCCAGCCGGATCATTGTCTACGCCTGGGTCAATGACGAGCAGACCAAGCGGGCCTATGACAGCAAGACGGATACCTATCGGACCTTCCGCAAGATGCTTGCCAACGGCAATCCACCTGATAGCTGGGACCCGTTGATAAAGCAGGCGGTCGAGCCTGGTGCCCGTCTTTCACGATTCACTTGAAACCGTCCGATGGGGAGGGGGGCAATGGCAGCCATTGATATCGCTGGATTCAGCGCCTTCAGAATTTCGAGAAGGCGCTGGCGCAACTGAAGGAGGCGATAACGCTGATACAGCAACGGCCGCTCTCTAATCTCGAGCAGCAGGGCACGATCCAGGCGTTCGAAACCACTTATGAGCTGGGCTGGAACACGCTGAAGGATTATCTGGTGTGGCAAGGGATCGAGTCGATCGTCGGTTCGCGAGATACCGTTCGCGAGGCATTCAAGCTGGGGCTGATCGAGAACGGTGAGGCCTGGATGTCGATGCTGGTGGACCGTAACCCACTTCGCAGTCTTACAATGAGCAAACTGCGCAGGACATCCTGACGAATATTCGGCAGTCTCATTACGACAACTTGATGGCACTTCGCCAGACGTTGGCCGCGCTGCGAGATAACGCGTCATGAGTGCAACATGCCAGCCCGATAGGGGATTGGCGCTAGAGGCACAGGCGAGGATTCGTGAAGTATTGAGCAGCGTTCCTGCGCTGGAGCAGGCTATCCTGTACGGCTCGCATGCCATGGGGACCTATCGTCCCGGTTCCGATATCGACCTGTCACTTTATCAGCAGATCGATAACCCCGAGCTGATCGAGCATATCCAGCGGGTTGGTAAGGTATTTTATCGGCGGTCGAACCGTTGAGTTGCCGGTATATAAGCATTCAAGGACGGAATATGCTGATTTCAAGCCCCTCGATATGCCGGTAGTATCGGTCATTGGCGGTGATTAGGGGTATGCCCAGGTGAAGGGCGCTGGCCGCGATCAAGGCATCTGCCATTTGCATGTTGTGGCTCAGCGAGTGTTCTTCCACCAGAAACATGGCGCGTGATGAGATCTCTACATTGATTGGGAATATCTCTGCTTGCCAGAAACGTATTGCCTGGCGTAGGACTCTCAGCTCCGCCTTGTCACGCAGCCCTTGCAATAGCTCCATGTAGCTTACCGCTGAGAGGGTGAAACGAGGATGTTCATCGAGTAATTGCGCCGCTACTTCGTTACCTCGTAGGTTCCAGATCAATACATCCGTATCCACCAGCATCAGGGCAGATCTCTTGGCTGTCGCAGGCCGCGTACGAGAGTGGCCACATCTTTCTCATGGGCGGCATCGTTTCGCCATAGTCCGAAGGCGGGATTGCGTGGTTGGCCTTCGGAACCTTGTGCCTGCTCATCGTTCCAGGTGATGAGTTTGGCCCTGCGTTTGCCGCGATAGGTGATAATGACCTCTTCGCCGCGATCGGTTGCAGCAATAAGCTCTCGTGTATGAAGACGTAAATCTTTGATCGTGGCTTCCATAACGCTCTCCTAGGTTACACTTGTAAGTGTAACCTAGGGTTGGTGAAGATCAAGGCCCGTCCAGAAGACGGTTATTGCATGGAGAAGCAGAATGCCCAGTATCGATGTCGTGATCGAGCTCTCCGCCGCCCAGTGCCTGGGGCATTATCAGGGCGGCATACAACAGGTCTATGCGCATAGCCTGGATGGGCGTCGGGTGGTGTTTCCGGCCAAGGCGCTACGCCATATCGTGACCCGCGACGGTGTCAGCGGCGTGTTTCGCTTGACGTTCAGTACGGCAGGGCAATTCGAGTCGATCATATCTCTAAAAAGCTTGGCCTAACGGGAGCAGTCATTGCCCTGGGAGAGGGTTGTGTGCCATTTTTGTTACCTGTAACAGGGCGGAGAGAAGGGCATGACGCGATCTGTCAATGGCAGAGTCAGGAAGCGGCGAGAGGCGCTACGCGCCCAAGGGCTGCGTCCTCTTCGGATCTGGGTTCCGGATACGCGCTCGCCTGATTTTGCCGAGCAGTGCCGCATGCAATCGTTGGCCTTACGAGATGATGCTCAGGAATCGGATATGCTGGAATGGATAGAAGATGTTACGGCTCAAGGTGACTGGCAGTGAGGCGTGGTGACTAATAAACCGTAGACAACGCCTATCTGCCCTTCACTCGAAGCCACGTGTCCGCCGGCCTGGCGTCTGATGGGCTAGTCCGCCTGTCTGTGACTCGGTCGATGGGCCTACTTCACTGCGACCAGATGAGTCCTGTCGATGTAATGTCGCTGTGTGAGGCGAAACCTGGCGTTCCCACGCTGCTCGATCGTGACCTGACGTTCATGGAGGGGATCGAGGCGAGCCTGCGCACGGTGGGCAATAATTTTCGGGTTATGCTGCTGTGGGCGGCAATCCTGGCGGGCTGTACGGCCATCGGCATCCTGACCTTTTATATCGGGCTGGCGGTGATTCTGCCCCTATTGGGCCATGCGACTTGGCATGCCTATCATGATCTCGTCACCTTCAAGACGCACGACGAAACGGCCTCATGGGCCTGATCGATGTTGCTGGATGAGCCGCATTCGTGTGCGACGCGCGACAGGGATGTTGCGGTTCGAGGCGCGTCTATAATGCTCTTTTAACCCTTTCCCTTAACGGTGCTGCCTGACGGCCAGTAAGCGATTGGCCATTTCCTCGAACCCCTCTCCATGGCCGGCCTCGCAAACCCAGCGCGGCGTATGGGTCAGCTTGCCCAGGTGCGGTGTGATATTGGCAACACCGACGCTGAGCGGGTAGGCGGCAAACAGCGACTCATCATTGGGAGCATCGCCGATAAACAGCACGCGTTGTGCCTGCTCCGCTATTGAGAGGTCAAAATCCTCGCCGAGCAGTTGCGCGGCCATGCTGGCCTTGTCGTGGTCGCCGAACCAGGCGTTGACATGGATCGAGCTGGCTCGCGCACGGGCACCGGCGCGGCGGAAAATATCGATAACGGTGGCAATATCCTCGGCGGGCAGCGGGCCGACATCCTGGGCGTGATCCACCGCCACATCGGCCAGCCGGTAGGGCTGGTCTGCGGCCAAGCGTGCTGCGGGGACGTCACGTAGCGCTTGTTCGGCGATATTCAGCAACAGTCGCTGCTCGTCACGTAACGCCGTCAGTGGACGTACAAAGCGTTGGTCGAGTCCACCGCTTGCGGTTCGCCTGAACCGCAAGGCGCCACTCTCGCCGATGACGGCCGCCACCGGCCAGGCACGCACGATATGGTCGCACCAGCCTGCGCAGCCGCCGGTCACCGGGATGACGCTGATGCCTGCGGCCATCAGCCGTTCCATGGCGGCGAGTGTGCGGGCGGCAAGCTTGCCATGCCGGGTCAGGGTGTCGTCGACGTCGGTGAGCACGATGTCGACTCGTGCCAGCGTCTCGGGGGGAGCGTCTTTCAGGGATGTCATGTCATCTATTCAATCGGTTTCGTGGCCAAGATGCTGGCGGCGCGAGTCGAGGAGATCGACTGAAAGCAGGTGGAGCACTATATAGTAGCGACACACGCTACATCACCGTGCTGCCGTTTGCCGTGCTACCGCAGACCATGCCGCGTCGGATCGGGCCCTCCATGGTATCAGGTGAACAGTCACCTGCGTATCTCGGCCAGGGGGCTCGCTTGGTCAAATGGCATCTTTCCTGCATGCTATAACCGACAAATTGAACCCACCTCAGCGACACAAGGATACCGCTTCATGAAGGATTGGCTACGCACACTTCCCAAGGCGGAGCTGCATTTGCATATCGAGGGTTCGCTGGAGCCGGAGCTGATGTTCGCCCTGGCCGAGCGCAATAAGGTGCCCCTGCCTTATGCTTCGGTAGAGGAGGTTCGGGCGGCGTATGACTTCGAGGATCTACAGTCGTTTCTCGATCTCTATTATCAGGGCATGCAGGTACTCAGGACGTCGGATGATTTTTACGATCTGGCCATGGATTACTTCGCGCGCGCTCATGCCGAGGGGGTCATTCATGTCGAGCTGTCATTCGACCCCCAGGCGCACCTGGCGCGGGGTGTCGAGCTGGCGGTGCCTTTCGAGGGGTTGACGCGTGCCATGCGCCAGGCGCAGGCGCAGTGGGGAATGACCACGGCGCTGATCATGAGCTTCCTGCGCGACCGGGATGCCGAAGAGGCGATGCGCGTACTGGAAGATGCCAGCCCCTACTACGCGCTGATCGATGCCGTGGGCCTGGACAGCGCGGAGCGAGACCACCCGCCGCGCAAGTTCGCCGATGTCTTTGCGCGTGCCAAAGCTTTGGGGATAACGCGCGTGGCGCATGCGGGCGAGGAGGGGCCGGCGGCCTATATCGAACAGGCATTGGATATCCTCGAGGTGAGCCGTATCGATCACGGCGTGCGTTGCCTTGAGGCCCCCGCCCTGGTGGAACGCTTGAAAGCGTTGCAAATACCGCTGACGGTATGCCCGCTTTCCAATCTGCGCCTCAAGGTTGTCGAGCAGATGACCGATCATCCCTTGCCTAAACTGTTGGATGCGGGACTCAAGCTGACGATCAACTCCGATGATCCGGCCTATTTTGGCGGCGGTGTCCTGGACAACTATCTGGCCTGTCATGAGGCTTTCGGCTGGGACAAGGCCACGTTTACCGGCCTGGCCCGCAATGCCATCGAAGTGGCATTCATGCAAGAACCGCGGCGTCAGGAGCTGTTGGCGCAATTGACCGCCGGTTAATATTTTTTCTGCTCGACAAAACCTGCTCTGACGGTAACGCGATGAAGGATTTCATCGCGTTATCATGTTTATGCAATCGCTATATAATGAGTTTTACCATTCTTTATTTATGAAGAGTCTAATGGGTTTTAATTGATTTTCAGATGGCGAATTTGATCATTCATTTACGCTAATGATCCTTGTGATAACCGCCAAGACTTATGTATTGTTGTGTCATGATAAAACTCGCGACCGTTACCTTCCTTAATTATATCGCACATTAAAATTCACAAATTTTATTCTGCATTCATGCGGTGTGTGTGGCGTGATGAGAAGAATAAAGTAAAACCCGAGCAAGGATACTACTCATGGCGATCACCGATGCCCATGTTTCCGAGGTTTCTTCTGATACCTCTACCGAGGCTGCGGCTATCGAGGCCTCGGTTAGCAATGCCCCGCTAGATGACCGCGCCGCCGCAACTGTTGTCAGCTGGCAGCGCTTTTCGGTGCCCTACGAATATCCCGTGGCCTTTACGCGCGGGCTGTTTGCGCCAGGAAACTCTCTGCTGGCGGAAATGCTGGCGTTAAGGGAATCGCATAAACGCCATAAATGCTTGGTGTATATCGATAGCGGGCTGGCCGAAACCCAGGCTGACCTGGTCGCGCGGATCGAGAGCTATATCGCTGCTCACGCGCAGATCGAGCTTCTGACGCCGCCGATGCTGGTCCCTGGCGGGGAGCGGATCAAGGCCGCGCCGGATGTCATCGAGTCGGTACAGCGCGCCATTCATCGGCTGGGTGTCGATCGCCACTCTTACGTGATTGCCATCGGCGGCGGCGCGGTATTGGATGCCATCGGCTTTGCCGCTGCGACGGCGCATCGCGGTGTGCGCCATATTCGCATCCCCACCACGGTGCTGGCGCAAAATGACAGCGGGGTGGGGGTCAAGAACGCGGTCAATCTCAGCGGGGTCAAGAATTTTGTCGGCAGCTTTGCGCCGCCCTGGGCGGTGCTCAACGACTTCGACCTGCTGGAGTCGCTGCCCCGTCGCGAGCGCATGGCGGGGATTTCAGAGGCTATCAAGGTGGCCCTGATCCGTGACCGGGAATTCTTCGAGTGGCTGGAAACCCACGTCGAGGGTCTGGTAGCCCACGAGCGATCCGTCGAAGAGTACATGATTCGCCGCAGCGCGGAGCTGCATATGCGCCAGATCGCCCATGGCGGTGACCCTTTTGAGCTAGGCTCCGCGCGGCCACTGGATTTCGGCCACTGGTCGGCGCATCGCCTGGAGGCGCTAACCCATCATGAAGTGCACCATGGCGAAGCGGTCGCCATCGGCATCGCGCTCGATGCACGCTACTCGGTGCTGACCGGCTTGCTACCCGAAGGGGAAGACGAGCGCATCGTTTCGCTTCTGGAGCGTCTTGGCCTGAGTGTTTTTCATCCGGCGCTGGCCTCGACGGGCGACAACGGCGAGGCGGCGATTCTGACCGGGCTGCGGGAGTTCCGCGAACATCTCGGCGGCGAGCTGACGGTCACGTTGCTGGCCGATCTCGGCGTCGGTGTCGAGATCCACGCCATGAACGCCGAACTCGTCATGCAGGCGGTCGCCTGGCTTCAAAACCGCGAGGTGAAAAATGCGCTTGCGGGATAACCTGGGCCAGCTCACCTATTGTCTCAATATCCATCCGGCGGAAACCTGGAGCGAGGCGCGCACAGCGCTCACGGGGCCGGTTCGTGCGGTCAAGGCGGCAGTGTCGCCAAACGCGCCCTTTGCCGTGGGATTGCGGTTTTCCGCCAAGGCGGTTCGCTCGCTGGCCTCTCCCGAGGCGCGTGCGGAACTCGTGGCGCTGTTGGACAGTGAGAGATACCAGGCCATCACGGTCAATGGCTTCCCTTATGGTGCGTTTCACGGCACGCGGGTCAAGGAGGATGTCTATCAACCCGATTGGCGTACCGAGGAGCGCCTCGCCTATACCAACGCCCTGGCCAAGCTGATGGCCGAGATTACACCCCAGGGAGGCCAAGTCAGCCTGAGCACGGTTCCCGGTGCCTTCAAGCCTTTGAGCGCCGGCGCCGAACAGTGCATGGCCGACAAGATGCTGCGAGCGGCGGCACATTGCGTCGCACTGAAGCGCCGTACCGGCGTCAGCGTGGCCATCGCTCTCGAACCGGAACCTCACTGCTTTCTGGAAACGGTAGAGGAGGCGATAAGTTTCTTTAAGCACTACCTGTTTTCCTCTGCCGCAGCGCAACGGTTGGCCGAGTTGACGGGGCTTCCCACTAACGAGGCGGTCGAAGCGCTCCCTGAGCATCTGGGCCTCTGTTATGACGTATGCCACGCAGCGGTTGAATTCGAGGACCCTATCGCCAGTATCACGGCTCTACGCGCCGCGGGCATTCCGATTCACAAGCTTCAGTTGAGTTCAGCGTTGCGCATTGCCGAAGTGAGCCCCGAGGCACGCCACGCCCTGGCGGCCTTCAGCGAGCCGACGTATCTGCATCAGGTCGTCGCACGCAGTAAAAATGGCCTGGCCCGCTTCGCCGATCTGCCCGAGGCATTGGCGCGCGGGGCGGCGGCCGATGGCGAGGAGTGGCGCATTCATTTTCACGTGCCGGTCTTTGCGCAGTCGTTTGGTGTGTTGGGAACAACGCAAGCGTTCCTGAAAGAAGTTCTCGCGCTGCACGCTCGCGACCCCATCTCACCCCACCTGGAAGTGGAAACCTATAGCTGGAATGTACTACCTGAGGAGCTGAGACATGACAGGATGGAAGATGCCGTGGCAGGCGAGCTTCGCTGGGTCGCAGAATGCCTGGGCGAGCCGGGCTAAGTGGCTCAGGCTCGGGCGGGTATCGAACCTGCCTACCGTCTGGTCGAATGGCATCGCCGGCTGGGTACTGACCGGCGTCGCTCCGGGGGGCGCGGGGCTGCTGGTGTTGTTGATGGCCTTGTCATTGTTCTATGTTGGCGGCATGTACCTCAACGACGCCTTCGATGCCGAGATTGATGCCCGCGAGCGCGCTAACCGGCCGATTCCCCTGGGAGAAGTCTCGCGTCTCACCGTCTACATTCTGGGCTTCGTCATGCTGGGGCTGGGCGCCACACTATTGTTCTGGCTCAGTGTGCCGGCGGGCTGGGGTGGGCTGGCGTTAGGGGCGGCTATCGTACTTTACGACTGGTGGCATAAGCGTACCGTGCTCGGCCCGGTGATCATGGGGCTCTGCCGCTTCTTGGTGTATGCCACCGCCGCTCTGAGTGCCGGGGCGAGTACGCCCGATACCGTCATAACGGTAGGCGCGCTAGGGCTTTTCTGTCATGTCGTGGGGCTCACCTACGCCGCCAGACAGGAAGCGTACAACCGGGTCGGCGCTGTCTGGCCGCTAGCGGTAATGGCCGTTTCGGTAGGTGTCGTGGCGTGGATGGCGGACGGAATTCTTGCCTGGGTGATTTTAGCGCTCTATGTCGGCTGGGGAGCCTGGGCGCTCAGTCTGCTGTTTCGCCGCCAGCCCGGCGATGTGCCCAGAGCCGTGGTGAGCCTGATTGCCGCCATTTCACTTTATGACGCCGCGCTTGTCGCATCTGCCGGGGCCTACGGGCTGGCGGTTTTGGCCGTGGCAGCCTTTGGTGCGACGCTGGCGTTGCAGCGGGTGGCACCGGGAACCTGAACCGCTGTTTCTTCGTCATTAGCGAGTGCATTGCCCCTCCTCTTTCTTTTGAAGATTGGAGTCGTCAAGATATGACGCGAGTGGCTTTATGGCTTATCTGCCAGCCGGGGTGTTATACAGGGAAAACATGCAATGAGGGATGAACAGCTGCTAAAGCGTTTCATCGAGTTGGCCGGTCAGCGTGAGGAGCTTGCGGCACTCTGGCTGTACGGCTCAAGAGCGAGAGAGGATCATCACCGGCAAAGCGATTATGATCTGGCCGTCGTTTTCGTCGACTGGATTGACTTGCCATTGGATCGTCGGCTGCGTCCGGAACTGCTGGCCCTGGACTGGCAACAGGCGCTTGAACTGCCAGAGGGCTTGCTCAGCATCGTTGATCTCGCTATTGCGCCCATCCCGCTTGGCTGGTCCATTATCAGCGAAGGGCGGCTATTGCTGGATCGTCACCCGCAAATCCGTATGCAGCAGGAAACGCGTATCATGTCTCGGTGGGAACTGGATTACCTCCACCAACGGAAACGATATGCTTGAAAACCACTTCAACGCAGCTTATATCGACGCTCTGGAAAATCACCTCGATGAATGCGAAGCCGATATCGAAGTGCTGCGCAGCATTCTGGCAGAACGCCCTTGGTCACGTATTGAACGGCATGCTGCAGAAAGAACACTCCAAGTGCTGATAGAAGGCTGCATTGGCGTGGCCAAACATTGGGCAAGAAGAGAAACAGGGCATATAAGTGGTGAGGCACTGACGGCTTTTCAGCGCCTGACGGACAAAGGGGTGATCGGAGGCGAGACTCCATGGCGCAAGATTATTGGCCTGCGAAATGTGTTGGTGCACGACTATCTCGAGGTGGATACCGAAATCGTCCGCGATATCGTCGAGCAGGAACACTACCGGGCGCTGTTAGCGTTTTCTCGTAATGCCCTGCAGGCCTTGCAACGCTAGACCTGCAGAGTCTCTATCGTTGGGTTCGAGGCTCGTTGGGGCTCAGTCAAACACATGGGCCAGCGTCAGGCGCTTGAAGTCGATCGCGTCCACGGCACCTTCGGGAAGTAGCCCGGCTTCGGAGGAGATCACCAAAGGGCCTTCCTGCGGATCGTCGGTAACCCGCCCGTGCGAGCCCTTCACCATATGGGTGTCTTTCAGCGAAATGACATCCAGCAATTGTCGAAAGCCCAGCTTGCGTTTGCCTACCCGCCAGCCGGCGGAGAAAACGGGCCATTTGAGTGCCGGGTCGAAGAACAACTCGACCGGATCGTAGCCGGGCTTGCGATGAATATCGACGGTACGGGCGTAATCCGGTGCGCGCGCATCGTCCAGCCAGTAGTAGTAACTGAACCAGCGATCCGGTTTCGACACGGCCACCAGTTCGCCCGAGTTCGGATGGTCGAGGCCATGCGCCTGCATGGCGTCGCGATCCCATACCGCTTCGACTCCTTCCAGTTGCTCTATCAAGGTCTTGACTTCGATGACTCGCGCCGGATCCTTGACATAGATATGCGCAATTTGGTGATCGGCGACGGCAAAGGCCGCCGAGGCGCCTGGGTCCAGCTGCTCATGCTCTTTCTCGACGCGTACTGCGATCAGCCCCGCCTGGCGTAATGCTCGATTGATATGAACCGCCTCGGTAGTCGGCGTGATGCCATATTCCGATACCACGATCACCCGTCGGCCCTGCGTGTCTGCCGCGTCGATCAGCTCTCCGCAAAGCGCGTCGACTTCCTGAAGGTCCTGCTGAATGCGGGGATGGGAGAGATCGGGGCCCAGCCGTTGTAGGTTGTAGTCCAGATGGGGCAGGTAGGTGAGGGTAAGTGTCGGGTTGCGCGTAGCCATGACATGCAGGGTCGACTGGGCTATCCAGGCACTGGAGGAGATGTCCGCCGCCGGCCCCCAGAACTTGAACAGCGGAAATTGGCCCAGCTTGGCGTCCAACTCATCGTGCAGTTCGGGCGGGTGGGTGTAGTGGTCGGGCACCTTGCGGCCATCGGCCGGATACATCGGACGTGGCGTCGCGCTCCAGTCGGCACTCGAGTACATGTTGTACCACCAGAACATCTTGGCGCAGGTGAACTGGGGGTCGCGGGCCTTGCCGGCGTCCCAGAGCTTTTCCCCTTCGACGAGCCGGTTGGACTGCCGCCACAGCCAGACTTCGGACAGATCGCGAAAATACCAGCCGTTGGCCACCGCGCCATGCTCGGCAGGGCGCAGGCCGGTAACCAGGGTCGATTGCACGGTACAGGTCACGGCGGGCGTCACGGTGTTGAGTGGCCGCATGCCGCCGCGAGCGGCCAGTTTCGCTAAATGCGGCGTGTAACGCCCCACCAGGCTAGGCGTGAGTCCCACGACCAGGATAACCAGCGTATTGTTCATGATGAATCTCTATTAATAGATTTTTGAGCCGTAGGGAAACGAATAAAGGCGCATTCATAACACCCAAACAAGGATCGATGAGCGTCGGGGCTAGCCAGGATGAAATTGTCGGTTGAGTTTGTCGGGTTACAAGAATTACCAATGGGTTTCGAAAAACTCAAGTTATTATGAAGTTGGCTGCCGCGATTGAGGCTTATAAATGACTTCATTAATGTCAAGAGCGGCGTTTTAATGATGTTGTTAGTCATTATTCTGTAGGTGTATTAATGCTCTGTTAATTTTATATCGCTAGATAAACAATCTTGGTGGATAAGAGGTTGCGGATTAATGTAAAGCTTCCGTGCAGGGCTCAGGGAGCAGAACATGGCGGCACATATCATCGAACTTCTGCGGCGTTGGGTAACACGCCAGTCAGAGGAACACGGGGAATGGTTCAACGAGCGGCTGGCGATGCTGGCAGCCGGGGCACCTGAACGCGAGTTGCACATCGTGATGGGGCTGGCGCCTCGTCAACTAGGCAAGGCGGATCTGTCCTTGTCTCAAGAGGACCTGGCGGAAGCGGAGGCGATGCGCCCCGGTTGGTGTCCCAAGGGCTGGAGCGTGGACGGGGCGGCACGGGTGGCCGCGCTTCTCGCGCATCGGGGGGAGCGGACATTCGCCGGCAAATTCAAGGATTTGCGGCGTACGGCGGACGTGGGGGAACTGATGGCGCTTTATCGTGGCCTGCCGCTGTATCCCGAACCGGACAGCCTGGCGTTCGAAGTGGGGGAGGGGCTGCGTTCGAACATGCGTGCAGTCTTCGAGTCGATTGCCCATCACAATCCCTATCCGCGTGACCATTTCGACGAGCACCGCTGGAATCACATGGTGCTCAAGGCACTATTTGTCGGCAGCCGTCTTGCGCCGATTGACGGCCTGGATGAACGGGCGAACCCTGAGCTGGCCCGGATCCTGCTGGACTATGCGCATGAACGCTGGGCGGCGAAACGTCCCGTCTCGCCTGAATTGTGGCGCTGCGTGGGGCCCTTTGCCGATGACGTCGGCGCGTTTGACGATTTGCAGCGCGCCCTCGCGGGCAATGCCCAAGAGCGGGTTGCCGCTGCGCTGGCGCTTTCTTCCAGCCCCTCTGCGCAAGCCCGCGAGATTCTGGCTTCCACCTCGCTGATCAACGACCTCGACGCAGGCCGCATCAGTTGGGACACCCTGTCGACGACCGAGGCTGCCTGATGTTTATCGATCCCCACGCGCACATGATTTCCCGCACCACCGATGATTATGAAGCCATGGCGGCGGCCGGTGTCGTCGCATTGATCGAGCCGGCGTTCTGGCTGGGGCAGCCACGGACCTTCGTCGGCACCTATGTCGATTACCTGTCCACGATCGTGGGCTGGGAGCGGTTCCGCGCCGGACAGTTTGGCATTCGCCACTATTGCACCGTGGGCCTGAATTCCAAGGAAGCCAACAATGAGGAACTTGCCGAAGGCGTAATGGAATGGCTGCCACGCTTCGCGCTGAAGGAAGGCGTCGTCGCCATCGGCGAGATCGGCTATGACGAGCAGACGCCGCTGGAAGATAAATACTTCCGCGCCCAGCTGGAGCTGGCCCGCGAATTGAAATTGCCGGTCATGGTGCACACGCCGCATCGCGACAAGAAACGCGGCACGTCGCGCTCCATGGATGTCTGCGAGGAGATGGGGGTCGATCCGTCGTGGGTGGTGATAGACCATAACAATGAGGAAACCGTCGCCGAAACCCTGGAGCGGGGCTTCTGGGCGGGGTTCTCCATCTATCCATCGACCAAGATGGGCAATGCGCGCATGGTGGAAGTGCTCAAGCAGTATGGCGGAGAGCGCATCATCGTGGACAGCGCCTGCGACTGGGGAATCTCCGACTGCCTGGGGGTGGCCAAGACCGCCAGACTGGCGCTGGAGCAAGGCGTGTCGGAAGAGACGGTGCGCAAGGTGACCTATGCCAACGCGTTGGAGGTCTACGGCAAGAGCGGACAGATACGCGAGGAGGATTGGCTCAATCCGCCGGAGATCGATCAGCGAACGCTATTCGAGGGTAACTCGATCCTGCGTGGTGGACGCGAGCCACGCATCGAGACACCCGGAGAGCACCGTGCCGAAAACCTGCTGATCGAGTAGCAAGTAGAAGGTAGCGGAAAAGCCCAGCATTGACTGGGCTTAAAGCGACTTAAAGCGACCGGGCTTGCATCACGCCCGGGAGCTGATTCCCCCGAATCCCTTGCGCCGCGACTGGCCGGTGGGGCCGTAAAGTGTGCTGCCCGCCGCTTCCGACAGGAAGTTGATGGCCTTCTGATTATGCTCCAGACGCATGTTAATCATCAGGCCGTTCATGCGGTTTTTCTGCCGTGCCTGTTCGGCTAGCGTGCGCATGTCGCCCCAGTCATCGAGGCACTGGCTTTCCTGGGCGGCGCGTTCGGCGCCGCGCAGTCCTTCACCATGGCCCGAGGCGCGCTGAGCGGCTAGCCGGGCTTGCTCGTACTCTTCCATTTCCGCGGCAATGCGCTGTTTGTCGGCGGCAAGGCGCGACAACGCCTCGCCGTCGATTTGCCCCTGGGCAAGTTGCAGGTGCTCTTCGTCGAGCAGCGCGACGAACGATTCCAGGGCCGCCTTCTGGCGGCGCAGGCATTCACGGTAGTTCATGGAAGCTTCTATCCTCACTCGCCGAGCAGGTCTCGTACGCTCTGGATGAGACCATCGGCAATCTTGTCTGAACGAATATCGAGGCGGCCCTCGCTGATGGCCTGCCGAATTTCCGCAACGCGTGCCGTATCGATATCCTGGCCGGCATCGCCGGAAGCGGCCTGGCTGAGGGTGGTCACTGTTGCGGCAGTGGCGGGCGCGGTGCGCGTGGTGTCACTTACGGTTGACGTGCTGTTGCCGGACTTTTCCTGTCCCGGCAAGCGGGTCAATGACTGCAATGTGTCGATTTTCAAGGTTCTGGTCTCTTGAAAGCGGGCTTGTAGGAAGTATCGGCGCTGCAGGCCAAAGCTTTAGGGAAACTGCTCATAAATGTTTGCGCAGATGAGTTTCTGCGCTTCGAGCCCCTTGAGCGGCATGCGGCGCCGGTTTCCGGTAAAACAACAAGTCTAGCGCGTCGGCTAAAGGCTTTCGATAGCGACGTTGAATCGCTCAGAAGACGACATTGAGCCGGCTCTCTCCGCTTACCTGGGCATGCAGGATGTTGCCATCATCGGTGCGCACCCGTATCGAGGTGCCCATGCCGCCACTTTCAAGCGCCTTCGCCTCGCGAGTAATCCGAAACCCCGCCCCTTGCGCCACCAGAGTAACCGGCTCGCCACGCCTGACCAGATAACGCTCTCTTACCATCGAAGACTGCAAAGCGGTGCCGGCGGGGATGCGCCGAGTGGTGACGGCGCCGATGAGGGTTTGCGGGTCGTCCAGCCATTGCCGGGGCAGGCGGCTCTGGTCGGCGGTGTGCCACTCGAACATGTCCCGAGTCACCGTCGTGCCGGGGGCGATATCGCGGCTGGCGACCAGGTGGCGCGTGTTGATCGCCACCGTGGCTTGCATATAGCGCCGCTGTTCGCCGCACTGGACCCCGACGGTGACACGCCCCTGGGGCGGGCCTGAGCGAGGCAGAAACGGCTCGGGGTTGGCGCACTCCGGCAGGCGTGCCGTCGAGGGGCGTACCTCCACGCTGATATCTTCGCCTTCGGCCTGCGCATACAGAAACTCCTCGACCGCATTGATGACCGCCTGGTCGCTGGCCAGCGCGATGGGCGCCCAGCTCAGCGCGGCGATCAGGGCCATGAGAGGCAAAGCCACGATATGCCCGGCCAGATAAAGCGTCTTTCGCCCTTTGCGTGTGCTGGGTTGCGCCATGATAAGCCCCTCTTGCGCTGCCGATGTTCTGGCATGACATGCGCCGAGGACATCCAGGCGCACTGATGGGAAACGATTCTAGGCGCTGAGCGGGATTGCCAAAGGCGGAAATGACGCGCAATTGAGAGCCTGTTCCGGCGTTTGGGGTGACAGGGGGCGGGCTATTCTCCAGCCTGCACATCCTCCCGAACGGCGCGGGCCGCTGGAGACAAGACACCGGGACAGCAGGGATACCAAGAATGATCGATAAGCTTGACGGCGCACTGCGCTATCACCAGGAAGCACTCAATCTGCGCGCGGAGCGGCAGCAGGTACTGGCCGGCAACATCGCCAATGCCGATACGCCGAACTACAAGGCGCGCGATTTCGATTTCGCCAAGGAACTCGACCAGGTGATGACGCAGGGGCGGTCCAGTGCCAACGCGCTGTCGCTGAACACGACATCGAGCCGCCATGTGCCTGCCCAGGCCCACGGCGCGGGACTGGGGCGCGAGCTGCTCTACCGCGTGCCGGATCAGCCCAGTCTGGACGGTAACACCGTCGACATGGATCGGGAACGCAGCAACTTCACCGATAACGCAGTGCGCTATCAAGCCAATCTGACCATTCTCAGCCGTAAGATCCAAGGGCTGAAAACTGCAATGCAGCCGGAGTAAGCCCTATGTCGATGTTCAGTGTCTTTGAAATTTCCAGTTCGGCGATGAGTGCCCAGGCACAGCGCATGAACGTGACCGCCAGCAACCTGGCCAATGCCGACAGTGTGGCCGGCCCCGATGGCGAGGCCTACCGCGCCAAGCAGGTGATGTTCGAGACCGTCTCCCAGGGGGCGCATGGCACCGGTGGCGTGCGTGTGTCCGAGGTGGTGGAGGACGAGTCTCCGCTGCGTCTTGAATATCGCCCCGAGCATCCCCTGGCCGACGAGCAGGGCTATGTCTCGATGCCCAACGTCGAGCCGGTCAATGAAATGGTCAACATGATTGCCGCCTCGCGCTCCTATCAGGCCAACGTCGAGGTGCTCAACACCAGCAAGACGATGATGCTCAAGACCTTGACCATTGGCGAAGGCTAACGGAGACGCGACATGGCTAGCCCTATCGGCAGCAGCACCCTTGCCAACATCAATAATGTCGGCAGCACTGGTACCACCGGCACGGATACCGCGGGAGAGCTCAACGACCGCTTCATGACGCTGCTGATTACGCAGTTGAAGAATCAGGACCCGATGAGTCCCATGGAGAACGCGGAATTGACTTCGCAGATGGCGCAGATCAATACCGTCAGCGGCATTCAGGAACTCAATACCACGCTGGAAGGCATTACCGGACAGATCGAAGCGGGACAGTCACTGCAGGCCACCGCGCTGATCGGTCAGGGCGTACTGGTGCCGGGCAATGAGATCCGTGTGGGCTCGGACGCTGACGGCAATGTCGTGGCAACGCCGATCGGTATTGAGCTAGGAACCGATGTCGACAACATCAAGTTTACGATTACCGACGGTTCGGGCCAGGTGGTGGCACAACGCAACACCGAGTCGGTCAAGGCGGGCGTTCAGTCGTTCTACTGGGATGGCGTGCTCGATGATAAATCGAAGGCCGCTGATGGAAATGTTTATAAGGTTAGCCGCGTCGAGGCCACCGTGGGTGACGAGCCGGTGTCCTCCTATACCTTGCTCAACTATGGGCTGGTCAGCGGTGTGATGAAAGGTGACGGGGAGCCGCTGCTCGACCTGGGACCGAACATGGATGACGTCAAGCTGGCGGATGTCCGTCAGATTCTATAACCAATGACAGTGATGAGCGCAGTATGCATGCGCGCTGTCACCACTTGATTGCCTGTCACTTTATAAATTAAGGAACTGAATCATGGGCTTTTCACAAGCATTGAGTGGGGTCAACGCAGCCTCCACTCAGCTCGACGCCATCGGCAACAACATCTCCAACTCCCAGACCAAGGGCTTCAAGAGCTCCTCGGTACAGTTTGCCGACGTCTTCGCCGGCAGCCAGGTCGGCTTGGGCACGCGGGTCGCCGGTGTGCTGCAGAATTTCAACAACGGCACGCTGGAAACCACCAACCGCGATCTGGACCTGGCGATCAGCGGCGACGGTTTCTTCCGTTTCAATCAGGGCGGGCAGGTCGGCTATTCCCGCAACGGCCAGCTGACCATGACCAGCGACGGTTACCTGGTCAACGCCCAGGGCGCCCAACTGACCGGCTACAACGTCAGCAACTTCAATACCGTCAATGCCGCCATCCCGACCGGTGGCCAGGCCGAGCTGATCCAGCTGCCGGCGGACTCGATGGTCGCCCAGGCAACCACGAAGTCCTCGGCGGGTGTCGATCTGGATGCCGGCGATGAAATCCCGACCGAAGCATTCAATGCCGCAAACGCCTCCACGTACAACTACAGCACCTCAACGACTTTCTATGACTCATTGGGTAATTCCAACAACCTGCAGATGTATTTCATCAAGACGGGTGACAATGCCTGGCAGGTCGAATCAAGGGTGGCGCTAGGGGCGAGCAGCTCTTGGTCGAATACTGTTGAAGCTGACGGAAACTATCCAGCAGGCTTTGCCCCAACAAAGAATGGTACAGAAGAATTTACTTACGATGATGTTGATTATGTCGCTACGGTCACTGGCGGATCAACGGTAGGCGGTACGTTTCAAGGTGGAACGATCTCTTATCAAGCCAAGCTTGAAACAGCAACTCTCGAGTTTGATAGCAATGGTAAATTAAAGACGGCTTATAACGGCACTGCTGGTGCGCCTGTTACAAAAGCTGACGGGGTCGGAGAAAACGTCGTAGAGTTTGCTTTCAATGGTGCTAATGGTGCAGCTAAGACGAACTTTACCTTCGATTTCTCCGGTTCCAGCCAGACCGCCCAGGATTACGCCATCAACTCCCCGCAGCAGGATGGTTACGCCTCGGGCCAGTTGGTCGGCATCCAGATCGAGGATGACGGCACCATCGTCGGCAACTACTCCAACGAGAAGTCCATCGACCTCGCCCGCGTGGCCTTGGCCAACTTCGGTAACAAGGAAGGCCTGCAGTCGATTGGCGACAACATGTGGGCCGAGACCGGCAGCTCCGGCGCTGCGGTGATTGGCGCCGCGGGGGTAGGCAAGTTCGGTACCATCGAATCCGGCACGCTGGAAGCCTCCAACGTCGACCTGACCAAGGAACTGGTGGACCTGATCATCGCCCAGCGCAACTTCCAGGCCAATACCAACACCATCAAGACGCAGGATGAAATTCTGCAGACCGTGGTCAACCTGAAGTAATCCGTGGGCCCGGCCAGTGTTGACACTGGCCGGGCGCGTGGGCTTTCTTCCGTCTTGCCAGAGCGACTCGTGACATGGATCGGATCATCTATACCGCCGCCAGCGGCACCAAGCAAATCATGGATAAGCAGGCGGTGGCCAACCATAACCTGGCCAATATCTCCACGCCGGGCTTTCGCGCCCAGTTGGCGGCGATGCGCGCCGTGCCGGTGCAGGGCGATGGCTTGCCGACCCGGACCACGGTGGCGGCGACTACCCCCGGCTATGACTTCACGCCCGGCAATTTCAGCCCCACGGGCCGCACGCTGGACGTGGCCCTGAAAGGGCAGGCGTGGCTGGCGGTCCAGACGCCCGAAGGCGGCGAAGCCTATACCCGGCGCGGCGATCTGCAGGTCGATGCCAACGGTTTGCTGACCAGCATGGACCGCCCGGTACTCGGGGAAGACGGGCCGATCATCATTCCGTTGGGGGCCAATGTCACCATCGGCGCGGACGGCTCGATCAGCGCTATCGAGCCGGGCCAGAGCCCCGACACCATCGCGCCGATAGCGCGACTGAAGTTGGTCACACCGCCCCAGGAACAGCTGCAGCGCGGTGAGGATGGGCTGTTTCGCCTGCCGCCGCCTGCCGGAGAGGACGTTGCCGCGGCTCAGCCCCTCGATGACCAGGCGCGCCTGACCTCCGGCGCGCTGGAAGGCAGCAATTTCAGCGCCACCGACGCCATGGTGGCGATGATCGATAGCTCGCGCAGTTACGACATGCAGATGAAGGTCATCGAAAGCGTCGATGAGAACGCGCAGCGAGCGAACAACATATTGTCGTTACAGGGTTAAAAACGCCCGAGCCTGGATGCGGCGCGACGTGACGCAGACAGCACAATGAACAACGCAGGAACACCATCATGATCAAATCGTTGTGGACGGCCAAGACCGGTCTCGAGTCGCAGCAGACCAAGCTGGATGTCATTTCCAACAACCTGGCGAACGTCTCGACCAATGGCTTCAAGCGCTCGCGTGCCGTGTTCGAGGACCTGCTGTACCAGAACATGCGCCAGCCGGGTGCCCAGTCGTCGGTGGTCAGCAACCTGCCTTCCGGCATGCAGGTGGGCACCGGGGTACGTCCGGTCGCCACCGAGCGTCTGCATAGCCAGGGAGGGCTGCAAAACACCGAGAACTCCAAGGATCTGGCGATCAACGGTAAAGGTTTCTTCCCGGTACAGCGCCCCGACGGCACGACGGCATATACCCGCGATGGCAGTTTCCAGGTCGACCAGAATGGCCAGATGGTCACCGCCAACGGCTACCCCATCGAGCCGGCGATCATCATTCCGCAGGACGCCTTGTCGGTCACCATCGCGCAGGACGGCATCGTCACGGTGACTCGCCCGGGCACCACGGAGAGCGCCCAGGTCGGCCAGCTGATGCTGACCACCTTCGTCAACCCGACGGGGCTGGAAAGCATCGGCGAGAATCTCTATCTCGAAACCGACTCCTCCGGGCCGCGCAACGATCTCATGCCGGGCATGGATGGGGCGGGAACGCTGTATCAGGGCTACGTCGAGACATCCAACGTCAATGTGGTCGAGGAGATGGTCAGCATGATCGAGACCCAGCGCGCCTATGAAATCAACAGCAAGGCCGTGGAAACCTCCGATCAGATGCTGGCGCGCCTGGCCCAGCTTTAATGCACTCTAGCGAGAACGATGCTGATGCCCCGACAGGAACATGACATGCAGGCACACCGCCTCTTCGCACGGGGACTGCGCGTAGGGCTGATCGTGGCCATGACCTGTCTGGTCGTGAGCGGTTGTGCCCAGATTCCGCGCCAGTCCGTGGTGACGGAACCCGCGCCCATCGTGGTGCCGGAGCGCCCGTTGCCGCAGGCCAACGGTTCGATCTTTCAGGCCCGTTATGGCAATCAACCGCTGTTCGAGGACCGCCGGCCACGTTCGGTCGGCGATATCCTGACCATCGTCCTCGACGAACAGGTCAGCGCCAGCAAGAATTCCGCGTCCAATGCCACCCGCAATGGCAGCATCGGCCTCGATCTCGGCCAGGTGCCGGATGTGCTCGATTTCCTCTCGGAGTACGGCACCGATCTCGAGGGCGAGAACGTTTTCAGCGGCTCGGGCGGCTCCAATGCCAATAACACCTTCACGGGGACCATTACGGTGACGGTTCTCGATGTCGTGCCCAACGGTAACCTGGTGGTGCGCGGCGAGAAGCAGATCGCCATCAACCAGGGGACGGAGTACATCCGTTTCTCGGGGGTCGTCAATCCGCGCACCATCACCGCTCAGAACACCGTGGCGTCCACCCAGGTGGCCGAGGCGCGTATCGAGTATATCGGTGACGGATACATCAACGAGGCCCAGCATATGGGCTGGTTGCAACGCTTCTTCCTTAACGTGTCGCCTTTCTGATGAACATGCTCAACGTTTTCCGTCTCGCTCGTCCTCTTTCGCTCATTGTCGCGGCGCTGTTGCTGATCATGGCGGCGACACCGGCGCATGCCGAGCGTATCCGCGATCTGGCGTCGTTCGCCGGGGTGCGCGATAACCCGCTGGTCGGTTATGGCCTGGTGGTCGGCCTGGATGGTACCGGCGATCAGACCATGCAGGCCCCGTTCACCGGACAGGCCCTGACCAACATGTTATCGCAGTTGGGCGTGACGGTGCCGGCGGGCACCAATATGCAGCTGCGCAACATTGCGGCGGTCATGGTCACCGCTCAGTTGCCGCCGTTTGCGCGTCAGGGGCAGGAGATCGACATCGTGGTGTCCTCCATGGGTAACGCCAAGAGCCTGCGTGGCGGCACGTTGCTGATGTCGCCGCTCAAGGGGGCGGATGGCGAAATCTATGCGTTGGCGCAGGGCAACTTGCTGGTCAGCGGCATGGGGGCCGAGGCGGGCGGCAGCAGTGTCCAGGTCAATCATCAGGCGGTCGGGCGTATCGTCGGCGGTGCGATTGTCGAACGCGAGGTGCCGTTGAGTCTCGGGCGTGGCGACGGCACGCTGGATCTGTATCTCAACGATGCGGATTTCGGAACCGCGCAGCAGGTCGTCGATGCCATCAACGCCGAGTTCGGCCCAGCGGTTGCGGCGGCGCTCGATGGACGCGTCGTGCGCATGAAAACGCCTGCCGACAGCAATTCGCGGGTCAACTTCCTGGCCCGTGTGGAGTCGCTGCAGGTCACGCCCGGCACTGGCCCGGCCAAGGTCATCATCAACTCGCGCACCGGTTCCGTGGTGCTTTCCAGCGCCGTAACGCTGCAGCGTGCCGCCGTGGCGCACGGCAACCTGTCGATCGTCATCGATTCCAATCCGCAGGTCAGCCAGCCCAACCCGTTGTCGGGTGGCCAGACGGTGGTGGTACCCAATGCCGATATTACCGTTCAGCAGGAAAGCGGTGCCTTGCAGGTCGTGCAGTCCAGCGCCGATCTGGTCGATGTGGTCAATGCACTCAACGCGCTGGGGGCGGATCCCCAAGATCTGATGTCGATCCTGCAGGCGCTCAAGGCGGCCGGGTCGCTACGCGCCGAACTGGAGATCATCTGATGAGCATGGGAGAGCTGAGCAACCAGTTTGCACTCGATATGCAGGGCATGCAGCGCCTGAAGCATACGGCAAAGACCGCGCCGGAACAGGGCGTCAAGGAAGCCGCGCGGCAGTTCGAGGCAGTCTTCCTGCAAATGATGCTCAAGAGCATGCGCGATGCCACGCCGCAGTCGGGATTGTTGAATAGCGAGCAGACGCGTTTCTACACGTCGATGCTGGATCAACAGTGGTCTCAGCATCTTGCCGGGCAGGGTATCGGTATCGCCGAGCAGATCGTCAGTCAGCTCGAGAGCAGTGGCTTGGTGCCGGGGCTAAGCGCGAACGACAACCTGATTGCCGGTATCCCTCGGGGCACGCCACGCGTGTTGCATGATGCCCTGGTCAGCGATGCCGAGCTGCCCGAACTGAGCAAGGAAATCGCCGCTCTCGAGGCGCGTGCCGAGGCGCCCATAAGCGAGGGCGAGTTGTCAGAGCTCGAGACCGAGACCGAGAAGACCACGGCCAAGCGGGCGGCGCATGTCGAGGCCTTCCTGAGCCAGTTGCAGGCACCGGCGCAGGCGGCGTCCCGCGCCACGGGCGTGCCCGCCGAGCTGATTCTGGCCCAGGCCGCGCTGGAAACCGGCTGGGGCAGTCGCGAAATTCCCACCGCGGATGGCGGTAACAGCCACAATCTCTTTGGCATCAAGGCGGGCAGTCGCTGGGAAGGGGACGTCACGCAGATTACCACCACCGAATACATCGATGGCCGGCCTCGCAAGATAGTCGACGGCTTCCGCGTCTACGCCTCCTTCGAGGAGGCCTTCACCGACTATGCTCGCCTGATCGGCAACAATCCGCGTTATGCCGAGGTGGTGACGGCAGCCACGCCTCAGGACGCGGCGCGTGCGTTGCAATCGGGAGGCTACGCCACCGACCCGAAATACGCCGACAAGCTGATTTCCATCATGGCGCAGGTTGGCGATACGGCGGAGCCGGCGCGTGCGGTTGCCCGCAATACGTCAGCGGCCAGCGAGTCGCCTTTCAGTCTCGAGCGGGCGCCGACACAAATTTTTTAATTCCACTCAAGCTTGAAGGGTCAAGCCGGCGCTATTTTGGCCGATAACGACTATCAGAACAGAATGATACGCGCTGGCGTGACAGCCATTAGCGCCTCTGCCCAGGAATCCCGAGATGAGTATTTTTTCCATCGGCTTGAGTGGCCTTAGCGCGGCCCAGTCCGCCCTGGCGACCACCAGCAACAATATCAGTAACGTCTATACGCCGGGCTATAACCGCCAGTTGACGATTCTGGGCGAGAGCGGCACCAGCGGTTCGGTGGGCATGGGGGTGTCGGTGGACGACACCCAGCGCCAGTACAACCAGTATCTCACTACCCAATACAACCAGGCCAACAGCGCCACCAGCGCGTTGTCTACCTATCAGGCCCAGGTGAGCCAGATCGACAACCTGCTGGCGGATAGTGAAGCGGGCCTGGCACCGCTGATGCAGGATTTCTTCGCCGGGTTGGAAGACCTGACCGGTGCGCCGTCCGATCCCGCCGCGCGCCAGGGGGTGCTGGGCACCGCCGACAGCATGACGGCCCAGTTCCGCGCCTTCGACAGCTACCTCGAAGACATGCAATCGGGCATCAATAGCCAGATCAAGGATACCGTCACTCAGGTCAACAACACCGCCGAGCAGGTCGCCAATCTCAACCGCGAGATCAGCCTGGCGCGAGCCAAGACCGGTGAAGAGCCTAACAGCCTGCTCGACCAGCGCGATCAACTGGTCTCCGACCTCAACGAGCTGGTGGGCGTGAGCCTGACCGTGCAGGACGGCGGCAGTTATACCCTGTCGATCGGCAACGGCCAGCCTCTGGTCGCCGGCCAGAAAAGCTTTGCCCTGGAAGCCACGGCCTCGTCCGAAGACCCGACCCGTACCACGGTGGGCTATCGGGATGCGGGGGGCAGCCTGCAGGAGCTCGACGAGTCGCTGATCACCAAGGGCGAATTGGGGGGACTATTGACGTTTCGTAGTGAAACGCTGGATGGCGTGCAGAATCGCCTGGGACAGCTGGCGGTAAGTGTCGGCGGCAGCTTCAATGCCCAGCACGGCTTGGGTGTGGACCTCAAGGGGGAGCCCGGCGGGGAATTCTTTTCCATCGGTGAGCCAAATGTCATTTCCAATACCAATAACAATGGCGATGCGGTGCTGAGCGGTGAATTCAGTGATATTAATGCTGTCACCGCCAGTGACTACCGGGTCACGGTGACGAGCGACGATGAATATCAGATTACCCGCCTTTCCGATAACACCGATTTAGGCTCGTTCGCGCTCGAGGACAACAAGTTCAGCTTTGACGGTGTCACCCTGGAGCTTTCTGAAGGGGCTGCCCAGGCAAACGACACGTTCCTGGTTCAGCCCACCCGCCAGGCCGCCGGCCAATTCGAAGTGCAGATACGCGATACTTCCAAGATCGCCGCTGCACAGTCAGATGCCACCGGCGACAACCGCAACGCTATGGAGCTGCTGAATCTGCAGCAGAACAAGACGACGGTCGGCCAGAACGCCAGCTTCAGCGACGCCTATGCCTCGCTGGTCAGCGAAGTGGGTAACCGTACCAATATCGTTCAGGTCAACCTCAGCGCCCAAGAAGGGCTGACGGAACAGCTGCGCGCCTTCCAGCAGGCCGAGTCCGGCGTCAATCTGGATGAGGAGTTTGCCAATCTGGTCAAGTATCAGCAGTTCTACCAGGCTAATGCCAAGACGATCGAAGTCGGGGCGACCATCCTCGACAGTATTCTGGGTCTACGCGCCTGACGCGTGTGATGAATTGATGCCAGGGTGCGCCGCATAGAAGCAGCGGCCCTTATTGAGGAGAGCGTCATGCGTATCAGTACCGTGACCATGTTCGAACAAAGCGTGTCGTCGATGAACCGCCAGCAGAGCAACTTCATGCAGGTGGGGCAGCAGATCGCCACCGGACGCCGTGTGGTCAGTCCCTCCGATGACCCGCAAGCGGCCTCGCGCGCCGTCGGCGTGTCCCAATCCTCGGCCGTGAACGAGCAGCAGAAGGATAGCCGGATATCGGCGCGCAACGCCTTGAGCCAGGAAGAAAGCGTGCTGGGCAGCGTCAGCGATGCCATTGCCAGCGCCAAGACCCTGATCGTCCAGGCCGGCAACGGCACCTTGAGCAACGCCGATCGCGAAGCCATCGCTTCCGAACTCAACGGTATCTACGAAACCCTGATCGGACAGGCTAACGCCACCAACGGCAATGGCAGCTACCTGTTCGGAGGCTATCGCGACAGCGCACCGCCTTTCGTCCGCAAGGATGGTGCAGAGAGCGACGTCGAGTATGTCGGGGATCGTGGAGTCAGAACTCAGCAGGTCGATGCCTCGCGCCAGATGGCGGTGAATGACACCGGTGAGAGTATCTTTAATAGTCTCCAGAATGGCGCGGGATATACCGCAACGGCAGTGCCTAAAGAGGATAGCGAGGGTAATCTGACCTTTACCGGGCCGACGGTTACCGACTCTAGTGCTGCCAGCAAGGCCGACGCGTTTGTGGTTTCATTTTCCGTCAGCGTGGATGCAGAGGGTAACAGCACCACGACGTATTCCACTGATGGTGGCGCTACTCAAACGGCTTACAGTGATGGTAAGACCATCGATGTCAACGGTTTATCCCTGACGCTGGAAGGCCAGCCGGCGGATGGCGATAGTATCTCCGTTGGCCCCGCCGAAGAGCAGTTCACCAGCATCTTCGATACCCTGAAAAGCGCTCTTGACGTACTCAAGAACCCGGTGGATACCGATGCGAAGCAGGCGGCTCTGGAGAACACCCTCTCCACCGTTAGCCGTCAGTTGGATGGATCCCTGGATAATGTACTGACGGTGCGGGCCTCGGCCGGTGCGCGCCTCAATGAGCTGGATGTGCTGGATACCGTCGGCAGCAACCGCAACGTGAGCTATGAGCAGACGTTGTCGGATCTGGTCGATCTCGACTATAACAAGGCGCTTTCCGACTATGCGCTGCGTCAGGTAGGGTTGCAGGCCTCGCAGAAGGCCTTTGTCGATGTCCAGGGGATGTCGCTGCTCAACTTCCTCAAGTAAGGCGATTCCCACCCCTCGTCCATAGACAGATTGCCCGCCATTCGGCGGGCAATTGCGTTGGGGCATGGCGTCGGGCGCGATTCAACGTGGATCAGTCAATGGCGGGGTTCATCTGCTCGACCAGAGCCTGCATGAAAACCAGCGTGTCGCCGAACAGGCCTTCCAGAAAACGCGCCAGATTGGGCATCAGCACCATCAGCAGGATCAACCCCACCAGCAGCGTCATGGGGAAGCCTACCGAGAAGATCGACAGCTGCGGCGAGGCGCGGTTGAGTATGCCCAGCGAGAGGTTGATGGTCAGCAGCGAAGCGACCAGCGGGATAGCCAGTAGCAGGCCGGAAGAAAATATCGTACCGCCCCAGCGGGCCAGGGTTTCAGCGAATGAGGCGTCCAGTGGCGTATTGCCGATCGGCAGTGTCTCGAAGGTTGCCGCCAGAATCTCGATAGCCATCAGGTGGCCATTGAAGGCCAGATACATCAACAATGTCAGCATCTGCAACAGGCGCGACAGCACCATGGTATTGCCGACATCCGGGGCGAAAAACGTGGCAAAGGCCAGGCCCATCTGTAAGCCGATGTACTCGCCGGCCGCCTGTACCGTGGCAATCATTATGCGCAGTACGAGGCCCATGGCGGTGCCGATCAATAATTGTTGAACCAGGATGCCGAAACTCTCGATCGAAAACAGCGGAACCTCGGGCAAGGCCGGCAGGCTCGGGGCGATAACCAGCGCCAGTACGGCGGCCAGGCCGATTTGAACCTGGCGTGGAACGCTATTGCCTCCCCATAGCGGCGAGGCGGCAATAAACGCCATGATCCGGACGAAGGGCCACAAAAATAGCAGTAACCATCCCTGCAATTGATCAAAAGTGATATCGATCACGATGCGTCAGTTGACCAGGTAGGGAATGTTGTGAAATAGCTCGCGAGTGAAGTCGACGATGAGCTGTATCATCCAGGGGCCGGCCAGGATCAGCCCGGCGAACACACCCAGAATCTTGGGAATGAAGGACAGCGTCATTTCGTTGATCTGAGTGGCCGCCTGGAACAGGCTGACCAGCAAGCCGATCAGCAGAGCCGTCAACAGTAGCGGCCCCGCCAGCAGGAGGGTGACCTTCATGCCTTGGTAGGCCATGCTCATCACGGTTTCGGGCGTCATCGTCAATCTCCGGCCTCGAAGGCCATGTTGTCGCAGGTGTCGGCGAAGAATCTCGAGGGTGGTATCGAAGCGTTGTTTGAACGGGTGCGGGGCGGCGATTGCCCACGCTACATATAGAAGCTTTCCGCCAGCGAGCCGATCAGCAGCTGCCAGCCATCCACCAGCACGAAGAGCATGAGCTTGAAGGGCAGCGAAATCGTCGAAGGAGGAACCATCATCATCCCCAGCGCCATGAGTACGCTGGCTACAACGAGGTCGATGATCAGAAACGGAATGAAAATGGTGAAGCCGATCTGGAATGCCGTTTTCAGTTCGCTGGTGACGAAGGAGGGCAACAGCACTCGCATCGGTACATCTTCGGGACCTTGCATTTCGCCCACGTTGGCGAGCCGGGCAAACAGGGCTAGATCCGTCTCGCGGGTCTGGGCGAACATGAATTCGCGAAAAGGCTGCTGACCGATTTCAAACGCCTGGTCGAGGCTGATCTGGTCGGTGCTGAAAGGCTGCCAGGCCTGCTCATAGACTTGGTTGAGTACCGGTGACATGACGAAGAAGGTCAGAAACAGCGCAAGGCCGAGCAGTACCTGATTGGGTGGCGCAGACTGGGTGCCCATGGCGGTGCGCAGCAGGCCCAGCACGATGATGATGCGGGTAAAGCTGGTCATCATCAGCAACACGGCCGGCAAGAAGGCCAGCGAACTGAGCAGAAGCAGCGTCTGCAGGCTCAGCGACCATTGTTGGCCGCCGCCAGCGGTAGGCTGGCTGATCACGCCGGTGATTTCCTGCGCGCCGGCCGAGGTCGGCAGTAGCGCGCCCAGAATGAGCAGGCACAGCGTGCTGATGGGTAGCCACAATCGAGGCATCACTCGCGTCCCTCCGCTGAGGGCGGATGCTCATCGCTTGACGGTTTTTTTCGGCCGCTCGCCAGCGTCAGGCCGGCATTGCTCTTGAGTGCCTGGGCGAAGCGCTGCGCGAAGCTCGAATTGGCTGCGGAAGGCGATGTCGCTTCGCGTTCGGCAGACGGGGGAGTCTCGAGACGATGCAGCGTATTGACCTGACCGCCGCCGACACCCAGCACGAGCCAGCTGCCTTCCACCTCGACGATGACCACACGCTCGCGCTGGCCGACCGCGGTGCTTGCCACGACGCGCAGATGACGATTGCCGTGCATGCGTCCCGGACCGATGCGCTTGAGCAACCAGGCGCACAACAGGATCACGCCGATGATCAGCAGCAGCGACAGGGCGGTCTTGCCGAATACGGCCAGCCCCAACAGGGAGTCGCCTTGCGACGCGTTCAGTGCGGCGCTGTTCAGCGTATCACCGGCCTGGCTGGCGGAGTTGGCGAAGCTCATCGGTTGAGTTTCTGCACGCGTTCTGACGGCGTGATGATTTCCGTGATACGGATACCATACTTGTCGTCGACGACCACGACTTCACCTTGGGCGATCAAGTAGCCGTTGATCAGAATATCCATCGGCTCGCCGGCCAGTCCTTCGAGTTCGATGACCGAGCCCTGGGCCAGCTCCAGCAGTTCCTTGATGGTGATCCGTGTGCGGCCAAGCTCGACGGTCAGCTTGACCGGGATATCCATGATCATTTCGAGATCGCGCACTTGATGTTCGCTGACGCCTCTTTCCAGGGGTTTGAAGACACGGTCTCCCGCGGCTTCGGCCTTGCTTGGTGCCGGTGCGGGCTCGCCTGCCTCCTGCTCGGCAAAGGCGTCCGCCCAAGGGTCGTCAGCGCCACCGCCAGCTTCTGCACTGGCCTGCTCGGCCATGGCCTCCGCCCAGGGATCGGCCTCATCGGCGGCTGGCGTCTCGGCGCCTTCCTGCTCGGCCATGGCGTTAGCCCAATCGTCCTCGGCATTTTTCTGATCGGGTTTGTTGGGGTCTGTCATTTGAGAGGATCCTTCGCTACAGGAAACGAACCGTGTTCGATGAGTTGTTTGACCCGCAGGGCACGCTGGCCCTTCTGGCTACCGTAGTCGCACGTCATCACCGGAACGCCATCGACCCGTGTGGTGATCGTCTCCGGCAGTTCGATGGGCAGGATGTCGCCGACGCTGAGTGACATGACACGAGCGATACTCGACGGGATGTGCATGAAATCGGCGATCAGTTCGACTTCGGAGTGCTTGATCTCACCGGCCATGCGCGCTTCCCACTGCCGGTCCTCGTCGGGATGGCTGTCATGAGTCGGGCTGGCGAGCAAGTCGCGTATCGGCTCGATCATCGAGTAGGGCATGCAGATATTGAAGTCGCTGGAAAGATTGCCGACCTCGACATGGAAGGTGCTGTTGACCACGATCTCGTTGGGAGAGTTGGTGATGTGGGCAAACTTGATCTGCATTTCCGAACGCAGGTACTCGATATCCAGCGGATAGATGGCTTTCCAGGCGTCGCCGTAGGCATTAAGCGCCAGGTCGAGGATGCGCTGGATGATGCGCTGCTCGGTGCGTGTGAATTCGCGTCCTTCCGATTTGGTCAAAAAGCGCCCGTCGCCACCGAACAGGTTGTCGACGATCATGAACACCAGGCTGGGCGGGAACACCATCAGTGTGGTACCGCGCAAAGGCTTCATGCCGATCAGGTTGAGGTTGGTGGGCACGGGCAGGTTGCGCGAAAACTCGCTGTAACTCTGAAAGCGTACACTGCCCACGGTGATGTCCGCACTGCGCCGGAGAAGATTGAACAGCGCCATGCGGAACTGACGAGCGAAACGCTCGTTGATGATATCCAGGGCATTGAGGCGCTCGCGGATCACCCGGTGTTGAGTCGCAGGATCGTAAGGGCGAATACGTGAGCTGCGCGAGGAATCCTCGCTGGCGCTGTCGTCGTCGCCGCTGACCCCTTTCAACAGGGCATCGATCTCTTCCTGCGAGAGCAGATCATCTTGAGACATGGTGACCTATTGCACGATGAAATCGGAAAACAGGACGTCGTTAACCGCCAGGGGAGGCTGGGGTTCGGACATCGGCGTATCGAAGATGGCCAGAATCTGCCGGGTCAATTGCTGCTTGCCCTCGGCGGTGACCAGTTCTTCGGCCTGCTGGTTGGAAAGCAGCAGTAGCAAGCGGCTGCGGACTTCCGGCATATGCTCCATCAGGAACTCACGTGTCGATTCATCGCCAACGCGCAGCGACAGCCCTACGTAGAGCAGCCGGTGATCGTAATCGCTTTGCAGATTGACCGTAAACGGATTGACGGTCACGAATACCGGCACGGGCGGTTGCACCGGCGCTTCGGGTTCTTGCACTTCGCTGTCGGCCATGCTCTGCGAACTCATGAAGAAGTACACGCCGAGCGAGGAACCGACCGATAGAAGGACGATCAACAGGCCGATGAGCCACCAGGGTTTACGACGTTTATCCGCCGCGGTTTGTGATTTGGCCATTGCTTCCGCCGTAAGCTGTCTGTCGAAATACTGGAAGTGAGTATGGCGATTGCCCGCGAGATCGATTGCTCGAAAAAGCTGTTTCAATCATGCCAACTTCACGCTTTAGGGGTTGATGAGAAGCCGGGGCCGGGTTTTCCCGAGCACCCGAAAGCGCACACGGCGACTGCCGTGTGCGCGGACGCTGCGTTGCCAATGATCCCCTCTGTCTTGTTATCGGCAGAAAGGCTTAGGCATAAAGGTTGATGGCGCCCAAGGCGCTGATATCTCTCGCCGCCATGCCCTGCGCGACGGTATCGCCGTCGCCCGGCAGGCCGGCGTCGGCCATGGGGGACTGTCCCGTTCCGCGTTGCTGGCCGGATTGGTCCTGAGAGAACGGATTCTGGGCGAACTGGCCTTGGTCGCTGACCATGGCCTCTCCGAGAGAGATGCCGCTATCGGCCAGCGCTTCGCGCAGCTGCGGAATCGCGCCTTCCACCGCGGCACGCACTGAGGCGTGGGCCGAGGAAAAGTGCAGCTGAGCCTGCTGCTCGCCCATCTTCAGGCTGACGCTGAGCGGGCCCAGCTCGGCGGGGTTGAGGTGCAGTTCGACGCGTTGATCGCCGCGCTGCTGGATACGTACCAGTTGCTGGGAGAGCGAGGCGCCCCACTCGGGCGAAGCCAGGGGGGTGTTCAGGGCGGCCGTGATCGGGGGCGAGGAGGCGGATGGCGTACCGTTTGCGGGGCTTGCCGTAGCCTGAGCGCCTGGTGCCGAAGCCGTCGTCAGGATTGAGTGGGGCGATGGGCCACTCTGTTCGGTACCCTCCATCTCGGCACCCGACAGCAGCGTCTGGCCGGCCTTCGTCAAGCTGGCGTCCAGTGCCGTGGCATCGCCGGCCTGGGGGGCGGCCGCTTGTAACTTGGCCGCAGCCAGATCAAACGTCGGGTTGGCATCGGGGCCCGAGAGCGTCGCTTGCGTTGTCGGCATGGCTGCCTGGCCGGTGGTCAGTGTCTGGAGTGCCGGCATGCCCGGGTGATGGGCGGCAGGCAGGGCGGCGTTGGTCGCCGACTCCAGGGACTGTCCTGCCTGTTGAATAGCCGCCATCCGCTCGCGCACTTCTGCCAGGGCCTGAGGCAGTGTCATGGAGATCAGCTGTCCATCTGCATCATCCTGGCGGGACTCCGCTTCGCGCTGGAGCTTTTGCCAGGCGCTCTTGGCGTCGGCACTGAGGGGGGCTTGGCTGCCAGGCAGGCCGTCGCCATTCGCCAGTGCGATATTGCGTGCCAGTGGCGAAAGTGCCAGCTCTGGTGTTGCGTCGGGGTGGGCTTCCGGGTCGCTGGCAGCCTTGTGGCGGTCGTCGGTTGCAAGAATCGCCTCACTCAGTGTCGAGGCGGTGTCCGAAGCGTCCGCTGCAGTGGCCGGCATTGCGCTCTGATCCAGCTTCGCCGATTCCGAGGCGCCGGGCAAAGGGCTTGACGCGGGCTCGCCTTGTGTAGCCTCGCCCTGGTGCTTGCCGCCGGATGACGCTTGGGCATGTGGCGCTGTTGCATTAGCTGCGCTGGTGCGTGCCTTGTCGTATTCGGCTGCGAACGGGGAAGAGGAATCGGCCTGCCCTGAGGCGCCATTACGGGACCCCGGGCGTGAGTCGCTGCCTTTGGCAGGCGTGAGCAACGCGATATCCATACGTAATGGCCTCGTTAATGCGATGAGTCGTTGTTGGTTTCGTTCTGTCGCCGGGCCGATCGGGCGGCGATTTCGTCGAACTGGCGTTGCTCGAGCCGCGTGGCATGACGTTGGGACGCCTGCTCGCGCCGCTCGGCAAGGATGTCATAAGCGTTGAGCTTGCGTTGCTGACCCTGCCAGTTCCCCAAGCCATGATCGACGCGGCGCGCCTGATCGCCAAGTTGCTGGCGCTGCCGGTCTATGGCCTGGTCTAGCGAGACCAGAAATTGCTGGTAATTATGCCAGCTGGCGGGATCGATACCGCCTTGCATGCTGTGCTGCAGTTTTTGCCGATATTCATGACGGTATTGCTGCAACTGCTCCAGGCGTGCCTGGGCTTCCTGATGCGCGCGGCGCAGGCGTCCCAGCTCCTGCGTGGCCTGGTCGCGGGCCTCGCGGGTCAGATCTCTCAACGTATCCAGCGGGGCGGTGTGTGCCATGAGATCTCCTTGTCGTTACGGGATGGAACGCCTGGGGCGCGGGAGACAAGCATCGGCTCGCCGCTACCGGGACGGAACAGGATGATTTTGCCTGACCGTTTCACGTCTTGACCTCGGGCAGTAGCGTTCCCAGTGCGGACTGGGTTGCGGCTACGTCGGCACGTTCGTCGATACGCTGTTGCAAAAAGCCCTCGAGTCGCGGATACAGGGCCACGGCGCGATCGAGCTGGGGATCGTGGCCGGGCGCATAGGCCCCCACACTGATCAGATCGCGGTTGCGCTGATAACGGGAAATCATTTGTTTGAAGCGCTGGGCACGCATCTGATGCGTAGTATCGACGATGGCGGTCATGGCTCGACTGATCGAAGCCTCGATATCGATTGCCGGATAATGTCCGCTTTCAGCGAGCTGGCGCGACAGTACGATATGGCCATCGAGAATCGCGCGTGCCGAGTCGGCGATCGGATCCTGCTGATCGTCGCCTTCGGTGAGCACGGTGTAGAAGGCGGTAATCGAGCCGCCGCCTTGGGTGCCGTTGCCATCCACGACGCGACCCAGCAGCGTCGCGCCAATGGGAAAGCGTCGTGCGCTGGCTCCATCAAGACGGCTGGTGCCCAGCGCAAAGACCCGGGCGCCCGGCAGCAGGCCGCTGATTTCGCCCAGCGGCATCAGAAACAGCTTTTCTCCCGCAAATCCCACCACCTCGGCTTCGGCATATCGCTGCGCTTTGGCGCGACCCGGCTCACCGGCGGCCTTGTCGTGGGCAAAAAGCTCGATCTGGCAGGCGCTGCCCAGCGGCAGGCGCAAGCCGACGGCTTCGAGGACCATACCGGTGGCGCGGGTGATTCGCCCGTGGGACTGATAGGGGGGCAGCGCATCGATACGCTGGTTGACCTTGCCCAGCACGTGTTTCCAGTGCCGGGAGTGTTCCAGTGCGGCATTCTCCGGCGAGACGGGCGTTTCACTCATGGCTGTCGTCCCGGGCCACACTGTCGGGAGCCGGTGTCCGTTGGCGACGCTGGTCGATAATCGCGGCCCAGCGGGCCTCGATACTGGCATCGAAGCCACCGGAAGCGCTGCTGGCACGGCAGCCGCCGCGCGTCAGTGATTCATCGGGCAGGGCCTGCCAACCCTGGGCATCGAGCTCGGCGCCCAGATGGGCCTTGACCAGTGTCAGGTCGGCGGGGTGCAGCCACAGGCGTGGTTTGCCGCTCAAGGCGGGTTCGGCATGCAGCAGTTCGCGCACCAGATTCACGACATGCTCCGGATGGGCTTCGAGCGTTTCGAGCGCCAGTTGGCGGCCTACCGTCAGGGCCAGCTCGGTCAAGTGGTCGGCCAGTTGATCGTCGAGCTGGGCCAGTGCCTCACGAAAATGGCCGGCGAGCTCGGCGAGAGGGGCGAGCGCCTGGGCCATCTGTCGGGTGGTTTCCGCTTCGCCGGCGGCACGGCCTTCCGCCAGTCCCTTTTCGTAGCCGGCCGTATGTCCCTCGGCGTGTCCGGCGTCGTAGCCTTCCTGCCGACCGGTATCGAAAGCCTGGCGCTGCTGGGCTTCGAGTTCCGCGCTACGCTTGGCGGCCAGGCGCCGGCGAGCGTCGATGGCCTCCTGCATGTCGCGCTTGTTCTCAGAGGGGGTGCCCAGCGTGTCCATTTCCCAACGCTGCCAGTTTGACGTGGAAAAAGGCGTGACCGGACGTTCGCTACGACGCTCAGACATAGGTGTCGTCTCCACCGCCCAGGACTATCTCGCCGCTGTCCGCCAGGCGACGCACCACCTGGAGGATGGTTTTCTGTTCGGCCTCGACCTGGGAGACACGGATCGGCCCGCGGGCTTCGAGGTCTTCCTGCAGTAGAGCCGCGGCACGCTGCGACATGTTGCGCATGAACTTCTCGACCAGAGCATCCTGGGCACCCTTGAGCGCCACCACCAGCGAGTTGGTGTCGATTTCCTTGAGTACCATCTGAATGCCGCGATCGTCGATATCGAGCAGGTTCTCGAACAGGAACATCTCGTCGATGATGCGCTGCGCCAGATCTTCGTTGTGGGCGCGTACCGTTTCGATGACCTGCTCTTCCTGGGAAGAATTCATCAGGTTGAGAATCTCGGCCGCGGTACGTACACCGCCCATCTTGCTGCGCTTGAGGTTCTGACCGTCGAGCATGCCACCCAATACCTCGGTGAGTTCTTGAAGGGCTGCAGGTTGCACGCCGCTGAAGGTGGCGATACGCAGCACCACGTCATTGCGCAGCTTGTCGTCGAACTGTTCGAGGAGTCCCGCTGCTTGATGACGATCAAGGTGAATGAGAATCGTGGCGATGATCTGCGGATGCTCGTCGCGGATCAGGTCCGCCGCCATCGACGCTTCCATCAGGTTGAGTGCATCGATGCCCGACGAGGCGCCGGAGCTTTCGAGGATATCCTCGATCAGGCTGGAGGCGCGTTCGCTGCCCAGCGCCTTGGTCAGCACCGAGCGGATATGGTCGCTGGAGTGCAGGTTGATGGCGGTGAATTGCTCGGCTTCATCATGAAACTCACGAAGCACCTCGGCCATTTCCTCGTGCGAGACTTGGTCGAGCGCGGCCATTTCGATACTGATCTGCTGGATTTCCGCCGGCGAAAGGAACTTGAACACTTCCGCCGCACTGTCCTCGTCCAG
Organism: Halomonas sp. WWR20; assembly: GCF_054602495.1. Lineage (NCBI taxonomy): Bacteria > Pseudomonadati > Pseudomonadota > Gammaproteobacteria > Oceanospirillales > Halomonadaceae > Halomonas > Halomonas sp. WWR20. Next base: position 63,368 of record NZ_JBTRHR010000003.1, read on the forward strand.
CGATAGCAGCAGGATTGCGCCGCGACGGGCGCCGCTCATATCAGTCATGTTTGCTTACCCAGCCTCTGACGATCATGGCCACGAGACGCGGGTCTTCCTGAGCCATCTCGCGGGCGTCCTTGAGATTCTGTTCGTAGCTTGCCGACTTGTTACGCTTGCGCTTCGGTTCGCCACGGTCGTACAGGTCGGTTGCTGCTGCGTTTTCATCCGCGACTTCTCGAATATCCGGTGCCGGGGTGAAGACCGGGGTCGCCGGCGCCGGGGCGCGGGTATGGCGCTGCACCAGCGGACGTACGATCTTGAACCACAGGAACAGGGCGACCAGTGCGACCAGCAGGTAACGGCCCAGTGTCATTGCCATCTCGATGGCCTGCGGCGTTTTCCACCAATCGACATTGGCGTCGTCGGATTGCGGTTCGGTGAACTGACTGTTGACCACCGCGATGGCATCGCCTCGCGCTTCGGAATAGCCCATGGCCTGACGCACCAGTTGCTCGACCTGGGCCAGTTCTGCATCGCTAAGCGGTTTGCGGACCGGCTGGCCCTCGTCATCCAGCGTGGTGCGGTAGTTGACGACGACGGCAACCGACAACCTTTCGATGTTGCCGCTGCGCTGCTGCACATGCTCAACGGTACGGTCGACTTCATAGTTGATGGTGTTTTCGCGACGCAACTGGCCAAGGTTCTGGGCATCGGCAGTGGTGGCTTCGGTATCCGCTTCGCCCTCGGCGTCTCCGTCGCCGTCCTCCTCCTCGGGAGCAACGCCATTGTCGATGGGCGAGGGTGCAACCCCTGGGGCTTGATTGCTGAGCGCGCCGGGTACGCCCATGGCGGTGTCGGCACGGCTCTGGAATGCCTCGCTGTTCTGCTGGCTGCGTATGGCTGCCGCGGCGGGCGCCTGGTTGGGGTTGTAGCGTTCGGCAGTCTGCTCGCGGTGCGAAAAATCGATCTGCGCGGCGACCTGCGCCTTGATGTTCTGCGCGCCCATGATCGGGGCCAGAATAGCCTCGATGCGCCGCTGGTAGGAGCGCTCGACTTCGGTGATATAGCTCAGCTGTGTGCCGTTGAGCTGTAGGCCGTCGCCGCTGGGGCGGGAAAGCAGGCGGCCGGTCTGGTCGACGACCGTGACATCCTCGGCGGCAAGCTCAGGCACGCTGCTCGACACCATGTGAACGATGGCGTTGACCTGGCCATCGCCCATGACGCGACCGGGTTGCAGTTCGAGCATGACCGAAGCGCTGGCGGGTTGGCGCTCACGCACGAAAACCGAAGGCTTGGCCATGGCCAGATGTACGCGCGCTTTCTGTACCGGTCCCAGGGTCTCGACGGAGCGTGCCAGCTCGCCTTCCAGCGCACGCTGGTAGTTGATGTGTTCGGCGAATTGGCTGATGCCGAACGCTTGGCTGTCCATGAGTTCGAAGCCGACGCCGCCGGCTTGGGGAAGTCCCTGCTCGGCAAGCTTCAGACGCAGGGAGTGTACCTGGTCGGCGGGCACCAGCAGGGCCTGGCCGCTATCACTGAACTGATAGGGCACGCCGAGGCTGTCGAGCTCGGCGATGATCTGGCCGCCGTCCGCATCGGTCAGTGTCGAATAGAGCACGCGGTAATCGGGGCTGCGCGCCCACATCAGCAAGGCAATGACAATGGCCACTGCGGCGGCGCCTGCAATTATCAGCGGCAGGCGAGAATTGTTGCGCAGCTGTGTCAGCCACTGGTTGGCGCCTCCCTGGGTAGGGCTTGCGGCAGCCTGCGTAGCCTGGCCCTGAGAGGTGTCATTGGCAGAAGCAGCTGTACTCATGCGGTTCTCCGCCTGCGCCAAGTGTGGCGCGGTGTCGGTCCAGAATGCATTGCGATGTCCGGCTCCAGAATCCGTTGCATCCGATCAGCCAAGCTTCGAGCTGTGTGGGCGGGGGCCCACCACCCGGCCGAAGACTCGGGGCGTATGTGTGATGGCGGCTATTATGTGGTGGGGTGAAAAGCGTAAAGGTCCGAAAAGCCGATATTTTGTTATCCATTTGTAAGCATGATGATGGCCGAGGCCCTGCTAGGCTTGCTGCACTCTAGGGTAGGTGCGGCATGCCTGCCTTTATTGCAGGTCTGTCCGACAGGAGTGAGTCCATGAGTTCTCCCGCCATAGCTGCAGCCCTACAGCAGATGCAGGCATTGGCCACCCAGGCTGCCGGCCAGGCATCGCAGGGCACGCACATCGCGACTGCCGTGGGCCAGGGCGGTTTCGCCAACGAGCTGCAGGCTTCCATTTCGCGTATCAATCAGTTGCAGAAATCCGCCGACGCCAAGGCCAAGGCATTTGAAGCCGGTGAGCCCGACGTGGCGCTGAACGACGTCATGGTCGATATGCAGAAAGCGAGCGTCGCCTTCCAGATGGGCCTTCAGGTACGTAACCGCCTGGTAACGGCTTACAAGGATGTCATGAACATGCAGGTGTAGGCAGCGTATCCGCTGGAATGGGGTGTGCCGGGCTGGGGCGATGGTGCTGCTACCGTGCCGCTCAGGCGCGGTAGCGGCGCAGGAAGCGCTCGTCGATGTGATGTTTCGCAATCAGGCTGAGACGCCCCGGCCACCAGTATTTGCCGCGTAGCGCCAGGCCATAGCCGTCTCCCAGGTCGAGAATCTGCAGCGCCTGTGATGCCGGTCGGTAGCGGTGCATGGGGTTTCCTCTTAGCGATGCCAACAGGTTTTCCAGCAGGAGAGGAGCCTGGCGTACGCCGTGCACCCCCAGCTTGGGCAGGGGCAGGTTGCGGATGGCGGCGCAATCGCCTGCGGCGAAGACATGTGCGTCACCGGTCGATTGCAGGGTCTCGTTCACGCAGAGCCCTTCACGACATACCGGTAGCGAGGAGGGCGCATACGAAAGGGAGGGCGTCAATCCCGTGGCCAGCACGACATCATCGACCGGCAATGACCAGTTTCGACCACCGATCGTATGCCGGTCGAGCGTCGTGACTTTCCGGTCTAGCAGTACCTGCACGCCACGTTTGGCGAGGTGCCGCTGTATCCAGCATGAGGCTCCCGCTGGAGCCTGTGGCAGGAGTCGTGGCTGCCGTCCTATCAGCATGATCGGGCAGGTTTTGCCGAGCCTGCGGCAGAGGGCGTCAAGGTTGGCGGCGATTTCGATGCCGGTTGCACCGCCGCCGATCACGGCTAGACGTGGGACTTCACCACGGACAAGACGCTGTGTCAGTGCTTGATGCAGTGTCAGAAGGTTGTCGATGGGCTTGACGGGCCAGAGGCGTATGGCGGTTTTTTCGGCTGAGTCAAAAGGCGGTGCAAGGCTGATGCGGCTACCGGTATTCAGCGAAAGCCGGTGGTAGGGGAGCTGGCTGCCATCGCTTAACGTCACGTAGCGCTGATGGGGATGTATCTGCGACAAGGCGGTGCTGTGGTGCGCGACATTGTGTGCTTGCGCCAGGCGTGCGGTGTCGATACGGCCTCGTGGGGCGTCATAGCTCCCGCCCAGCATGGCACTGGCCCGACCTGAATACCAGAAATCTCCCGGGTCAATGAGCGTCAGGCGCACATGCTGGGTATTCAGCATCGCTGCGTTGGCGACAAGATGAAGATGTGCATGCCCAGCGCCTGCCAGCACGATGTGGAAGGTGGAGGGCATGTTTTCTTGCATGTCGGCCATGTCGCCAGGAGTCGTCATGGAGAGGTTATTTACAGCCTGAGGCTAAAGTATGCCCGTTAAAAGGCGATAGATAAGAAAAGCATATTTCTTTAGGTGTTTTTTAGATACTGAATGTAAAGTTTCGTGCTCGATTCGGCTGGCTGGCGTAAATACTTTGAATCTATCAGAAGAAGCTCACGAGTTGCTAACGCTCTCCACATCATGCGCGCCTGACCGGCAAAAGTTCAAGGGTGATCGAAATGCCGGGGAGATAAGTCAATGTTCAAAAGGATGATGACGCCCGATGCCTGGCTGCATGAGGGGCTGCTCGGTGAGTCGGTTGTCCAGCAATTGGCGTGGCCTATATTGGAAGAAGATATCCGCGCCGCAAGTACCTTTCATTCGGGTATGCTGCTGCGCCTGCTCATGGTGCATCCGAATGAAAGCTCCCGCTCTGAGATTCTGGAAAGCAATATTATCCAGACATATACCCTGCGTGTCGCCAAGGTATTCCACGCCTATGGCGTGGAGGGCAGCAACCCCGATGTGTCGGCGTTGGCGGGAGGGGATTTCGAGCATTGGGTTTATGACTATTCCGCTTTTGTCATGTTGGCGCGCCTTGCATCCGAGCATTTCCACGCCATCGATTCCTGCCGTTTGGAGCATCTGCTGGGGCTGGTGGCCATTCGATATAAACTGGAAAACTATATTCGAAGGCAGTGTCCGACCTGTCGCGGTGAAGAGCTGTTATGGGGCAATATCCCGGCCAGGGGCGTGCCGATAGGCCGGCCCGACATGCTGAGCATCAAGGAGATTGCCGCCGTTTCCGGGCTTAAGTTGGCCACGGTGCGTAATGCCATTTCTCGCCGGGAAATGCCTTATCAGCGTCCTGAGGGGGTACCCTGCAAGGACGCCATGGATTGGCTGATGCAGCGTAGTGGATTCCGCTTCACGCAGGCAGGCATGTTATGCACGCATCAGCGTACCAATGGCAAGATTGCCAGTGAATGGTTGGGCAATTGCAATACGGTGGAACGCGTCGCCTTCATCAGCCGACTACGGTTGGAGGTATGGCGTGTTCGACGTAGCGGAAAGATGTTCGCCGTCAATGCCCATGGCGTGCGTCATTGCATTGTCACTTTGCCGGAAACCCCCTCTCCAGCCTTGCTGGAATTGGCCCTCGAGCAGCTCCAGGACCGTAGCGAAGAGCCGGCCGCACGACTGTACCGGGAGGCTTTCGTGAGTGATGGTAATGTGGAGGCGCTGTGGCAGTTTCAAGTTCCCAGCCTGGACGTACTCAAGGCCATCATCGTGATTCTGGATGCCCTGGAACCTCAAAACACATGCCGGCCTTCTGAGCAACAGGAATTGTCGAACGGTTGCCATTATGTGCTTGGCAGCGCGTGAATGGCAGGTATACGTGCTGGCCGATCAGCGCGCTGGCGCTTTTCGCTCACGTGAATTCCAGGCGGAAAACGAGTAAAGCGCTAGGCCGATCCAGATCAGCACGAAGGTCATGAGTTGGATCGCGGCCAGAGGCTCCTTGAAGATCACGAGCGCGATGACGAATTGCAGCGTGGGGTTGATGTACATCAGAAAGCCCACGGTGGATAGTTTGAGGCGTCGCGCGGCGCCGGCAAACGCCAGCAAGGGGAGTGCCGTAATGGCGCCACTGGCGATGAGCAGCGCTGTGGTCATGGCATTGGCGCCGAAGTGGGAGATGCCGGACTGCGATAGCCAAATGAGTGCAATCAAGCCGAGCGGAAAAAGCGCCAGTGTTTCCACGAATAGGCCCGATAGCCCGTCCAGAGGCACTTGCTTGCGCAGCAGACCGTAAGTGCCGAAGGTGATTGCCAGCGTCAGGCTGATCCAGGGGAGCTCCCCCATTACCGCCAGCTGGACTGCGATGGCGGTACAGGCCAGGACCACGGCAGTACCTTGTAGACGGGTGATGCGCTCACGCAGCACCAACATGCCCAGCGCCACATTGACCAACGGGGTCATAAAGTATCCCAGGCTTGCCTGTAGCACTTCATGCTGCTCGACGGCATAAATATACAGCCCCCAGTTCACTCCGATCAGAATCGCGCAGGCCAGCACGCGCCCCAGGCGTCGGGGCTTGGCCAATGCCGCCGTGATCGGCTGCCAGCGTTTCAGGGCGGAAACCACCAGTACCAGGAAAAGGCAGGCCCAGAGCACTCGGTGAATCAGAATTTCCCAGGCGGGCACTCCTTCGAACAGGGCAAAGAAAAGCGGAAAACAGCCCCACATGGTATAGGCCGCCAGGCCAAACGCGATGCCCTTGCTTCCTTCATGGCCCGGCTTTTGGGGAGTCACGTCATCATTGGCAGGATGGCTTGTCGACATAAACGCTCATAAGCAGAAGTCACGTAACGGGTGACGGGTCAGGGATGCGCTAATTTAGCATGAGAAGTATACGCTTGCCGCATCGGTTCTTCAGCGTTCAGACTGGCGCGCAAGGCCATGTACAATGTTGCCGTGTTTTCATGCCTTACTCATGAGGGTCTCGCTATGAGCCAACTACGGACCACGCTGGTACAAGCCGACCTGTGCTGGGAGGATCCCGACGCCAACTGTCGTGCGCTGGAGACCCTGCTGGCTGGGCTCGGTAGCGAGCAGACCGACCTGATCGTGCTGCCGGAAATGTTCGCGACAGGTTTCACCATGAATTCACGCGAAATGGCCGAGCCGATGGAGAATAGCGCCCGTGTCGCGTGGATGCGTGAGCAAGCCGTGACCCGGGGCTGCGCGATGACGGGGAGCATCGCCGTGCACGACGGCGATCTCTGTTTCAATCGAATGCTGTGGGCCACGCCCGAGGGCGAGGTGAGGTATTACGACAAGCGCCACCTCTTTCGCATGGCCGGTGAGCATGAGCGTTATGGCATGGGGCATGAGCGGGTTGTGGTGGAACTCAAGGGAGTTCGCTTGCTGCTCTCGGTCTGCTACGACCTGCGTTTTCCGGTATGGCTGCGTCAACAAGCCGCCTCCGGTGAGCACTTCGAATACGACGCCCTGATTTGTGTGGCCAATTGGCCCGCACCACGCCGCCATCCCTGGCGGACACTACTCCAGGCCCGGGCGATAGAGAATCTCTGTTACGTCGTGGGCGTCAATCGTGTTGGCGAGGATGCCAAAGGTCTTGCCTATGCCGGCGACTCGATGCTGGTTGATTTCAAGGGCGAAGCATTGATCGACGAAGCGCCGGATAGATCATTCGTCAAGACGGGTGTTCTCGATCGCGAGGCACTGGCGCAGTTCCGGGAAAAATTTCCGGCGTGGATGGACGCAGACCGCTTTACCCTGGAGCATTGACATGCGGTTAGACAAGTTTCTTAGCGATACCACCGAGTTGACACGCACGCTAGCCAAGAAGGCTCTGCACCGTGAAGAGGTCACGGTGGATGGCAGCGTGACCAAAAACCCTGCCACTCAGGTGAATGAGTGCAGCGAAGTCGTCTGGCTGGGGGAGCGTCTGGCGCTGGTCGGCCTGCGTTACATCATGCTCAACAAGCCACAAGGCTATGAGTGTACGGCACGCCGAGGACTGCATCCCACCGTGCTGGAGTTATTGGATATTCCCAAGGCCGAGCGGCTGCACGCAGTGGGGCGGCTCGATGTCGACACGACCGGGCTGGTGCTGCTGACAGACGACGGGCAATGGTCGCACCGGATTACCTCGCCGAAGCATCGCTGCGCCAAGATCTATCATGCCGCGTTGGCAGAGCCGGTGGCATCCTCCGCTGTCGAGGACTTTGCTCAGGGAATCATGCTCGACGGCGAAGAGCTGCCCACCGCGCCTGCCGCACTAGAAGTTATCGACCCGCATACCGTGCGTCTGAGTATCACGGAAGGTAAATATCACCAGATCAAGCGGATGTTTGGGGCTTTAGGGAACCGTGTCGTCAGTCTGCATCGCGAGCGGATCGGGAATATCGTACTTGACCCGGAACTAGCGCCGGGAGAATGGCGTGATTTGATCGCCGAGGAGAGAGATTCGGTATAGTTATACCGTTATCTATAAAATATAACAAACCCGAAAATCGAACCAAGAAGCGCTCGTAAATCGAGCGCTTCTTGGTGAGTATGGATCAGTTTTTTCGAGCCGCTAATGGTCTACGCAGCCGTTGCCAGATCTCGAGAAGTCAGAGCCGAAGTGGCTGGAACATGGTGTTTTTATACCGTTATCTTATTATGTAAATAATGACTCAATAAGAAAAAAACTATAATTATGCATCAACTAAAGGGGAATGGCCGCCATGTATCGACTGGCATACGAAGTTAGGTAAGGTATAAGCGTCACCACACGATATTCATAAAAGCATAACAACCGTCTGGAGGTCGTCCATGTCTCTGCCGATCCGAATTGCCGCTGTCGGTGTCATTCTGCTTTCAGCCAATGCTCATGCCGATCGTTCCGAGTGGCCCACGAGCTTCACTGTCGGGACCGCCAGTCAGGGAGGAACCTATTTCGCCTACGGTTCAGGCTGGGCCAACATGGTGGGGGAGGCGCTGGGCATCTCCGGCGGTGGTGAAGTGACGGGAGGACCCAACCAGAATCTGGCCCTGGTGCAAACGGGAGACCTGGCTTTCGGCATGACGACCATGGGACCTGCCCGGGAAGCCCTCGAAGGTAGCAGCCCGTTGGCGCCGGGAGTCAAGTTCGACAATGTCTGCGCCATGTTTCCCATGTACCAAACGCCTTTTTCCGTCACTACGCTAGCAAGCTCGGGCATCGAATCGATCGAGGATATTCCCGACGGTGCCTCGATCGGCTTCGGTCCGGCCGGTTCAACGTCGGATTCCTATTTTCCCGCCATGATGGACACTCTGGGCGTGGATTACGAGCGCCGTAACGGGGGATGGGGAGACTTGGCGGGGCAGATGCAGGATGGCTTGGTGGATGTCATCGCCTTTGCCGCCGGTATTCCCATTCCCGCCGTCAGCCAGCTCGAAGTCCAGACCGACATCAACATCATCGAATTTACCCAAGAAGAGCAGGCCAAGATCATGGAGGCCTTTCCGGTCTCGGCGTTCACCATTCCGGCGAGCACGTATACCACGCTGGAAGAAGATGCCCGGGCGGTATCGATGTGGAATTTTGCGATTGCCGGCTGCGATCTTCCCGAGGATTTCGTATATGAAGTCACCAAGACGGTCATGGGAAACCATGACCAGATGGTACAGATCCACAAGGCCGCTCAAAGTACGGTACCTGAGAACTACGACAAGAATACCGTCATTCCCTTCCATCCCGGCGCGGCGCGTTGGTTCAACGAAAACGGCTATGACATCCCCGATGATTTAATGATGTGAGGGACGTATCTACCTTCGGTGTCGGAAATACCGGTCGTCCTGCGGCCGGTATTTTTATGTTGCCCGCTTCCATGCGTAGGATGAATCATTCATGAGCAACCATGCCAAAGATGATGAGCATCGGCCCCAAGCATCAGGCCATTTCGAGGAGTATGGCGGTAACGAAGTGGCGGTCGCGGATAATCGTATCAAGGTGGAAGGGGTCGATGAAGAACCTGTCGAGGCCAATCGGCGCCTTTTTACCGGCTGGAAGTGGCTGGCCTGTACGGCATTTGCCATCTTGTTTTCGGGCTTTCATCTTGTTTCGCTGAATGTCATACCGCTGGAAACCTGGACGTTTCGCCTGCTGCACGTTTGCGGTACGCTTATCCTGGGCTTTGCACTGTACTCGGGGGCGGCATTCGTTTCCGAGTCAGTGCATTCGCGTCCGCGCTGGCTTAGCTACGTGAGCTACGTGCTGCTGATTCCTGCCGTTTATACCCTCGTCCAGGTTTTTCTCATGTCGCAGGCCTTTGCTGAAGGCGCGATGCGGATCGCGCCCGACATCGAGACCTATCACTTCGGCCTACCACTGTTGGTGACAACCGGCTGCGCGATTGTATTGTCATGGTTCTCCCGTGGGCAACGGAACCAGTTCAGCCCGGCAGATGGCGTCATGATAGTGTGCGCCGTGGCCAGCAGCGCCTATTTGATCGTTACCTACGGCACATCGCTGCGCATGTCTACCGGCACGCCCTTCGCCCCGGTGGGCATCTCCTTTGCCGCGGTGGCGGGTGCCGCCCTGATCATGGAACTGACCCGTCGTGTCGCTGGTCTGGCCCTGGTCGTCATCACACTGATATTTCTGGTGTATGTCTTTGCCGGACCCGCGTTGCCCGGGTTTCTCGGGTATCCGGGGCTGTCGGCGGAGCGTTTCTTCAGCCAGGTCTATACCGACGCCGGAATCCTGGGACCTACCACGGCCGTATCGTCGACCTACATTATCCTGTTCATTATCTTTGCCGCTTTTCTGCAGGCTTCAAAGGTCGGCGACTACTTCGTCAATTTCGCCTTTGCCTGTGCCGGGCGTGCCCGAGGGGGGCCGGCCAAGGTCGCAATTTTCGCTTCCGGGCTCATGGGTATGATCAACGGCACCAGTGCCGGTAACGTCGTATCCACCGGCTCCTTGACGATCCCGCTGATGAAACGGGTGGGCTATAGCAAGCAGAGCGCCGGCGCCATCGAAGCTGCTGCATCCACGGGCGGGCAGATCATGCCGCCCATCATGGGGGCCGGGGCCTTTATCATGGCGGAGATCACCGGTATCCCTTATACCGAAATCGCCATTGCCGCGGTGATCCCTGCGATTCTCTATTTTGCCTCCGTGTATTTCATGGTGGATTTCGAAGCGGCCAAGAAGGGCATGCAGGGAATGCCCGACAATGAAATTCCGCTGTTCTCGAACCTGATCAAGCAGGTCTATCTTTTTGCGCCGATCATCATTCTTATCGTGGCGCTGTACATGGGGTATTCGGTGATTCGCGCGGGCACGCTGGCGACGGTGTCAGCCGCCGTCGTCAGCTGGTTTTCACCGCATAAGATGGGCCCCGTATCCATGCTGCGGGCGCTGGCGCTGGCCAGTACCATGTCGGTCCAGATCATCGCCGTGTGCGCTTGCGCGGGGATCATCGTCGGGGTGATCTCGCTGACCGGCGTGGGGGCGCGTTTTTCCTCGCTGCTGCTCGGCCTGGCCGAGGCCAGTCAGCTGCTGGCGCTGGTCTTCGCGATGATCATTTCGATCCTGCTGGGGATGGGCATGCCGACCACGGCGGCCTATGCGGTTGCTGCCTCGGTCGTCGCGCCCGGGCTGATCAATATCGGCATCGCGCCGCTGACGGCCCACTTCTTCGTCTTTTACTTCGCCGTCGTCTCGGCCATCACACCACCGGTGGCCTTGGCATCCTATGCCGCCGCGGGCATTTCCGGTGCCAATGCCATGCAAACCTCGGTGGCCTCGTTCAAGATCGGGCTGGCGGCATTCATCGTGCCGTTCATGTTCTTCTATAACGATGCCCTGCTGATGGAGGCTTCCGGCCTGAAAATCGCCCAAGCGCTAGTTACCGCTTGCATCGGCGTGTTTCTGCTCTCGGCCGGTGTGCAGGGGTGGTTCTTCGGAGCGCGCGCGAACGGGCTGGTCCGGGTCGCTCTGGTGATTGCCGCGTTGTTCATGATTGCCGGGGGACTGATCACCGATGCGCTGGGCATTGCTCTGGCGGGAGGGCTCTTGTTGTTCCAGAAGATGTTGCTGTCCAGAAAGCGCCCGGCGGGTTCGTAAGTCGCCCGATCGGCAGGGGCGAGATTGGCATGCGAGGCATTACGGCATCCGGCGTCATCGCCGGATGCCGGCTACTCGTGTCTCAACGGGTGATGTAACCCTGCCGCCTCGACCAGCGCCCGGGTATAGTCGCTGCGAGGGCGCTCGAGTACTTCCTGACAGGAGCCCTGTTCGATGATGGCGCCTTCCTTGAGCACCATGACCCGGTGGGCCATGGCGCGTACCACCGCCAGATCGTGGCTGATGAACAGATAGCTGAGACCACGTCGCGTCTGAAGATCGCGCAGCAGAACCACGAGCTGTTTCTGCACGGTACGATCCAGGGCCGAGGTGGGTTCGTCGAGCACGAGAAGTTCCGGTTCGAGAATGATGGCCCGCGCTACGGCGATGCGTTGGCGCTGCCCGCCGGAAAACTCATGCGGATAGCGAGCGCTGCACTCTTCCGGCAGGCCGACCTCCTTCAGCGTAGTCGCGACCCGGCGTGATATCTCCGCCTGGCTGAGGTGGGGGAAATGGAAGCGCAGCCCCTCGCTAACGATATCGAACACCGGCAGGCGCGGGGAGAGCGAGCCATAGGGGTCCTGAAATACCACTTGGAACCGCTTGCGTCGGGGCCGTATGGCACGCTGAGAAAGAGTGTCGAGACGTTCACCATCGAAGCGGATCTCACCCTGCGACGCCGTGAGGCGTAACAGCGCCATGGCCAGGGTCGTTTTGCCGGAGCCGGATTCTCCCACGATGCCTAATGTCTCCCCTCTGGCCAATGTGAGATCGAGAGGCTGAACCGCGACGAAGGCTGGCGGACGGCGTGCCAATAGGCGCTTGGGGCGTGTAAAACTGACGCCGATGTCTTTGGCTTCCAGCAGTGGCGAGCTGGCTTGCAGCGGTGCCGGGCGGCCTTCGGGTTCGGCATTCAGCAGCGCGCGGGTATAGTCGCTCTGCGGTCGAGTGAAGACACTCTTCACCGTGCCGGTCTCCTGGACTCGGCCCCGGTACAGCACGCATACCCGATCGGCATGCCGACGCACTAGATTGAGATCATGAGTGATAAACAGCATCGCCATGCCATGCCGATCGCGCAGTTCCGCGAGCAGCGCCAGGATCTCCTGCTGCACGGTGACATCCAGGGCGGTGGTCGGTTCGTCGGCGATCAGCAGCACCGGGTCGTTGGCGATGGCCATGGCGATCATGACGCGTTGGCGCTGTCCCCCGGACAGCTGGTGCGGCCAGGCGTCGAGCATTTCGTCGGCCCGCGGCAGCTTGACCCGCGTCAGCAGTTCCCTTGCCCGCTCCCGGGCGGCGCGGCCGGTCAGCCCTTGGTGCAGGCGCAGCGTCTCGCCGAGCTGCTTGCCAACGGTATGCAGCGGGTTGAGAGAGGTCATGGGCTCCTGGAACACGAAGCCGACCCGCCCGCCACGCACGTCGTTCCACTGACGTTTGGAGAGTCGGGAAAGATCCTTGCCTTCCAGCTTTCGTTGCCCCTGGACCTGAGCATTGCCGGGAAGCAGCTCCAGGGCTGCCAGAGCGCTGACCGATTTGCCGGAGCCGGACTCGCCGACCAGCGCCAGAGTCTCGCCGCGGGCTATTTCCAGGCAAAGATCGTCGACGACCGGCTGATCGCCGAATCGGATCGAGAAGCCTTGGAGTTCGAAGATAGTCTCAGACGCCATGACCCAACTCCTCGCGTGCGGTGACCGGCGTCGGGGTACCGGCGGGTTTTGCCGCGGTGAGAATATGGCGCGGATCGAAGGCATCGCGCAGGCCTTCGCCGATGAATACCAACAGCGTCAATAGAATGCCCAGACTGAAGAAGGCGGTGATACCCAGCCACGGCGCCTGAAGGTTGTTCTTGCCCTGGGCTACCAGTTCTCCCAGCGAGGGCGACCCAGGCGGCAAGCCGAAGCCCAGGAAGTCCAGAGCCGTCAGGGTGGTGATGCCCCCGGTGAATAGAAAGGGAATGAACGTCAGCGTGGCGACCATGGCGTTGGGCAGCACGTGGCGCCACATGATCAGATGCGACGGTAGCCCCATGGCGCGGGCGGCGCGCACGTACTCCAGATTGCGCGCGCGCAGGAATTCGGCGCGCACGATATCGACCAATCCCAGCCAGGAGAACAGCAGCATGATGCCGAGTAGCCACCACAGGTTGGGTTGGACAAGGCTGGCGAGAATGATCAGCAGGAACAGTACGGGCAGTCCCGACCAGATTTCGATCAGGCGTTGCCCGACCAGATCGACCTTGCCGCCGAAATAGCCCTGCACACCGCCGATGAACACCCCGAGTATCAGGGAACCGACGGTCAGCACCAGGGCGAAGACCACCGACAGGCGCAGACCGTAGATGACCCGGGCCAGCACGTCCCGCCCCTGATCATCGGTACCTAGCCAGTGGCGCAGACTCGGCGGTGACGGCGCCGGCTGGTCCAGTCCCTCATCGAGCGTCTGGTAGGAGAAGGGGATCGGTGGCCACAGCATCCAGCCGTGAGCCTCGATCTCCTCGCGCACAAAGGGGTCGCGATAGACGGTTTCGGTGGGCAGGAAACCGCCAAAGGTGGTTTCGGGATAATCGACCAGCAGCGGGGTATACCATTGATCCTGATAGCGAACCACGAGAGGTTGATCGTTGGCGATTAGCTCGGCGCCAAGGCTCAGAACGAATATCAGCGAAAACAGCCACAGCGAAACCCAGGCACGACGGTTGTGGCGAAAGACTTCCAGGCGCCGGCGCGTAATGGGGGAGAGAGTGCGTGAGCGAAACGTAAGGCGTGGCATCAACCCTCCCGGCTTTCAAAATCGATACGTGGGTCGACCCAGACATAGGTCAGGTCGGACACCAGCTTCAGCACCAACCCGATCAGCGTGTACAGATACAGGGTGCCGAAGATGACCGGATAGTCGCGTTGCATGACCGCCTCGAAGCCCAGCAGGCCGAGTCCATCGAGCGAGAAGATCACCTCTATCAGCAGCGAGCCGGTGAAGAAGATGCCGACCAGGGCCGCCGGCAAGCCGGCAATGATGATCAGCATGGCGTTGCGGAAGACATGACCGTACAGCACGCGGCGTTCGCTGGCGCCCTTGGCGCGGGCGGTCAGCACGTACTGCTTGTGGATTTCGTCGAGGAAGCTGTTCTTGGTCAGCATGGTCAGGGTGGCGAAACTGCCGACGGCCGAGGCGATGACCGGCAAGGTGATGTGCCAGACATAATCCTGAATCTTTCCCCACCAGGACAACTCGCTGAAGTTCGGCGATGTCAGGCCGCGCAAGGGGAAAACGTCGAAATAGCTGCCACCGGCGAACAACACGATCAGCAGGATGGCGAGCAGGAAGCCCGGTACGGCGAAACCGACGATCACCAGGCCGGAGCTCCAGACATCAAAGCGCGAGCCATGGCGTAGCGCCTTGCGTATCCCCAGCGGAATCGACACCAGATAGACCAGCAGCGTGGTCCATAGCCCCAGGGAAATGGACACGGGCAATCGCTCGAGCATCAGATCGAGGACCGGCCGGCCACGGAAGAAACTCTCGCCGAAATCGAACGTGGCGTAATCCCCGAGCATGCCGAGAAAGCGCTGATAGGCAGGCTGGTCGAAGCCGAACTGCTTCTCCAGGTCCGCAACGAGACGTTCATCGACACCTCGGGCGCCTCGCGACTCGCCACCGGTGCGGTCGCCTCCGCCACTGTCGAGCCGCGTGCTGGCGCTGCTGTCGAGCCCCTCGAAGCGCGCCAGCATCTGGTCGATGGGGCCACCGGGGGCCGCTTGGACGATGATGAAATTGAGCAGCATGATCCCCAGCAAGGTGGGCACCATCAGCAGAAGCCGGCGTAAGACGTAACGGGCCATCATCGGACCTCAGCGCTGGCCGCGCTGGCGCGCTTCAATGACCGTGGCCCGCTCGGGATCCACCCACCAACTGGAAAAGTCGAGCTGGTAGGTCGGGAATGGCTGCGGATAGCCGAACTTGTCCCACATGGCGACACGAGTGCCATCCATGTGCCACTGGGGGATCACATAGAAACCCCAGCGCAGCACACGATCCAAGGCCCTGGCCGTGGTGTCCAACTGCTCGCGGGAATCGGCATTGATCAACTCTTCGACGAGGGCATCGACCGCGGGATTCTTGATCCCGGCCAGGTTGCGGCTCTGCGGTCGCTCGGCGTAATCGGTCGTCCAGTATTCGCGCTGCTCGTTGCCGGGATTGGCCGATTGCGGGAACCCGCCAACGACGATATCGAAGTCGAAATTGCGCAGGCGGTTCAAGTATTGATTGACGTCGACGACACGGATCTTGCCCTGGATGCCGATGCGCTCGAGGTTGCGCAGCAACGGCTGGACGACGCGCTCGAACTGGGTGTCATAAAGGAGGAATTCCAGTGTCAGCGGCTGTCCGCTCTCGCGGTTGACCAGCACGCCCTTCTGAACTTCGTAACCGGCATCGCGCAGCAGTCCCAGCGCCTTGCGCAGTCTGGGGCGCAGATCGGCGGGCTCTTCGATGGGCAGCGGTTGTTCGAAGACCGTGGCGGGCAACTGGTCGCGATGGGGCTCGAGCAGTGCCAGTTCGTCACCTTTAGGCAGGCCATTTGCCTCCATGTCGGAGCTTTCAAAGTAGCTGTCGGTCTGGGTGTAGGCGCCATAGAAGAGATGTTCATTGAGCCAGTCGAAATCGAACGCCAGGCTCAACGCCTCGCGAACACGCGGATCCGAGAGCTTGTCGCGGCGGGTGTTCATGACATAGCCCTGCATACCGGCAGGCTGCTTGTCGGGAATGACCAAGCGTTCGATATAGCCCTGCTCGACGGCGGGAATATCGTAAGCGGTGGCCCAGTTCTTGGCGCTGCTTTCGAGACGCAGATCAAGATTGCCTGCCTTGAAGGCCTCCAGCGCGACGGTCTGGTCGCGATAATAGTCGTAGACCAGTCGCTCGATGTTGTGCCGGCCGCGATTCACCGGAAGATCCTGGCCCCAATAGTTCTCGGCTTTTTGATACACGATGCGACGCCCGGGATCGACGCTGGCGATTTCATAGGGGCCGGAACCTAACGGAGCGTCGAGAGTCGGCTTGGCGAAATCGCGATTTTTCCAGTAATGCTCGGGCAGGACCGGCAGTTGGCCCAGAATCAATGGAAGCTCACGGGAGTTGTCCGCGGCAAAGTCGAAACGCACCGTGTCCTCATCGACGGCCTGGATCGATTCGACGTCGGCATAATAGGCCCGATAGAAGGGCTGACCCTCGTCGCGCAGCAGGCGGAAGCTGAACGCGACATCTTCCGCGGTCACCTTCGAGCCATCGTGAAAGCGGGCCTCGGGGTTGAGGTCGACTTCCAGCCAGCGGCGGTCCGGGTCCAGACGAATTCCCTCGGCGAGCAGGCCATACATGGTGAAGGGCTCATCGGCGCTGGTGACCATCAGCGTGTCGTAGATCTCGCTCAGACCGTCGGCCGGCGTGCCCTGGATGATGAACGGATTGGTGGAATCGAAGCTGCCCTGGGCGGCTCGCACCAGGCTTCCGCCCTGTGGGGCGTCCGCGTTGGCATAAGGGAAATGCGTGAAGCCGGCGGGTAGGGCCGGCTCGTCGTAAAGTGAGATACCGTGGACGGTCGGGACATCCTCGGGAGCGGCCGCGATGGCCAGTGAGGGAACCATGGTGACGCTGATGGCAAACCATACGGCGCGGGCAAAAAAAGTCATCGGCAACTGCTTCCTGATGCGTCTCTCCCGGCGCTATGCGGAAGAGCTAGAGCGAAACACGTACTTTCTCATGACAACAAGACAGAATGTTAATTCCATAAAGCCTCGCCCAGAATATAGGAAGCGTCTTTATGGGGATAGTCTTGGCCGCCATCCTTGCGCGTGCCGTTTGCATGCTGAGCGATTTCCACAAATCCTACTCTTTCGGCTGGCAGGAATAAGCCTTACACCTTTTTTATTTGCAGTTTAAAGGCGGGCTCCAGTTAGAAAGTTGGATAAAGGGGCTTAGTGGATGCTTCCTTGTTTTTAATAAAAAACATGTTGGTAAAAAAGGACGATATTTGTGGCTTTTTTTGTATTTAAAAAAGCATGTATTTTCACGTTGGTCTGTCGGGCTACGCTTGGCTATTGTGATTGAAGCCAAATAGGGGCCAAGTTGGGAAAGTCTCTCCCCCTGCTGAATCGAGTATAAGAGGTCTTGACATCCATAGTGTGTGATATGGCTGGTTTTGTGTGCCTCGAAAGATAAAAACTCAAGCATGTAACAAGCTCATAGAGATCAATCATGGTTACCAATAACTTTTCCAAAAGCAGCCTGGACCTTAACGGCAAGGTCTCTCTTAACATGCCGACGGCACTCGACTGGGGAGAGGATGGCCGCCTTTATGTCACCGAAGTGAGTGGGGAAGTGAAGGTATTGACGGTGGCATTCGGCGATTCGGATCCTAACGATGGTGACAGCACGGCTAGCTTTTATGTCACCGAAGCCGAAACCATCTCGTCGATAAAGAATATCCCCAACCATAATGACGATGGCTCGAGTAGTGGCTCGAATAGCCGCGAAGTCACCGGGATCGACGTAACCCCGCAGTACGATGAGAACGGGGCGCCGGTCCTTATCAACGGCAAGCCGGCGGTCACGGTCTATGTCACCTCGAGCGATAGCCGCATCGGGGCGGGCAATGGCGGTGAAGATACCGGGTTGGACACGAATTCGGGAATCATCACCCGCCTGACCCAGACAGCGGACGGCTGGGAGGTGGTGGATCTTGTCCGCGGGCTGGCCCGCTCCGAGGAAAATCATGCCCTCAATGGACTGGAGGTTATCCAGGAACTCGACGATAACGGTCAGCTGGTAAGCGAGCGGATCATTGTGGCAAACGGTGGCAACGCCAATGCGGGCGCACCGTCGAATAACTTCTCGGGCCAGCAGGAGACCGCCTACAGCGGCGCGATTCTCGAAGTCGATCTCGATCAGCTCAAGACGATGGCGATCAAGTCGGATAATGGCCGTGACTATATCTATGATGTGCCGACGCTCGATGACCCCTCGCGTGCCGGAGTGGGGGACAACAACGATCCTTTCGGCGGCAATGACGGATTCAATGCTGGCAAGCTCGATCCCGACGGTCCGGTGCAGATCTATTCACCGGGGTATCGCAACGCCTATGACGTGGAAGTCACCGAGGACGGGCGTGTCTGGACTTACGACAACGGGGCCAACAACAGCTGGGGTGGCCGTCCTATTGGCGAAGCGGGGGATAACGGCGGCACCGTCGACTATGCGCAGGATGCTGGTTACATCCCCACCAACCTGAACAATGGCGATGGCAACAGCAGTGACACCCTCAATCTCGAGAGCGGCTGGAATCCCAAGAATTACGACCAATTCCATGAAATCACGCGCTCCGACGATCTCGCCGGGCGTATCCTCTCCGCAGGACAGGGCGGTGCTGCAACCTACACCATGACGCACCCGGATTTCGATGAGCCGCTGACGCTGGTTTACGGGGGGCATCCCAATCCGACCCGTGCCAGCGGGGGCGAAGCCGGTTTGCTGTTCACCCCCAAGAGCGGGGTCGAGGATGCCTTCCTGCTGGTAGCCGAAGCGCATTACGACTCGGTCATCGACTGGTTCACCGATGTCGAGAACCAGTCCGGCGGGGTCGGTTCCGGTGCACTGACGAGCCGCGTGATCGGTGTCGTCCCAGGAGAGCTGTATTACATCACCGAGGATGGCAGTGCCTACCTGGTCGATGAGAATCCCGGTAACCCGTCGAGTATCCAAGGCTCGACGGTGCTGGGAAAGAGCGGTATCCCCTCGGACCTCGATGAGGTCGTGGCCACGCTCAATCCCATCGAAGGCAACTATCTGGAAGGCGGGTATACCGATGGCGCTATCGATTCCGGGCTCGGATCGATCAACGGCCTGACCGAGTACACCTCGACCGTGTTTGACACCAATGGCGTCAAGATGTCGGGAGCGATCCTGGCATCGCAGTACAACGGCGGCGATCTGATCGTGATGGGCCGGGACGAGAACGGCGTGATGCAGACCGTTAACGGCTCCGGCGCGACGAAGGCGGCCGACCGAATCACGCTGGAGCTGACCGGCAGCCCTTTGGGCCTGACCTCGATCGGTGATGATCTGTCCGCCTGGGACAACCAAGCGGCCTTCCGTGGTTCGGTCTGGGCCTCCGTCTACAGCGGCAGCGGTACCAAGATCGAGATCCTGCAGCCGAACAACGGCGCCGTGCCGTTGGCCGGTTCGGAAGTCAGCGATCCGAGCGATCACGATCTCGATGGCGTGGACAATATCCACGACCCCTTCGAGTACAGCGCCACGAATGGTCTCGAACTCACGCCTGACAAGGCGATCGTCCTGAACTTTCAGCCGACCGAGGCGCCTTATCCGGGAACGCTCTCGGACACTGGCCTGATGGGCGCGGCGCTCGATGGTTCAACGCCCAACCAGGATGCCAACCCTGCCCAAGGCACGCCGGGGCTTTTTGACAACGGCGGCAACATCATTCCCGGTGCCAACGCTCCCATCTTCCAGATCAAGAATGTGGTGCCCGGCAGCGTGGTCGGCGCGGAAAATGGGGTTCGTGACGCCATGCATGTGGGCGTCAATCCCAGCGATGACGTGCAGCGGCTGGTCGCGACCACGCAGGTGCAGAACTGGATACCCACGGCAGGCGGCGTAGAGGACGGACAACTGACCGGCATCATGTTCGGTGACGGCACGCAAGCCAACTTCGTGCGCCTCGTATTCGGCGAAGTGAATGGCCAGCCGGGCTTCGAGGTCGGCTACGAGATTGATGACAGCAATTATCAGGCCTTGGCGCAGGTAGCTTTGCCGGCGCTGGCCGATAACGGGACTACCGAAGTCGAGTTACGCCTTGAGATCTATATGGCGAACGGCTTTGCCCTCGGCGCGAGTTATCGCCTCACGGGGCAGAGCGAATTTACTCAACTGCCACTGAACGGCTTCAGCCTGCCGGATGGGGTGTTGCAGAATGTGCTGACCGGTGCGCACACCATCAGCGATGGCGATACCCAGCTATCATCGGGAGCGGCTTTCGGTTTTCTTGCCGAAACCAGCGAGGGTGCGCCGCTGGCGCCGGTCAACTTCAACAATCTCAATATCCAGGGATTCGGTAACGAGATCGGTGCCAGCACGGCAGAGAGTGTCGGCGCCGTGGGCTCCGGTGGCGTGGATACGATTCTTTATACGGGAACGGATGCCCAACTGGCGCCGCTCGACGGCAGCGTCGAGAACTTCGATGGTTCCGGCTCCTCGGCGGATTTCCATGCCACCGGCAACAGTGGTGCCAACGTGATGATCGCCGGGAGCGGCGATAACACGTTTACCGGCGGTGGCGGCGCCGATCGTTTCCAGGGCACGCTGGAAACCCTCGACGGCACGGAGATTACCGACTTCTCTGCCGATGATGAAATCATGGTCCAGGGCGCTTCATTCGACGCCAGCGACGTGACCTATCAAGCCGGGTCGGCGATCATCACGATCAATGGCGAGACGGCGATCACCTTCAGCGGTGAGGGTTTCGCCGATTTCGATCCTGATTCCGGCGCGTCCTTATTCATGTTCACCTCTACTGCCAACGGCACGCGCATTACGACTACGCCAGCGTTGACGCCGGTCGCCGCGATCAGCTCGGGAGGCCCCGACATTACCGGCGTCACCGTGCGCGACCAGCAGGTCGATTTTCTCTCCGACATGACCAACGCCGAGGTCAATGGTTGGGTCAGCGGTGTCGCCTCCAAGAATTACGTCA
Organism: Halomonas sp. WWR20; assembly: GCF_054602495.1. NCBI lineage: Bacteria > Pseudomonadati > Pseudomonadota > Gammaproteobacteria > Oceanospirillales > Halomonadaceae > Halomonas > Halomonas sp. WWR20. Next base: position 84,413 of record NZ_JBTRHR010000003.1, read on the forward strand.
ACATGGTCGATGTCGATGCCAGCGTACCCGATGCGCTGCATCAGTCCGAGCGCTCGGCAGTGGACAGCGGCGAGTGGGGCTACTCGATCCCGGTCGAGAACGGTGACTACCTGATCGACCTGTATTTCGCCGAAATCTTCCATGGCGTGGAAAACGGCAAGGGAACCGGCGCACGCGTCTTTGACATCAGCGTCGAAGACACGCTGGTGGAGGATGACTACGACATCATTGGTGATGTCGGCAGCGCAGCCGCCGAAGTGATCAAGACCTATGCCGTTACCGTCACCGACGGCGTCCTCGACATCGGTTTCGATGCCTCGGTCAACCAGGCCAAGATCAGCGGCTTGTCGGTATGGAAGGTGGAGGGCACCTACGTGCCCTCCGAGGATGCGACACCCCCGGAAGTCGTCTCGATCACGCTCGATCAGCCGCTCGACAACGACAGCGCCATCCTGGCCACGGTCATGGTGACCGACAATGCAGGCATCGACGTATCATCCATCACCGGCAATGAACTGATCTTTACCGGGTATGAGCCGGGCAATGTCTCGCTGGCAACCGGCAGCGACGCAATTACGCTCAGTAGCGATGGCAAGACGGCCACTATCCAGTATCTGCTTTCTCCGCCATCGGACAGTAATGCCTGGAGCAGTGGTACTTTCCAGGTAGGCGTTGCCGCCGGTAGCTATACCGATACGGCGGGACTCGGCGTTGCCGCCTACGAAACCGACGCCTTCATCGTCACGAACCTGGACAGTCTGGTAAAAGGCGCGCTGCAACGTGCCATCAATGTCGGTCCCACCAGCGACTCTGTCGATAACGGCCTCGAGGGCGACGACAAGCGCACCTATGGCGGCGCGATCGCCGACGACCCGATTCTAGGCATCGATCTCGAAGCGGACGATCCCAGCTACTATTCTCCGGCGACCAAGGCCGGCAGCAACATCGACGGCAAGGCGGGAACGACCGGTAGCAACAGCGGGGGGATCGATCTCGACGGTTCGGCTTACCACACCTATCGTGACTCTTCCGCCGGCTCGTATACCGCCACCTATGAAGTGCCCAACGGCGTCTATGTCGTCGAGCTGCACTTCGCCGAGCTTTACCAGTCCCAGGCGGGGCAGCGTCAAGGCGACTATACGATCCAGGGCGAAGCTCTTGCCGAGAACTTCGACGCCTTCACCCAGGCGGGCGGTGCCGACAAGCCGGTCGTGCTGACCAAGAACGTCGTCGTCACCGACGGCAAGATCGTGATTGGCGTCAGTGCGGATACCGGCCAGCCGGGTTTCAACGCCATTGCCATCTATCGAGCCGTCGATGGAGACATGCCGGTCGCCAGCATTCTGTCGATCGACACACCGGAATCGAGCGATGGGCAAGTGGTCGTCACCGTTAGATATACTGACGATGAGGAGATTGCACAGGCACAGATCGATGCCAGTGACGTGACGGTATCATCCGCGGCCAGTGGCGCACCGGTGTCTCCCTCACTGGTGGCTTACGATAGCGCCAGTGGTATTGCCACCTATGCCTTCGATGCACCGGACGGCGGTTGGCAGACCGGGACCATCACCGCCACGGTCGCCGCCAATGCGGTGCTCGATGGCGACGACAATGGCAACGGTGCGACGGCCAGCTCGGTCTACGCCAACTTCTCGAGCGATGGCGTCATTCTCGAGCTTGATTTCGAGAATCCGGGGTCGCCGCTCGAGGAGGGCGGCTTCGACGGCACGCTGGGGAGTGTCTCGGATGACTCTGTCGTGACGAGTATCGAGAATGGCGAGCTGGTCGTTTGGACGTCCAACGGCGATATCTCCCAGGCGGCTAATCCCAGCGCCAATGATTTTGTCAAGCACGTGGCGCTGGGCAACGAGTCCCTGAACGAGATCAATATCTCGTCGCGATTCGACAATCCCTTTCCCGAGGCGCTCGCGGCGCAAGAATTGGATACCAGTACCATCCCCAACTGGGCGCAACAGGGCATTGTTTTCGGCTTGGGCAGCCAGAACAGCGACGAACTGGTCAAGCTAGTTTTCGGCGGCAACGGCGGCACGGCCGTACAGATCTGGTCGAAGGGCAGCATCAATACGGTTTTTGATCTCGAGGAGCTGTTGAGCGATGCCTCGACAGGCTTGACCGATATCGCTGCGGTGGAACTCACCCTTTCCATCGACAAGGCAGCGGGTACGGTGACGCCCATTGTGACGTTCCTCGCCGCCAATGATGCCGTTCTGGGCGGGCTGCGGGCCGAACCGACCGAGGGTTTTGCAACGGCTGCTGCAGAAACCCTGCCGGCTGCGGTGTTGGCCAACCTGACGGATCCCAGCGGGCAAACGGCCGTCGGGGTGACCTCGACCGATTACATCAATCCGGTAGGGTCTTTCAAGGCCAGTTGGGAGTATCTCAACGTGACCTCGCCGGACCTGGCGGAGTCGCCTGATCCGCAGATCACGATTGCCATCGCCGATGCCGAGCCGGTCGTCGAGAGCGGCGACAACGGCTCGACTGCGCTGAGCTTTGGCCTGACCGCCTCGGATAACTTCAGCGGCGAGGTCAACCTGGAGCTGACCCTCGACGGTACCGCCGAGACGCGTGCGGTGAGTTTCAGCGAAGGCGTCGGGACGCTGACGGTCGAGGTACCCAACGACGATCAGGCCAACGGCCCGGATAATGTCTCGGTCATCCTGACCGGGGTAAGCGACACCGCCTTTGCCATCGATGCCGAGGCGGACACGGCAACCGGCAGCGTCACCGAGGACGATGATGTGGCTTCCACGACGAACGACCTTGAGTTCAATGATGGTGATACCCTTGCTGCGCTCTTCGATGGCGTGACCGACGGTTCGGGAACCGATGCTGAAGAGACCGGCACGGCCACGATTGCTGGCGGCAATCTGGTCATCGAGGTCACCGACGGTGATGCCGGAGGCGGCAACGACGCCAACGACAATTACTACACTAACGTGTCCGGGGGAGGCGGTTTCAGCGCCTCGCTGAAGTTCGGCAACCCTTTCCCGACCTTGCCGGCGCAGTATTCGCAGCTCGGCATGAACGTCAGCCTCAGCCAGAACGAGTATCTGAAGGTCACCTTCGGCAATGCCGGCGGTGGCCAGCAGATCGAGTACTCCTACGAGAATGGCGGGGTGCAGACCAAGCAGACCTTTGCGCTGCCCAGCGGGGTCAGCTTCGCGCAGATCGCCGATGTGGTCATTGCCCTGAAAGCCAATGTCGACGACGACACGGCAAGCTTCTCGGGCAGCATGACCTTCCTCGACGCCTCGGGGAAAGCGCTGGGCTCGACCTCTCTCCCGGCGCTTGACCTGCCGGACGGGCCGCTCAATACGGCCATCACCACCGAAGGGGCAACGTTCGGCGTGGGCGTGACCCAGACCTCTTTCGGTAGCGGCCCGAGTTTCGATGCCAGCTATGATTACCTGCGCATTCAGCAAAGCGGTGGGGAGGCACCGGAGGATCCTGCCTCGGAAGACGATATCGATGGGGATGGCATCGCCAACCAGAATGACGACGACATCGACGGTGATGGAATCACTAACGGGGACGATGTTTTCGCCTATGACGCTGACGATGGCCAGCCTCTGACAGATGGTGAAACCCTGCGACTGGATTTCAATGTCGACGGCACGCCTTATCAGAACGGTTTCACTGGGGTAATGGCCAGTTCGAATCCGGCTTTCAAGGAGGAGGACACGGGGGCCGGCGTCGTCGAGAGCGGTCAGCTCAGGGTGACCACGACCAGCGGCGATACCGGCAGTGCCAATACGCCGCAAAATGACTACCAGTTGGGTATCGTGCGCGACGGCGGCTTCAAGCTGGAGACGGTGGTGGATAATCCCTTCACTACGGCGCCGGGCAGCTATTCGCAACTGGGCATTGCCATCAGTGTCAACAGCAATGATTTCGCAAAACTGGTCTTCGGTAGTGTCGGTCAGGACATCGAGTTCTCGACGCGTGACAGCAATGTCGAGGCCAAGCTCGGTGCCGACTTCCCGGGCAGTTACGGCTTCACGGATTTTGCCAAGGCGAAGCTTGTCATGGACGTTGTCGTCGACAGTAGCGGCAATGCCACGGCCAATGCCACGATCACCTTGCTGAATGGCGATGGGGCGGCACTATCCAACGATGCCAGCGTGACGATCAATGGGCTTGATCTCACCGGTGTCCTCGAGGAAGCCATCATCGATCCGGCTGCCTCGGTGGGCGTTGGCGTCACCCATACCCATGGTACGGCAACGCCTTTCACTGCCGCCTATGACTATTTCGAGGTCACGGCGACGGAAGTCGACGACGATACGGCCACGCCACCGGTGCCTGCCACACAGATCGAGGAGATATTCGCCGCCGCCGATCTCGATCTCTCCGACACCTATGGGCAAGGAGACGTCGGCTCGGCCCTGGTCACGGTGACTGCGGACAATAATGATGTCCAGGAGTCGAATTATGGAAGTGACTCTTTCAAGGTCCAGAATACCGGCGACAAGAAGATTGCCGCGGTCTTCTTCGATGTGACGACGGCGCTCTACGGCGATAGCGTGTTCGATCCCGATGGTAAGGGAGGCGATACGGCATTCAAGGAGTGGGCGATCGACAGTGATGGAAATACCGGCGCCATTCAGCCCAGTGGCTACGAGCACTATTTCCTGCCAGGCACCGATCCCGACCCGGTCAATTCGGACAATAATGGCGGTTTCCGCGGCGCCCTGGTGAAATTCTCTGCCGATGCCGACGGTGGGTTCACCCATGGAGAAGTGGTCGGCTTCAGCGGCGACATGGATCCTAATTCCATTGCTGGCTTCGACAAGAGCGGTGCGGCGGGCGTCGATACGGGATCGGTCCCGGCGTGGGATGTCGGCGGCGTTTCCGGGGCGGAGCTCATCGGCTCCAATGTCTATATCAAGTTCACCGATGGCAGCACGGCTAGCGGGCAGCTGATGAGCGATGGCAGCCAGGCGGGAGCGCAGGTGAGGATCACCGAGGCGCCACAGAACCTGACGGCGGAATTGACCGTGAATGGTTTGGCTTCCGGCGCCGTGGGCTCTTACGGCGGGACTGTACCGTCAGTCGTCGTCAGCGGTCCGGCCGGTGAGTGGGTCAGGGTGGTGATGACCAAGGGCCACCAGCCGGTGGCCAATAATCAGAACGGTCTCGCCGAGACCGTCGAAGAGCGGCTGGCCGACAAGGATTTTCCGGCGAATAACGCCGCGGAATTTCAGATTGTCGATGTGCAGCTCGGGACCGACGGCAGCGCCGATATCTCCGGGGAATTTACCTATGACGAATTCCTCAACGGCACCGCCGGCTTTGCCGGGGACGATACGCTCCCGCTGGGCTTTGTGGCGGCGGTCATCGATAACCCCAACACCTCCGATGGCCTGGCGCGTGGGCCGGTTTCGCAACCGGTCTATCTGGTGTCGAACGGCGATACCGACCCCTTCGTAAACAATCCCATCGATGACCAAACCATCGAGGCCGGAGCCGAATTCTCTTTCACAGTGCCCGATGACGTCTTCACCGATCTCGACGGTGATGCGCTGACTTACGAGGCGCTGGATCTGCCTGCCGGGATCGCCTTCGACGCGGAGACCCGAACCTTCTCCGGCACGCCTGCTGCCGGCGTCGGCTCCTACCCTTTGCAGGTCCGTGTGACCGATGAGGACGGCGCCGCCGCAACGGCTACCTTCGACCTGGTGGTGGAGCCCGAGGCGGGCGATAGCGACGGAGCAACTTTCGTGGCTACGGTGCAGAACGCCAGTGGCGACATCGAGCAGGGCTCGAGCGTGACGAGCGCCGATCTCGAAATCGGCTCGTATGTGGCCGGCCTGCAGTTTACGGTGCCCGATGACATCGAGCTGGGCAGCGGGGCGACAATCGACAGCGCGATCGTCAGTTGGGTCTCCGACCGGACCCACTCAAGCAATGCCGCGCTGACCTTCTCCGTCGAGAATACGCTTGACGGTGCGGGGTTCGGTTCCGTGACGAGCCGTACTTACCTGGCCGAGCAGGAGATGTGGCAGACCTCGGGCACCTGGCAGGATGGCGAAACGATCACGGCCGGTGTCGATTTGGCGGATCAGCTCAACGCGCTCATCGCTCAGGGGGGGCTGGTGGCCGGGGACGTCATTACCGTCAAGGTCGAGGGGGCTGGAGGCACCCGCTATGTCGAGGCGGCCGGCGGGGGACGCACGGCGCCGTCACTGGCGATCAAGGTCGGCGATAGCGGTAACGGAGATGGAGGTAACGACGGGAACGACGATGGCCCCGCCGCCGATCTGCTGACCTTCGCGGTATTCGACGAGCAGACCGATGCGCAGCTCGATGGAGACCTGGAGGATGGCGATACGCTGGTCCTCTCCGACCCGGGCGAAGACCTGCGTTTCTCGGGAGCGTTAAACACCCCGAATAGCGCCTACTCGATCTCACTCCAGCTACTCGATGATAACGACCAGACGGTGGGCAGCCAGATTGAAAACATTGCACCGTATGACCTGATCTATACCGGTGAGGACCTCGTCCCCGGCGACTACACACTCAATGCCACCGTTTACGCGCAAAGTGGTGCGAGCGGCAGCGTCATCGGCACGCAGTCGATCGACTTCACGATCGGGAGCGATACTCCTGGCGACGGTGATGACGACCAGGACGGTACGCAGAGCGGCATTGCCACGGGAATCGTCACTGGCGAGGCATTCGATGCCGAACAAAAGCCGGGGGCTAGCATTCAGATCAATAGCTCCGATCTTGAAGTCACTTCAAGTGGAGGCGCACAAACCAACACCACCGGTGCGGTGTTTACCTTAGCCGATTCCATCGCGGCGAATGCCAGCGTGTCTGAGGCCAAATTGGTCTTCAGCGCCGATCCGAGGCCAATGTCTAACTTCGACACCGGGGCCATTACCGTGCAGATCGAGTCGACTGACGAGGCGGACTCCTACGCCGAAACCGGCACCTTGATCGGACGGGATTACTTGGCGCAAATGACCACGACACCGATCTTGAACGGGGAAAGCTTCGAAGTCGATGTAACGAGCCTGGTACAGCAGCTCATGGATCAGGTCGATCTGGACGCGGGGGATACGATCGGTTTCCGGCTTTCTTCGCAGGATGCCAGCTACTACTTCCAGGCGGCCGAAACCGGCAACCCGGCCGAGATTGCCATCGAGTGGTCGAGCCCCGCGAACGCAGATGTTGGTCTGGTGGGAGTTAACCTGGCCACCTTGGAGGGTGCCCTCTGATGAGGGCGCTTGCGTCAAGGCCATAAGCCAGACATAAGCGCCGTAAGCGTGGGCATGAAAACGGCCTGATCCGCTAGCGGATCAGGCCGTTTTCATTGCATGCGACGCTTGTCGGATGTTATCCGCTTGCCGCGCTAGTTTTTGACGTACAGCGTCAGTTGTTGCCCCGGGTGTAGAGACTTGTCGACGTCCAGCTTGTTCCAGCGCGCAATATCCTCGATCCGGACGCGGTGGCGTGCGGCAATGCGCGACAGACTGTCGCCGGCCCGTACCCGAATCGTCATGGCCCGGTGATCTTGTTGCGTACTGGCGAGCTGAGAGGGTTGGACAGGGATCAACAACGCTTGACCGACACGCAGCATATCGCCGCTCAGGCGATTTTGCCGGCGTAGCAGCTGTATCGGCGTGTTGTGGTTTGCCGCGATGCCTGACAGGGTGTCCCCCGCCCGGACGACGTAACGATCCCACGTCAGCCGTTCATCGTCGGGGAGCTTGGCAAGATTGGCCATGAAGGCTTGCCGGCGGTCGGCCGGCACGAGCAGAGGCGGGTCGTTTTGCGGGCGGGTCGCCCAGCGCCGGAAGCCAGGATTGAGCTCGCGTAACGTTTCCAGGCTGACATCGGCAAGATCGGCGGCCAGGGCCAGGTCCATTTGTCCCCCCGTCTCGACCTTGGCAAAAACGGGAGCATCGGCAATCTCAGGCAAGGTGATACCGTAATGCTCGGGGTCGGCGATGACGGCGGCCAGCGCAAGCAGTTTGGGCACGTAGTCCATGGTCTGCGCAGGCAGAGCCAAGTGCCAGTAATCAATCGGATCGCCACGCTTGGCGGCGAGCTGACGAGCACGATTCACGGTGCCGGCTCCAGCGTTATAGGCTGCCAGGGAAAGCTCGATATCCCCTTCATACCACTGATCGCCCTGCTGCTGCAGGTAGTCGAGCGCGGCTTCGGTAGCGGCGATCACGTCACGTCGGCCGTCATACCACCAAGTGCGGGACAGGCCGAGGGCATCCCCCGTCCCTGGCATGAATTGCCATAATCCGGTCGCACCGCCGGGATGACTGGCGTGAGGGTCATAAGCGCTTTCGATGAAGGGTAGCAGCGCGATCTCGGTCGGCATGCCACGTGCTTCGAGCCGGCGGACTACCCAGCGGAGCCATGGGCGAGCTTGTTCGGCGATATCCTCGACGTGTTGAGGATGTGCCCGATACCAGTCGAGCCATTTTCTGACACGGGGATGCTGAACATCATGGGGCAGGGTGAAGCCGCTTTTCAGCCGAGTCCAAACATCGGGATAGGCCGCCACCTGAACGTCCAGCGCCGACCAGAACGACTTGAACGATTGAGGAGTTTCACTCAGATTAGGCCCGGCAGCACTGGGCAAGGAAAACAAGGCCAGCAATAAACCGCCCGCCAGGCTAGTCGCCTGGCGGTAAGTCGATCGAGGGAGCATCAAACCGATTCCTTATGAGGTGCCGGGGGAGGGCTGGACGCCATCATCATGGGTTAGAAATTATCCTTCCAGGCACGTAGCGTGGTGAACGTGGCGAGATCGTTTTCGGTATTGCCCTGCTGAGAGACGGCGGCTTTCACTCCGGGCTGGTCGACACGCAGGAATGGGTTGATCTGTCGCTCGCGTCCGATGGTACTCGGCAGGGTGGGACGGCCCAGCGCCCGAGCCTTGTCGCATTCCCGGCGGTAGGCGTCGCGTGTTGCGTTGTCGGGCTCCGCCGCCGCAGCGAACGCCAGATTGGCCTGGGTGTATTCGTGTCCTGGGAATACCAGCGTTTCGCTGGGCAGTGTGGCCAGGCGCGACAGGGCCGTTTGCATCTGCTCCGGCGTGCCTTCGAAAAGCCGGCCGCACCCGCCGGAAAACAAAGAATCGCCACAAAACAGCAAGGGCGGCGTACCCGGCGCGAAAAAGGCGATATGATCCAGGGTATGTCCAGGGACGGCGTACACTTCGATGCGGCGCCCCAGGACTTGGCATTCGTCGCCATCAGAGACGCGCTCAGTGACTTGCGCAATGGCGGGGTTATTCGGGCCGATCACTCTAGGCTCGTAGCGCTTGACGAGAGCCCCGATGCCCCCAGTATGGTCTTTATGGTGATGAGTGATCAGAATGGCTCCCAGCGTCAGCCGTTCTCGCTCTAGGTAGTCGATGACGGGCTGAGCGTCGCCGGGGTCCACTACGATGACTTGAGAGGTGGTGTCCTGCCGGAGCAACCAAATATAATTATCCTGGAATGCAGGAATAGGTATCACGGTCAACATGATCAGGTTTCCTCGACGGTGCAGTCTGGTCTCCGATAATGCCAACGTATAAGCGTAACGAGAGACTTGCCGCAAAATGCGTCAACGATGGAGGGAACGATCCCCAGTGTCAAATCCAGATGATACGATGAGCTTGGCACAAGCGGTACAGGAAGGCCGGCGATTCTGGGCATCGGCGGCCGGGCAGGCGTTATGGCAAGCGGAGCGTGCCTGCCTGGGGCCGGTCTGTGAAGCGCTGTTCGGGCAGCACAGCCTGCAGTTGGGTATGGCGCCGCGGCTCACCGATATGTGTCCTATTCGCCACGCCTTGGCCTGGGCGCCGACACGTGACCTGGCCGAGGATTCGTCGAGTCTGGTCTGTATGCCGGACAGCTTGCCGCTGCCCGACGATAGCCTGGATCTGGTGGTGATTCATCATCTTCTGGAGACCGTACCCGAAGCGCATCATGTCATCCGCGAGGCGACTCGGGTGATTCATGATGATGGTCGACTCGTCATCCTCGGCTGGCACCCCTTCGGCATCGAGGGCTTATCCCGAATGTGGCCGGCGCGTCGGCGCCAAAATCCGTGGCGTGGTCAATGGCGCAGCAGTGCGCGTCTGCGCGACTGGCTGACATTTGTGGATTTCGAGATCGAACGAGTAGACTACTGCGGTTTTCGCATGCCCGGAGGGGCTACCCGCAACCAGCATTTGGAAACGTTGGGTAGACGCTACAATCTTCCCCTGGGCGGCACCTATCTGATCGTTGCCCGACGCAAGACGATCCGGGTGCAACCGATTCGCCCCGAGTTTTCGTCTCGTCCGCTGCTGGCAGGCTCCTGGCTGGGACACTCACCCCTGCATAGTTGCGAAAGGCCATCGGCCCCGCGCCCGTATCAACAGCACCGAACCATCCACAAGCACAGGATTCTCGAGGTTGACTGACAAGCCCCACCCCCACGTAATCATCTATACCGACGGTGCTTGCCGTGGCAATCCCGGTCCTGGCGGCTGGGGCGCCGTGCTCCGGGCGGGAGAACACGAAAAGGCGCTGAATGGCGCCGAGGCAGTGACGACCAACAATCGCATGGAACTGATGGCCGCCATTATGGCGCTGCGCGAACTGAACCAGCCTTGCCGCGTCGAGTTGTGGACCGATTCGCAGTACCTGCGCAAGGGCATTACCGAATGGATTCACAATTGGCAAAAGCGTGGCTGGAAAACGGCGGCCAAACAGCCGGTCAAGAATGCCGAACTCTGGCAGGAACTGCTGGGCGAAACCGCTCGACATACCATCGAGTGGCATTGGGTCAAGGGGCATAGCGGTCATCCCGGCAACGAGCGTGCCGATGCCCTGGCCAACGAAGCGATTGATGAGATGCAGGCTGTTGTGGCCCTGAACATGCAAGGAGATTCTTGATGCGCCAGATCGTGCTGGATACCGAGACGACGGGGATCGACCCGAAACAGGGCCACCGCCTGGTCGAGATAGGGGCTGTGGAATTGATCAATCGTCGCTTCACGGGCAACACCTATCATCAATACATCAACCCTCAGCGCGCCATCGACCCTGAGGCTATTGCAGTGCATGGCATCACCGACGAGAGAGTCGCCAGCGAACCGGTTTTCGCCGACGTTGCCGATGCTTTCTGGGAGTTCATCAAAGGTGCCGAGCTGGTGATCCATAATGCCGCGTTCGATGTCGGTTTCATCGATCATGAGTTCGGCATGCTCAATGCCTCGCGTAGCGCTTCCAAGCTAGGGCCGGTCAGCGATCATTGCGGTATTCTCGATACGTTGAAGCTGGCGCGAGACCGGCATCCGGGACAACGCAACAACTTGGACGCGCTTTGTAAGCGCTACGCGATCGACAACGGTCACCGTGTATTGCACGGCGCGCTGCTGGATGCCGAGATTCTTGCCGACGTCTATCTGACCATGACGGGCGGACAGACGGCCTTGCTGCTGGGCGGAAGTGACGAGAGTCGCAATGGGGATTCGCAAGGTGCCAGCGGCATTCGGCGTATCGACCGCAAGGGGATGCGGCTCGCCGTGACCCCGCCGACGCACGCCGAGCTGCAGGCGCATCGTGCCAAGCTCGACCAGATTCGCCAGGCAGCGGGCAGTTGTCATTGGGATGCTCTGGAAGGGAGCGCCGAAGGGACAGGACAAGATGCCACACCGGAGCCGGCGTAATGTTTCTGCGTGAACTTCCCAGGCCCGAGGAGTCCCGCGGTGGCTATCTGATCCGCGTCGGAGCTCAGGGGATTGCACCGGCACGCGATGGCGGTTTTATGGAGTGGGCCGATAGCTGGCCGCAAGAAGCCTTTGCCATGGGGCGCTGGCAGGGCGAGCCGGTGGCGGTGGTGGAGTTGCCGGGGGAGGCGGACTGGCCTGCACCACGAGATTGGTTGGGCCAATTGCCGGAGCAGCAATTCAGCCTGCTGGCGACGGCACTACAAGTGTTGGCCTGGGCGCGCGATCATCGCTTCTGCGGGCGCTGCGGGAGTATCCCACGCCGGATCGAGCATGAATTTGCCATGCATTGCGATAATTGCGGGTTGCGCAACTACCCGCGCATTTCGCCCTGTATCATCACCCTGGTGACCTATGGCAAGGAGCTGTTGCTGGCGCGTAGCCCACGGTTTCCGGTACGGCGCTATTCCACGCTGGCAGGCTTTATCGAGCCTGGAGAAACCGCCGAGCAGGCCGTACGGCGTGAAGTGGCAGAAGAAGTCGGCGTACAGGTCGGGCGGGTGAGCTTTTTCAAGAGCCAATCATGGCCATTCCCCCATTCGCTCATGCTGGGGTTCTTCGCCGAAGCGGCGAGTCGCAGGATCCGTATCGATGGCGTGGAAATCGCCGATGCGGCCTGGTTTACTCCGGACAACCTACCCGGTTTGCCGCCCGCCTACTCGATATCGCGTGAGCTGATCGATACTCACGTCAGGGCAGTTGCAACCTGCTGAGCCAGGCTCAGCAGGAACGTGCAGGATCAGTTGGGAAACAGGCTGGTCAGTTTGGTGGCCAGCATGATATTGCCCGTGGCCTTGAGTTTGCCGCTCATGAATGCCTGCATGCCGTCGATGTCGCCGTCCATGATGCCTTTTAGCGTGTCGCTATCCATGGAAAGGGTGACGGAGGGATCGTCATGGTCGCCCTGCTGAACGTCCAGGTTGCCATCATTGATATGCAGATAGTAATTTTCCGCATCACTCAGGTTGAACTGGAAAACCTCATCCATGCCCTGGGCGGCGTTGGGATCGAAGCGGCTCTGAAGCTTGTCAATGACGGCTTGTGCGTCGGCCATGAGAATATTCCTGTGGTCGGGACAAAAGGGTAGCAGGTTGTGTCTGAATGCCGGCGCTTGGCGTCGCTTTCAGGCAAAATCTGAATAACGAGAATATTTAAAACGTGTGTTTGATACAAGGGGGGTATCACCTTTGCAATCATTGGATACCCAGAATCGGACCGCGGTATCCATTTTCAGCTTATGCTATCAAGTTTCCTTTATTGAATGAGACAGGAGTCAATGTGATCGAGTGGCTTTCCGACTATGTGGCGTTCCTGGCCAAGGCCGCCACCCTGGTGGTGGCGGTGGGCGCCGTTGTCGTGCTGTTGCTGCGTGCGCGTGGTGGCGTAAAAAATGACGAGTCGCAGTTGAAGGTCATCGATCTCAACGAGCGTTTTCGCAAACGTCAGAGCCAGTTGCATCTGGCGGGCATGCCACCGACCAAGCGTCAGCATGCCGATAAGGTCATGCGCAAGGCGGAAAAAGCCCGCCGTAAGGGCAAGGGTCGAGGCAAGCAGGATGAGGACGCTGGGGGCTCGCGGGTCTGGGTGCTGGATTTCGAGGGTGACCTGAAGGCATCGGCGACCCCGGCGCTGGCAACCCAGATCTCGCTGCTGCTGGGAGAGTTGCGCGAAGGCGATGAAGTCGTGCTGCGTCTCATGTCAGGTGGGGGGCTGGTGCATAGCTATGGTCTCGCGGCAGCGCAGTTGGACCGGCTGCGGGATGCGGGGGCGCGTTTGACGGTATGCGTCGACAAGGTGGCCGCCAGCGGGGGATACATGATGGCATGTTGCGCGCATCAACTGATTGCCGCGCCGTTCGCCGTCATCGGCTCTATCGGCGTGGTCGCCCAGGTACCCAACATCCACCGGCTGCTCAAGAAGCACGACATCGATGTGGAGCTGTTGACGGCAGGTCGGCACAAACGCACCTTGACCGTGCTGGGTGAGAATACCGACGAGGGACGGGCCAAGTTCATCGATGACTTGCAGAGTACGCATGATCTCTTCAAGCAGTACGTTGGGGAGCGGCGTCCTGGCTTACCTATCGAAGAGGTGGCCAGTGGCGAAATCTGGTATGGCCGCCAGGCGTTGGATAAGGGGCTGGTCGATGCTCTGGGCACCAGCGAGGCCTATCTGACATCCCGCATGGCGGAGGCTCGCGTACTGATGGTGATGCTGGAGCAGCATAAACCGATCATGCAGCGTTTGGGGATTGGTCTGTCGCTGGGCATTGAACAGACGACGGAGCGCGTACTCGAGCGTCTCGAAAACGCCCCTTGGCAGCGCCGCTAACCTCCGCTTTGCCGTGACTCCTAAGGTTGCTGATAGCGCTGAGCCTACGCTCAGCGCCCTGCGTGCTGTGGTGACCAACGTTCTCGAGGCTTAAGGCTGGATGGCGTAGAGCGTTTCCAGTGCACTGACGACGGTCCGGGTTTCTTCCCCTTTCAGTGAGTAATAAATAGTCTGCGAGGCGCGCCGCGTTGTCACGAGTCCTTCTCGCCGCAAGATTGCCAGATGTTGCGAAAGAGCGGATTGGCTCAGATTCAGCTTGCCATTCAATTCGGTAACCGACAGCTCACTGTCATCGAGCAGGCAGAGAATGCGCAGCCGGTTTTCGTTGGCCATGGCCTTGAGCAGGGAGGTGGCGCGGCGAAGCGAATGCTCTCCGGCTTCGTGCAGGGGCGTGGCTGACTGGTGGGAACTCATGGTTTTCTCCTGGGGCTTCGCCGGGGGGCGGTCATGGCGGGAAATGTGACTCAGCAGATCGCTGACAGACACTTCCTTTCATGGCGGTATGTTTCTTCTTGTCGCATCCCGTGTCGCCCATAAGTGACATCATGTCTAAGTGAGGGTGTGTTTAACAGGTTTACCGTCGGGTCAGGAATTTCTCGGTTGGGCCCGGTGGCGCATGCACTACCATCTTCTGATTTAGTGAGTCTTCAATAACTTCGCCAACCCTGTCCAAACATCTATTTAACGATAATTCATCGATAAGGGACTTGCGGAGATTTCCTGGGTCAACAGTACGGGGGAAATATTCACCATAGACACCTTGCGGATGTCGTCTCGGCGCTGCGCGCTTAGCCAATGGTATGAAGGTAAAATCGTGGAAATTCCCTAAAGTTGTCAACAACCATCGCTAATTTTCAGGGTCTCGCTTTCTATCGCTCCCCGTTTCGAATAACCAGCCAGGTGCCGCATGAGTCTGTACGATACTGAATACCAGCGCTCCATTAACGAGCCTGAAACCTTCTGGCGCGATCAGGCCAAGCGGATACCCTGGTTTCGGGAGCCGACACGTATCCTGACCTTCGATAACCAAGGCCATGCCGGCTGGTATGCCGACGGCATGCTCAATACCTGTCATGTCGCGCTCGATCACCACGTCGACCAGGGGAGGGGTGAGCAACCGGCGCTGATCTGGGACTCGCCGGTAACCGGCAGCAAGCGAATCCTGACCTATCGTGAAATGCGCGATGAGGTGGCACGGCTTGCCGGGGCGCTGGCGGCACTTGGCGTCGCTCGGGGAGACCGGGTCATCATCTATATGCCCATGGTGCCCGAGGCAGTAATGGCCATGTATGCCTGCGCCCGACTCGGCGCTGTGCACTCAATGGTCTTCGGGGGTTTCGCGCCGCATGAGCTGGCGGTGCGTATCGACGATGCCGAGCCCAAGGTCGTCCTGGCCGCCTCCTGCGGGGTTGAAGTGGATAAGGTCATTCCCTACAAGCCCTATCTGGATGAGGCGCTACGCCAATGCCACCATCGTCCCCAGGCCTGCGTCATCTTCCAGCGTCCCCAGCAGACGGCCGAACTGGGACCGCAGGAATACGACTGGACGACGCTGGTCGCCCAGGCCGAGCCGGCCGAGTGTGTCCCGGTCATGGCCTGCGATCCGCTATATATCCTGTACACCTCGGGAACGACCGGTAAACCCAAGGGGGTCATCAGAGACAATGGCGGGCATGCCGTGGCGCTGCATTATTCCATGCAGAACGTTTACGGTATGGCGCCTGGCGAAGTGTTCTTCTCGGCGTCGGACGTCGGCTGGGTGGTGGGACACTCCTATATCGTCTACGCGCCGTTGATGTATGGCTGCACTACGGTCGTTTATGAGGGCAAGCCGGTGCGCACGCCGGATGCCGGCGCCTTCTGGAGGGTGATCGAAGAGTACCAGGTCAGGGCCTTCTTTACCGCCCCGACCGCCTTTCGCGCGATCAAGAAGGAGGACCCCGAGGGGCTGCATCTGCAGCACCATGATATCTCCTGCCTGAGAACCCTGTTTCTGGCCGGAGAGCGACTCGATCCGCCGACCTTTCACTGGCTTGAAGATCTGCTCAGTATCTCGGTCATCGATCATTGGTGGCAGACCGAGACAGGGTGGCCCATTGCCGCCAACCTGCAGGGGCTTGAACCGCGTCGGGTCAAGGCCGGATCGGCGACGTTCCCGGTGCCGGGGTTCAACGTCAGGGTGTTGGAAGGCGATGGTCGGCCGGCGCGACCGGGAGAGCAGGGCAGCGTGGTAATCCGCGAGCCCATGCCACCGGGGTGCCTGAGCGGAATCTGGCACGATCCACAGCGCTTCCATCGCGCCTATATGGCGGCCTTTCCGGGATACTACCTGACCGGGGACGGCGGGTATTTCGATGAGGAGGGATATCTGTTCATCATGGGGCGTACCGACGACGTGATCAACGTCGCGGGGCATCGTCTGTCGACAGGGGAGATGGAAGAGGTCCTTGGCATGCATCCCGCGGTGGCGGAGTGTGCGGTCATCGGCATCCATGATGCTCTGAAGGGGCAGGTGCCCATTGGCCTGGTGATTCCCAAGGATGGCTTCGATGGCGACGAAACGCGACTCGAAGAAGAACTGATAGCCGAAATGCGTCGCCAGATTGGTGCCGTGGCCTGTTTTCGACAGGTCCTGGTCGTCAACCGCCTGCCCAAGACGCGGTCGGGCAAGATCCTGCGTAAGCTATTGCGGACTATCGCCGATGGCAAGGAATACGCTCTTCCTTCGACCATCGACGATCCGGCGAGCATCCAGGATGTGCACGAGGCCATGATCGACCGGGAGGTAGGCACCTCTCACGAGGCTCGTCGCCTATAACCCAAGGCATATCGAACGGCTGTTGCGGCGAGTGATGCAGGTGCATACTGGCCGGTTTTGCATGCTTGAGAGTGGGTGGCTATAATACGCGCCCTTCGTCTGGCTGGTTGGTCCGCCAGGCATTGGCTGCCATGAGGGTTCCCTCACCCCTCAGCTACTCAAGCGACGCAAAAAGGCCATTTCATGCTCATGCTCGATTCACGACAGTTTCGCTTGGCACTGGCGATCCTGGTCGGCTTTCATATCGCGGTGATTACCGCCAGCAACTATCTCGTCCAGCTGCCTTTCACTCTGTTCGGCTTGCATACGACCTGGGGGGCGTTCAGTTTCCCGTTCATCTTTCTGGCGACCGACCTGACCGTGCGCCTGTTCGGCAAGCAACCGGCACGCGCGATCATTGCCAAAGTCATGCTGCCTGCTCTGGTCGTGTCGTATGGTGTGTCGGTATTGTTTCAGGAGGGGCGCTTTCAGGGACTGGATGCCCTGGCCGACTGGAATCTGTTTGTCGGACGTATCGCGCTGGCCAGTTTCATGGCTTATGTGCTGGGTCAGCTACTCGATATCCATGTCTTCGATCGGATGCGCCGGTTACGGGCTTGGTGGGTGGCGCCTGCCGTGTCTACCGTCTTCGGCAATCTGGCGGATACTTTCGCCTTCTTTTCGATTGCCTTCTGGAAGGGGCCCAGTGCGTTCATGAGCGAGCATTGGGTGGAAATCGCCTGGGTCGACTATGCCATCAAGCTGAGTATCAGCTTGCTGTTCTTCCTGCCGCTGTATGGCCTTCTGCTGAGCTGGCTGTCGCGCCGCCTGGTCGCTTTCACCGCTGAATCCGGCGGTGCCCGCAGTGCCTGAGCGGGCCAGTCTGTTAGGATAGGCACTTCGATTCCAGGGAGCGCTGATATGAGTCTCGAACTGCATTATATCGATACGGGAGGCGACTCCCGGCCGCTGATTGTCCTTCATGGCCTGTTGGGTAGTGCCGATAACTGGCGCTCACATGTCAAGCAATGGCAGCAACAGCGCCGTGTCATTGCCGTGGATCTACGCAATCATGGCCGTTCCCCGCATGTCCAGGGCATGCGATACGACCAAATGGCGGAAGATGTCATGGCGCTGCTGGAGCGCCTGGAGATCGACAACTGCGACCTGCTCGGTCACTCCATGGGCGGCAAGGTCGCAATGACGCTGGCACGTCAATCGCCCCAGCGGATTGCGAGCCTGATCGTGGCCGATATCGCTCCGGTCGCTTATGAACATGGTCACGAGGCGATCTTCACGGCGATGCGCCGCGTCGCCAATGCACGCCCGGAAAGTCGCAAGACTGCAGACGCGTTGATGGCGGAAACCGTCGAGACGCCTGCCATACGGCTGTTTCTGGCCACCAACCTGGTGCGTGATGAGGATGGCTGCATGGTCTGGCGTGTCGGCCTCGACGAGATAGAGGCCGACTATGCTTCTATCGTCGCCGAACCCGGCGGGCAAGGCGCCTATGAAGGCCCGGCATTGGTGCTGCGCGGCTCGCGCTCCGATTATGTTGGCGATGCGGTGTTGCCCCAGGTGCGGGAAGTATTGCCCTACGCGGCGATCGAAACCCTGGATGCCGGGCATTGGCTGCATGCGGAGCAGCCCGAGGCCTTCCAGGCCGCGGTCAATAAATTCTTGTCGGCCCGCTAGGCTGAGCACGTCCTCGAGCCGCGAAAACCGCTTCAGTCGAGGGGGATGGGTTGGATATTCTGGCGCTGATCGGCCAGGAAACGATTGAGTATCTTGTAGGTATCCACGTCGAATGCCGCGCCACCCATCGGCAGCGAACTGACCTCATCGAGGTGAGTCACGCTGCCGTAATAATGCCAGTGATCGACCAGATGGAACGCCACGACGCCCTCCGGCCCCGCTTCGCGAAAGGCCACGCGTCCTGGCCATGGCCAGTGCTGGATTCGTATGCGCTCCAAGGCTTCTTGAGCGCGGCGGGTATGGGTCGCAAGGGTTTCCTTGCCGCAGCAGGCGCCTCGGCAACGTCCCAACTGGTGAGCAAAGCAACGCCCGACCCCCTTCTCCAGCCCCAATATTCGCGGGCATAAACGTTCTTGCTCGGCAATCGCCAAGAGGGCTTTCTGGGCGTCGCGACGATTGCGAAACAGCCCATAAAGGGCATCGTGCTGACTACGTGAGTGCGCTTGCTCAAGTAATTGCGGCGTCGTCTCGCCCTCACGCCATAACCAGCTGATCAGTCGGCCACGACGGCGCAGTTGGCGGTTGTGGATCGGCATCAATTCCTTGACCAGGCGAGCCTCGAGTAACTGCGCCCCCAGGTCACCGGCCGTTTCATGCCATTCGAGACCTTGTAGCTGGGCTTTAAGACGCATCTCACGATCATCGCGGTGGTCGTTACTGAAATGGCTGAGCACTCGTGAGCGTAGATTGACACTCTTGCCAACGTAAAGCGGCAGCCGGTTATAGCCGTAGAACAGGTAGACGCCGGGGCGCTGGGGCAGGCCGTCTAGAGCGCCTGGGTCCAGGTGAGCCGGCCAGCTTTCCCGACGTAGCTGCTCGGCAACAGCGGTCTCGATAGCGGCGGGGTCATGCTCAACGTGCCAGCGCTTCCACAAGGCCAGTAGGGCCTCGGCATCGCCCAGCGCCCGGTGGCGCGACGCATTGGTCAGGTCATGGCGGAGCAGGAGAGCGTCGAGATTATGCTGCGCTTCCTGGGGCGTCAGACGGCGAGAGAGCTTTAACGTGCAGACGACCTTGGCTTGGTACTCCAAACCGGCGCGCTTGAATTCGTTACGCAGGAAACCGTAATCGAAGCGTGCGTTATGGGCTACCAGCCGGCCATCGCCGAGCCAGACAAACAACTCATTGGCTACCTCTTCGAAGGTTGGCTGACCGTTCACCATGGCATCGGTAATGCCAGTAATGTTGCGGATAGGCTCGGGAATGGAAACCCCGGGGTCCACCAGAGTGGTATAGCGCGAAACCACCTCGCCACCGACGAGCTTGAGGGCGGCGATTTCGGTGATACGATCGCGGGTAGTGCGGGTGCCGGTGGTTTCCAGATCGAGAAAGATCAAAGCACTGTCAGTCATACGCTCCGTTTTGCATGCAATGCACAATCATCATGGGTCGCTACAGGAGAAGTTCCGAGTGCGACGGGGCGGGGCTGGCAGAACCCGCCACCGCAGTGGCGGGTCACGCATCGCGTGACGTGGAAACTACGGCGTATGCAAGTCTACGGCCAGCCGTGAAACGGGACTTTGTACCTTGATCTGACCGCGCTGCAGCAGGAAAGATTCAAACGCTTGATATCGCCGGGCGTCGAGAGCGGCGGGGCGTAGCGCAAATCGAGGTAAAGTCGCATACCAGGCTTTTTCGTTGATTGGCGTGTCGAGTGCCGGGTCCGAACTCTTGAAGATTTCCCAGCCTTCCTCGGGGTGGTTGATGATCCATGAGGTGGCTTCCTCAATAGCCTGCATGAAGCGTGAATAGGCGTCGCGATTGATATCGAGCGTATCGCGGTTGGCGACGAATATCAGTTCATCGTAGATCGGTACGCCTTCTTCCTCGATGAAGAAGGCGCGACCGGGAACGCCTTCCTGGGCCATCTGGGCCAGCTCGTAATTGCGAAAGGCACCGGTAACCGCGTCTACCTGCTCGCTGATCAGAGCCGGTGTCAGGGAAAAATTGACGTTAACCAGTTCGACATCGTCAAGGCTCAGGCCGTTATGCTCAAGCATGGCTGCAAGTAGCACTTCCTCGACGCCGCCAACGGAATAGCCGACCTTCTTTCCTTTGAGCTGATCCATCGAGTCGATGCCGCTGTCCTGGCGGACCACGGTAATATTGAGCGGTGTGGCCACCAGCGTTCCGACCCGAACCAACGGTAGCCCTTGATCGACCTGCAGGTGCAGCTGTGGCTGATAGCTAATGGCCAAGTCGATACGGTTGGCAGCGACCAGCTTGGGAGGCACGCTGGGATCGGCGGGAGAAATCAGTTCCACGTCCAGCCCCAGCTGTTCGAAAAAACCCTTCTCCTGAGCGATGACCAGCGGGCCGTGCACCGGATTGACATACCAGTCGAGCATGACTTTCAGTGAGCGCAACGGCGGTAGAATGAGCGGCTCGGGCGCCGCCGCCGCATTGCCAGCCGCCTGCTGTGCCGCGCTGATCGCGGTCCCGGCAAGTGGTGGATTGGGGGATGACGTTTGTGCCTGTACCGTCAACGATGACAACAGTCCTAGCCATATCAAGCCCGTCGCCAAGCGGCGTAACAGTTTCGTCATTTCTTTATCTCCATATAACACGCCATTCGACAGGGCGGGTGCGATGTCGAAGATGGCGATATTGACCAAGTCATGGCCGTTTCCACCCGATATTGCCTGAGTGTTCTGTTATCAGTTCTGGGAGCCGGTTCGATCATCATGCCAAGGCATCAGGCGTCGCATCAGCGCATCGACGCCGAAATACAGCGCCACGGCGAAGGTAACGAGCACCGCCAGGGCGGCAAACATCAGATCCACCTGCAGACGGGCATTGGCATTGAGCATCAAATAGCCGAGCCCTTGGCTGGAGCCGATCCATTCGCCGATCACGGCCCCGATGGGGGCCGCGCTGGCCGCCATGCGCATGCCCGATGCCAGGGCGGGCAGTGCGGCCGGAAGCTGGATGCGCAGCAGCCGCCGCCTGCGGCTGGCCCCCAAGGTCTGGGCCAGATCCAGCCAACCCTGTGGCGTTTGGCGCAGGCCGTCATAGCAGGTCGACGCCACGGGAAAATAGATGATCAATGTCGCCATGAGGATTTTCGAGGCCATGCCATAACCGAACCACAGCATCAGAATCGGTGCCAAGGCAAACAGCGGGATGGCCTGGCTGATGAGCAACAGAGGCAGCAGGGTGCGCCGCAGGCCACGAAAGCGCGCCAGGGACAGCGCGGTCACGATGCCACACAGGCTACCGATGAAAAGTCCTGCGAGGATCTCGAAAGCGGTGATGCCAGCATGGTGCAGCAGCAGGCCGCGATGTGTAGCCAGCGCCTGAACGACGGCAAGCGGTGAGGGCAGTACGTAACGCGGTACTCCGGTCAGCACGACCACGCTCTGCCAGAGCGCTACGAGGACCACCAGTCCCAGCAGCGGCGGGACCAAACGTCCCAGAAGGCCATTGCGTTGCGTCATGGCGTGCCTCCACTCAGCTTCGCCACCAGGCGCACTTGCAGCTGTTGCAGTTGCACGTCATCCAACGGGCGTGGCCGTTGTCCGGCGGGGGCCTGAAGGTACTCGAGTCGGGCCGGGTCGCCACCCAGAATCAGCAACTGGTCTCCCAGGCGCAGGGCTTCGAGCGGATCGTGGGTGACGAGCACTACCGTACGTCCCTGCAGCAAACGTGCCGTCATTCCATGAAGTTCGAGCCGGGTGATGGCATCGAGAGCCGAAAAAGGTTCGTCCATCAATATCAGCGGGGCATCTTCGAACAGCGTGCGCGCCAGCGCGACCCGCTGGCGTTGGCCGCCGGAAAGCGCTGCGGGCCATTGGTGCGCCTTGCGGGCAAGCCCGACTTCATGCAGTAGAGCGTAGGCCCGTTGGCGATCTTTCTCCCGGATACGCCCACGCAGCGCCGGACCGGCCAGAACATTGTCCACTACCCGACGCCATGGCAGCAGCAGGTCCTGTTGCGCCATCCAGGCAAT
Source organism: Halomonas sp. WWR20 (assembly GCF_054602495.1). Lineage (NCBI taxonomy): Bacteria > Pseudomonadati > Pseudomonadota > Gammaproteobacteria > Oceanospirillales > Halomonadaceae > Halomonas > Halomonas sp. WWR20. The sequence continues at coordinate 107,003 of NZ_JBTRHR010000003.1, forward strand.
GCGCCCAGTCAAGGGGAGGCCATCAGAGGTGGTCAACTCCAGCGTATGCGGTTCCGGCAGGGGCAGTCCGGCGATCATGCGCAAAAGCGAACTCTTGCCGCTGCCGCTGCGCCCCAATAGGCAGGTCCAACTGGCAGGGGGCAGCTCGCAGGAAATATCGTTAAACAGCGTCTGGCCATTAAAGGCCAAGCCGGCGCGGCGCAATGACAGCCCAAGAGGTGGCATCAGGACTCCGTGGCGAGGCGAAGGCGTGCGCTCGGCACGGTCTGGCATTTCCTCCGCCGGGATTAACCGGATCAGGTTCCGGGGTTGTGACTGGCACTCTCAGCCACTGCGATACATGCAGAGGCACCCCCATCCAGAAGCTTTATTGTATCCTGTGTCGGGCCGACATGCCCAGTGCACCAAGGGCATGCAAGATATCGAGGATTGATCCTGCCAGGAAGGGAGCCTGAATGTACCCCGATGTTGAGCTGACACATCGCGTTATGGCGTACACGGGACACTGTTTGTCCCCGGTCGCACTGGACTGGCCCGACAGTGCCAACTGGCTATGGAAAACCCGTGGCGTCGCTCCACAGTTGCTCAAGCTGGCGCGTACTTCGCCGCCTGGAGATCCTTTCTGGAAAGGTATCCATGACCTCTTCGGGTTCGACCGTTGGGAGCATCCCGAGTCGTTAACGCGCCTGGGAGGCGCCCTGCCAGCGGACCTGGCCATGCCTCCGCTACCGTTGACCTTTCTCGGCCGGCTGCAGGGGGCCCCTATATGGAGCCTGCCGTGGCGGCAGGCATGTAAGCCCAGCATGACGGCCACCTTTGCCGAACTGCTGGGCGAGCAACTGGGGCGTTTGCACCGTGAGCATGTCTCCGGCTGGGGACATCCGCTGACCGCGACACATGCGCTCTCGGAATGGCCGCAACGTGCCCGGGCGTTTATCGAGCGGCATCCACGCTACGGTGAGATCGACATGCCGCTAACCATGGCGGTACCGACCCGGGCAGTATGGAGCCTTCCCGATCTGCGTCCCGATCAGTTCTTGTGCGGTGCTACTGGATGGCATTGGTGCGACTGGGAGGCGCTGGTATGGGCACCGTGGGAGCTTGATATGTGCCTGATGGAGATGCAGTGTCAAACCCGCGCTCAGTATGCTGCATTCCTGGCGTGTTATACCCGCCATCAACCGCTTCCCGAACTGCAGGCGTTTCGCACAGGGATGCGTGCCGTGCTGTGGGCGATGAATGTGTTCGGTGACGTGGATTGGCAATGGGTGAAGACTCGGCCTGTCTGGTAATGTCATGCTTCAGCGTAGATGCCTTAGGTCTTGTCTGAAAAATCGACGAGCGAAGCCCAGACAAGACAAAAATCGGCGAAAGAACGGACTGGGCTCGCACGCGAGTTTACGCGGTGTAAATGAGCACCTTGAGCAGATTTTTAACGTAGTGTGGTCGAGCGCAGACATTTTTCAGACAGACCGTAGATCAGGGTAAATAGATATTCAAAGGAAGGTAGTGCGTGGAGTCGATCAATAGTCTTTTTCTGGTTTGCGGTTTTCTGATCGCCTTGAGTATCGTGGGTAGCCGTGTTTCTTCACGCATCGGCGTGCCACTATTGGTGCTATTTCTCGGCCTGGGTATGCTCGCCGGGGAAGATGGGCTGCTGGGAATACAATTCAACGACTATTATCGAGCCTTCTTGATCGGGCAGTTGGCGCTGGCGATGATTCTGTTGGATGGGGGCCTGAGAACACGTTTCAAGACGTTCCGCGTGGGCTTGAAACCGGCCTTGTCGCTGTCGACGTTTGGGGTTTTCGTGACCAGCGGCATTGTCGGGTTGGCGGCCATGTGGATCTTCGGTTTGAGTCCTATCGAAGGGTTACTGGTGGGCGCTATTGTCGGGTCCACGGATGCCGCGGCGGTCTTCTCCATGCTCAGCGGACAGGGCGTGAATCTCAACGAGCGGGTTGGGGCCACGTTGGAAATCGAGTCCGGCACCAATGATCCGATGGCGATCTTCCTGACCATTACCCTGGCGGAAATGTTGATCGGCCAAACCACGGGTGTAGTCGGTACGCTTATACGCTTCGTTTCACAGTTCGGCATAGGTCTGTTGGTCGGCGTCGGCGGTGGCTGGCTGGTGGCAAAACTGCTGCGCTGGCTGGACTTGGCGCCCGGACTCTACTCATTGTTGGCTTTGGCGATGGGGTTTTTCATTTTCGGTCTAACCGGGTTGATCGGTGGCAGCGGGTTTCTGGCCATATACTTGGCAGGGTTAATGATTGGCAACCAGCCTGGACGTCACCTCGAGTTTATCTTGCCGGTTCACGATGGCCTGGCCTGGTTGAGCCAGATTGGCTTGTTTTTGGTGCTGGGGCTGCTGGTGACACCCAGCGAAATGATCGATTACGCCCTGCCAGGCGTCATATTGGCATTAATTCTGATTTTTATTGCACGTCCCTTGGCAGTACTGCTGTTCCTCAAGCCTTTCTTCAAATTTCGCTGGCGCGAGTCGCTTTTCATCTCCTGGGTTGGGTTGCGTGGTGCGGTCCCTATCGTCCTTGCTATATTTCCCGTCATCACAGGTGTCGAAAACGCGGCGTTGTACTTTAACGTGGCATTCTTCGTCGTGTTGTTTTCGCTGCTATTGCAAGGCTCGACACTTGCGCCCATGGCGCGTTGGTTGCGCGTCGAGATCCCCCCCAGGACGACTCCTGAGCGGCGTGGGCTGCTAGGCATATTGCCTGAGAATGACTATGAGATGTTTGTCTATACGGTGGAAAATGACGCCCTTGAAAATGTGCCGATCCGCCTTCTGCGTTTTCCATCCGGCGCGTTGATTTCCGCAATGTTTCGTCAGCATGCGATGCTGCACCCCAAAGGAAGCACCCAATTACGTCTCAATGATGTTATATGCGTTATTGGACGTGGCGGCGATTTACCGGCGCTCAATCGGCTTTTCAATGGCGAGGCGAAGCTCAAGCGTGAGCGCGCCTTTTTCGGGACTTTTACCCTCGAGGGCGAAGCATTGCTGTGCGATGTTGCCGATGCCTATGGATTGACATTGAGCCCCGGAGAGCAGGGTATGACGTTGGGGGCGTTTGTGGCATTGCGAGTCGGAGGGCACCCCGTGGTGGGAGATGATATCGATTGGCACGGCTTTCATTGGGTTATCAGCGAGATGGACGGTGGCCGTGTGACGCGTGTGGGGCTGCGCCTCTATGAGTAAGCTCTCATAAGCAGCATACCAGTAATCACCATGGTGCTGCCGGTCAACGGGTTGAGGATAACGGTTTTAGAGTACAGCCATGTGCCCAACATGAGCGCTGTCGATCTCTCCATGCGATAAAAACGCGCCATACGTTACAGCGCCGGTGGCATCCATTAAGGGTCAGGCCACGCCTGGCCATTGATGCAACGAAATTATTTGCGGAAAGAGTGAAGCAGGTTTAGCCCTTTTTCAACAACAATACTGCCCGAGAAGATGTCGGACACGAGTAATAAAAAATAGGTGCAAAAGGGGCTTTGCTAGTATCAGTAGTATTATTAATTTCATCATCAAAGGGATAAAAAACAATATATTTCCTATTAATTGTTTGGTTTATGTTCCAGCTTAAACATGAGGTATTTCATCTTATAATTTAGCATATTGATATGGCATGCTCCTACGGTAGTCGTTAAATTTATTACTTGTCGTAACAAAACATTTTGATTTTGTTCTTGGAGCAAATATGCCAGGCGCCAAAAAAGGCCTTTACCGTTGCCGAAATTGCAATATTGAAGTTTTTATCAGCCATCCGCCCATGACAAAGCCACCTTGCCCGAATTGCTCCATGACTGACTATGAATTCCTTGGCGTCGCCTTGACCAGGCCTCCCGATAACGTTTTGGAGCGTTTACTGGAATCTGATCCTGATGGGCGGTTTTGACAGTGCTTATGCTGTTAAAGAAAAATCTTAATAATATTTTACTCAATATGCCGCGATTGCGTTAGCGGCTACGCTAGAAGCTCAGCATATTGCCGTATCACTTACTTGGGCTCTGTATCCTCTTGACGTATAGACACAGCCGTATTGGTCGGGGCACCGCCTTTACGACGGTCATGAAGGCTCCTGATGGTTAGATATGATGACCTGTTCTTTTCGAAATTTTTCTTTTAAATTAAACTGTTACCAAACCTTATTAGCTTTTGTCCTTGATCTGGGTTAGATTTCTCATCATTGTGTTGCATTAAAAGCTTGCATAAATGTGATTTCGGCATTAGTTTCCTGCTGTTCACGGCACTTACGTACTGTTTACGCAAAGTAGCCTACCAAGCTTTTATCTGCAGATGTCGCTATCTGTCAGAGCAGTGCAACGGAACCTTAAGATGCTCTTCTGGCTCGGAATCTTCCTGCTTTTTGTCTTGTTTGGTACCTATACAGCCTTGGCGCTGGTAAGAAGCGATAAGTAGCCCTCTTGTCAATGAGGCGCACGGCTCAGACGAGACCAGGCTTTATGCCTGGTCTCGTTGCGTGATTCTCCTCGTGGGATGATGCTATGCCCGAAAAGTCAGGAATACTGCTCGAATTCTTCAGCTGCCTTGATGGCTTCAGCTTGGGTTTCATGCTCCGAGACGACGGTTTCGTTTTCGGGCTGGCTTACATCGATAACCAGCCAGCCGGTGACCGTGGGGTTAAGATCATCGGCTTCAAAAACGGGCTCGATACGTGCTTGCTTTGGCATTATGGCCTCCCTATATAGAAATGTAGCCTAGCTATATATAGTCCAAAATCTCGGGATAAGCGGTACGGGAGGGAGCAGTAGCAGGAAACCCAGTAAGGGTGCGCATGACTGCACCGATGAGGTTAGTCAGAGCGCGGGAGCTATTGGCCCTTTCTTGCGGCCGCTATTGCTGGTTATTTTGGATGGTTCCATCGCCTATTGCTGTTCGGGGGTAGGGTAGGTGGTAAAGCTTCTCTTGTTTCCAGGTAACGATATGTTCAATCTTTATCTTGTGCGCGGACTCCCCGGCGCAGGCAAAACGACGTTTGCTCGAAGCTTCGTCGATTCGCGGCGGGTCTTTGCTGCAGACGACTATTTTTACGATCGAGAAGGCCATTACCATTTCGAAATGGATAAGTTATGGCCGGCTCATAAGAACTGCCAAATCGCTGTCGAACGAGAAATGCAATCCGGTGAGGACATTGCAGTGGCCAATACCTTTACACGCTACCGTGAAATGAAGCCTTATTATCGGCTCGCTGAGCGATATGCTTATCGTGTATTCTCGGTCATCGTTGAAAATCGGCATGGTAGTGCCTCGCTTCATAACGTGCCGGAGGAAGATCTAGAAAAAATGCGACATCGCTTTAATATCACCTTATAGCCGAGACTATAAACTAACGTTATCCATGGATAGCTGTGTGTGAGGCTGGGTAGCGCATAGCCGGAAGAAAATCAATGCTCGTTCAAGGACAAGTAGAATAGCCGGGCATTGCTGGCTAGGGCGGGAGTCAACCCCTCGTTACGGTAACGATCAACGATGTTTCCAATGTCGTCTCCTTCGCCTTCGAGCTGGTAAATCGCTTCACCAAGTGTCGCGAGTGGCGCATCCTCGGGAGGCGGTTGGACATGCTCTTCAGCTTCGATGACCGCGTTGATGTCATGATGTTCCTGGGCGCGTTGAATAAGATCCCGGGTAATTTCTACCATTGCCCTGTTCTCCGTCACAAGTATACAAAGAAGTATAGCGGTAATTTGGGTTGTTAAGCAGAGTTTATGTGCAGTTGATGTCATCGTTTGGACAGCGGTTACGGTCTGCCCGGAAATGTCTGCGTTCGACCACGCTACGTAAATACACATGCAAGCCCAGACCGTTATTTCGCTAATTTTGTCCTGTCTGAGCTGCGCTCGCCGACTTTTCAGACAAGATCTAGGAAGACGATCAGCTTCCCTGGCCGGTCCGCTATAATGTGTTACTTGGTTGAGACGCACCACTGCTGATAGGTCCCCTTGAAGTCCGGGGAGCCCGACGTCCTTGACCATTTAGGAACATCGAGTAGTTCTTGCATGCGCCATTTTTTCACTTCAGCGCAATATTTTTCCTGCTCGGGAGTAAGCGCCGCATCAACTTCTTCCGAAGTGTTGAAAAGAACCATTCCCACGCCGAGGGCTGCGATGGCCGTCGTGGTTGTGATAAATAATTTCATTTTTGTTCCTCTGCGTAACCTGCAGCATTGCTGCTACTGAGGTTAGCAAAAGTGCAACATTATGTCTTCTTTTGTTAGATAAATCATATCCGACAGGGTGAGTCATGCCGTAAGCCATACTTTTCGCTTAGCTGTGCAGTGGTAGTTTCGGCTCGGATAGGAGATGTTTGATCCAGTGCTGGTAATGTAAGAGGTTATCGTGTTCATGCCATGGTCATGAATGAGTTGCACTGCACAAGGCAGAGGGAGATAACATTATGAAAGCTCAATTATTGACTGTAGTGTTACTGTTGTTTCCCGTGCCGCTATGGGCAGGGGACTTTGAAAATGGGTTCATTGCCGCAACCTTTGGCGACTGGGCAACCGCGCATCGCCTTTGGCAGCCCTTGGCCGAGGAGGGCGATGCTAGAGCGCAATATCATTTAGGTATTTTATATGATGACGGCAAAGGGGTGCGCAGGGATCATCAGAAAGCGCTGGGATGGTATTATAAAGCTGCACAGCAATGCCATGCAGGCGCGCAACGAAACCTAGAGTTGCTAATGGCTGAAAGCCCAAGCGTATTCGAGAAACAGGCTTCAGATCATGGAGGGGATGGAATCGTTTATGATAATGCGAAGGCCACCCAGCAAAGGCTCAATGATTATGCTTGTGCCAAATAATAAAGAAACTGCTCGGGCCCTGTCTTTGCCCAGCATCCGTATGCTACATACTGAAAATCCTACTATTAAATTCTATCACAAATACGATTAAAATGAGCCGGCTTCTGACACGCCTCGTGAGGAGTGCAGACGTCCTCCAGAAAGAGCGTAGGGAAGTGAATAATATCTAAAAAAGCCCCTGATTGTCGGGGCTTGGTCAGCTACAAAAGGTATGGTCAGCTAGTTGTTCAATCCTTTGCACTGGCTTGGTTGCTGCGAAGCTCGGGATATTTGTCCAGTAGTTTGGAAACAGAGAATTGTAAATCGTTAACGCTATATTCCATCTGCGTTTGCGCCTGCTTAAGTCTGACTACCGCCTCCTGAAGTTTTTGATTAGCATCATTCATACGCTCTACAGGCGTGCGGGGGTCTTGTTGCTTGCCACGCAATGACGCCATCAGGTTTGCATAGGAATGCTTGGAAGGAAGAAATCCTTGTGCCATGTTGCACCTCGTCGTCCCAGATGATGTTGGATAAGCGTAGCATTTACGGAACGGCGCGATGTAACGAAAAGTATACAGTGTGTGGCATTACAATAACCGCAACTAATTTATCTTGTAACTCCTAGAATCTTGGTCATGAAGGTGTTTGTTTTACCATGTCCATTACTAGGTGTGAAAGACCGGAGGAGAGATTACGGCCTGTCTGAAAAATGTCTGCGCTTGACCACACTAAGTTAAAAATCTGCTCAAGGTACTCATTTACACCGCGTAAACTCGCGTGCGAGCCCAGTCCGTTCTTTCGCCGATTTTTGTCTTGTCTGGGCTTCGCTCGCCGATTTTTCAGACAAGACCTAAGCCCTCTTCAAGGAGGTTCTCGAGTTGCATGCGCGACCGACGCCACGGTGATGGCTCTTGTCTCGCCATGTCATAAAGGTATCTCAACAGAGCGTAAGCCGACCTTGTCGGCAAACATCATCCCCAACCTGTACCTCGACCTTGGCGACGATCTACGCCCCGATGGGGATCCGGACGTGGCCGCGGCGGATGGTGCATTGTATATATTGACCGTGCGCTTGATATTGACGAACAGAAAGTCATCGATCAGTTTACCGTCACGCGACACTGCCTGCCTGGGCACGGACCCCGGCAGAGGAAACCGCTCGGCGAAGGAGCGCTGCAGTAGCATGGCGCTTCGACGGTGTCACAGCCTGCCCCTGGGTCTGTTAGACGAGAGCATTTTTTACTGTATGGATGTACATAAATGGTTTCTCCTGTACGCTATATTGATATGGTGAACACGTAGATCACTACGTCTTGCCCATATTTCAAACGGGCCTCAATCAACCGTGCGTGTGCCACAAGGCTTCTGGCCCGTAGTGAACATTGCTGCCACTATTCTCGCCATGCCCAACTTTCCACAGCCTGCGCATTCGCTACCGAACAACGCCGGCGTAGACCCGGACGCAACAGACCATTACTCACCGTGCTGAGACTTTGACATGACCGAAGCTAGACACATCATTGAAAATATCGACGCTATCCTCGATGTCGCTAAGCAGATCAAGGCAGGGAAGGGACGCTACGACGGCAAGCAGCTCAGAGAGCAGGAAGCACGTAGCGAAGTGAAGGCCCTCCAGAAGGAAGCCCATGCCGTGACCACGGCGATGGTCAACGACGAGGACATGACTGAGTACCGTGACCTCGCGGAAATTCAGAGAGACCTGCTTAAGGCACACAACAAGGTCGATAAAGCCATCGAGAAAAGCCACGATGACGTGTCGGCGATGGATACGGCGTGCCAATCCTTACTGGCACTGGTAAACGTCGAGGCGAACGCGGAGACCTTGCGCAAGACAGAATGAAAGCGTCTGCCCATGGGACGGCGGGGTGTAATGTCATTGGCGATAAGGCGGGTGACGAGCCGGGCAGGTTTGCCTTTATGTGGCAACACAAGAAAAGTGCAGAACACATGAGAAGCCGCGTTGAAATGGCAAAAGGGCACCATTGTTGAGCGCCCTCTGGCATAACCTGATACAGGTTATTGAAGTTTACCCATCAACTCAATCAGGGGGCTGCCGTGCCGGTCGATGAGCGGGATTCTGTCCGCTAATCAAGTGGCTATCCACCACGACGTAAGAACTCCAGCCTTCTCCCTTGGAGTAAATTCCACCGCTATTCTTCAGCATGTCTCCGACGAGCGTAACTCCAAGAAAGACAAAACTGCGGGCTCGTAAGCTTCGCCAGGCTGGTTAACTCAAATATTGCTGTCCTGCTTACTCACTCAAGCGGGACAGCAGTATTGACAAAGTCGTAACGTCAGTGGCTTGAGATTGGCGCTAGAGGCTTATCATCGAGACAAGAAATAGGTCTCGCATGAGGAAGCAACAGTGTTTTGGCATACCTGCTCGCTCTTCCATTGTGTGTCTTTGCCCAACATGGATGGTGCCTGCTCATCGGTGCCCGACGAAGGTAGCGCTGTTTAAGAGAATCAAGGAGCCAGGCTACCGTCGTCAATGTTTACATTAATTAACATTAGGCTTGTAAAACCGTTTCATAGTGCTATTTTGGTTAGCTCTTCAAAGATGCCATCGGCAAGACAGCTAGCAAGAGGTTAGCCGCTGACTTACCTCTACGAAGGGCAAATCATGAGCTTCAAGAAGAACGAGACGTCGTGCGAAGAAAACTGGATTGACCTGAAGACTCACCCGACTCGCCATGACATCCGCAAGAGGGATATCGCTGTGGGCTTTATTCTGGGTTGCGTCATCGGCGGAATGGTTATCTCCGCGGGCTGGATGCTGTTCCTGCTGTAGCCTCATCTAGGCTGGCTGCATGGTATGGCGACTGCAGGGAACAGCGAAGCGCCGAATTCGTTGGAGCAACACTGGCACACCGAGGGCTGAGATTGTGAACAGCGGAGGATAAGACAAAAAAATAGCCCCGAACTTCTCAGATGGGGCAATTACGCAGGGAACAAGTGATGATCTTACTTGCCGCCATGCTGTATCACTAATATTTTTTAGTATTAAAATGTTGCGCTTTTGATGTTTAGAATTACCCACTCTAAACACTTCCATTTCTAGCGGGCGTCTTGCGTTTATGTTGCATCTCTTTGAGATAGACCAAATGCATGTTATTCCAGAGTTGTAAGAAAGCCCCTATTTCCTTGCGGCGCTCCATGTTGATACCTAGGCGGCTGCGAGCTACATCGGCTGTACGTTCCCTGCTTTTCATAGCATGAATTCCGTTTCGTTAAAACAATATTGCCATGTGTCTACACTAACGCACATATTGTTACCCGCAAGATTATTTAGCTACTCACCGGAGTGGGTATTTTCTAAGCGATTCTGGCTCTTTCTCGACACCCCCTAGAGCAATGTTTTTTACGCTGCCTAGGCAGTCGACAATTGACGCATTTGTCCAGCCGATAAACGGCTTGCCCATTTGTTCTGCGAAATGCTCATGCGTTACCGGGCCGCAGGCTGACGTGTGGAGACCATATTGAGATGTCCCTACTCAGCGGACCTGGCCGATGCGCTGGGTGACGGGGAGCGCTTGAAAGCATTTGGCTCGGGCAATTGCCTTGCCTGAGCAAGATCTAGGCGATTAGGTCTTGGTTTGTCTGCAGAGCGCGTGCAGGGCTAACAAGAGAGAGGACGCGTTTGCTGTTCAGCCGAGCCATCACTCCTGCTTGTTGCCGTTATCGGCTCAACACGACCCATGGCGCTATCTTATCCGTTGATCGATCTCTTGCCACAGCGCGGCATATGCACGTGCGGCAGCTGTGCGTCTAGCAAACTGCGACAGAGGCGCTTTTTCAAGGCCCATGCGCTCCACGACACCGGCATAGGGGATAATCGAGGAAAGCCGAGCCGGCCACTGCTTGGGTAAATCTGCCATCACGTCACGATGAAGATTCCTGCGTCGGTCAGCGAGAGTGAAGAATGGCCAGATCGGGCAGGTATGATCCTCCTCGTCAAGATGCTTGCGCAGTTGGTTGAGTGTTCGCAGCGAGAGCGTAGTGGGAACTATAGGCACCAGCAGAACATCTACACTGGAGAAAACCTGGTCTGAGAGCGTTGAGATGCTCGGGGGGCAATCCAGCAGCACCAGGTCATAGTCATCGCTGACGGGTTTGAGAATCTTGCGCAGGCGGCTGGACTTCTTGCCTTCCAACAGCTGATCCATTTCACGGGAGCCGAAGGATGACGGTAACAGGTCAAGCCCTTCGATATCGGTGGCACGGATTACCTTATCGAACGCCGCTTTCCCCTTAAGTAGCTTGTCGACACCGCCCCGCACCTTGGGTTTGGCCCGCAGATAAAAGGTCGTAGCCGCTTGCGGGTCGAGATCCCACAGCAATACGCGATAGCCGTTGATCGCCGCTTCCGCTGCTAGATTGACAGCAGAGGCAGTCTTCCCCACTCCGCCCTTGATGCTATAGAGGGCCAGCATTCGCATAGATAATTCTCCGTTGAGCTGTATGCCTGCCTAGAGCATATTGACCGGCTTTCATGACTGTCGGATGGCAAGGCGGCTTGGTTCTGCTATCGGCAGCTTTGGGAGCCAGCAAACCTCTCGAGTTATCGCTCGAGAATGATATGAATGTTCCATTCGGTGGGGATTAGCCATTTCGGCGTGTTTCAATTCAACTCCTAATTGCCAAACGCGGCTTCTGCCACGTAGTCGTCATCTTCATCGGGCATCATGAGTTCGGAGAGGCTTGATGGCTCTCATCGATAGGGCAGTCAGCTCACCGAGCTTGTTCGCTCTGCCTGAAGCGGTTGTTATAAGTAACATTGCCGGAGGCACATTAGCATGAAAACATTAACCAAGCGTGAATTGCTGAGTCTGCTGTCTGATCTGCCTGATGATGCTGAAATCACTATCAGCGTAGATGAGCGCGAGCTTCAAAGGGCAATGCAGGCAACCGGTGTGTATCACTTGGGCCTGTCCTGTAAACATAAAATGGAGGATGACAGCATCACTTTCATGGCGCTAGGCGGCTGGGAGCCGGAGGGCCTGCGCGGTGCAATATGCGAAGCCTGCCGGCTGGTTCAGGCCTCGACCCAGCTTTCCTGCAAGGGCTGCGGTAGCGTCCGAATCACCGTGTTTCCTCGGCGCATGAGCTATACCCGCGAGGCGAGGGGCGTCACTCGCTTTTAATCTGACAATGACGCATCCTCGTCAGGGTTAGAATCAGACTCATCAAGTGATGCGGTTGGTTGAAGCGGGATAGATTGCGGCCATCATCGTTGAGCTACGTCGTCATGTACGGGTCATTATATTTGCTCACGTTAACGGCTTACGTGTGCGTTTACCTGAAGTTACTAATCCTTCATTGGCCTGACATACGCATCGTGGATGCTGAGTTTCGGTCATGTCTACTGTCATGGGTACTGCACATCTAATTCGCCACGATGGAGAGCAAGGATGAATATACGAGATAATAAAGGGTCTGTTATTAACGAAGCTTCCAGTTTCCTTAATGGCTGGGGAGAACATCTGCACTTCAAGCCCAGTGCCCTCAGCGATGCCGTGGCCCGCGTACTGCATGGAGATCACGCTTGGAAGATCTCGGGGTTGCTGGGCGAAATCGCCGACCGTCTGGAAGAGTTCTTCGATCCCGCTCCTGGTGAGCCCGAACCCGAGCCGCCGATGGAGCCGGAAGGCGGTTTGATCATTTCGGAGTATGTAGAAGGCTCAAGCTACAATAAGGCGCTCGAATTAACCAACACCGGTAACGAGGCATTGGCGCTCGACGGCTATCAGCTGGCGTTATACAGCAACGGCAATACTTCCTCCTCGTCGACGCTCGACCTCAGCGAGTACGGCACACTGGCTGCCGGCGCCGTGCTGGTCATTGCCAACAGCCAGGCCAGTGAGGCGTTGTTGGCGCGCGCCGATGGCGTCTCAGGTATCACTAACTTCAACGGCAACGACGCGCTGGTGCTCACTGGCCCCGATGACGAGACGCTTGATGTGTTGGGAGAGGTGGGCAATGACGAGGAATACGCCGAGAATGTCACGCTGCGTCGTGAGGGCGGTGTGACCCAGGGCAGTGACAGTTACGATACCGACCAGTGGCAGGCGCTGGAACAGGATACGTTCGAGGGCTTGGGATATCCCGGTGAACAGACAGGCAGCGATGATGAGGGGAGCGACGGTAGCGGCGCTGGGGATGAGGATGGAGAAGATGAGCCTCCCGCCGAACTGACCGCCATTCACGCTATCCAAGGCAGCGGCGACAGCAGCCCGTTGGCGGGTGAGGCGGTCAAGGTCAACGCTATCGTGACGATGGTGGCGCCAGGTATGGACGGTTTCTTCCTGCAGCAGGCCGATGATGCGATCGATGACGATCCGCTGACTTCGGAGGGCATCTTCGTCTACACCGGCAGCGACAGCGAGGAGCAACTCGCCGCGCTTTCCGCTGGTGACCGGGTCGAGGTGAGCGGCGAAGTCAGCGAATACAACGGCAGAACCGAGCTCGACATCACCTCTGGGATCGAAGTGCTCGAAAGCGGCCTGACCCTACCAAGCAGTCAGCGCGTGTCGTTACCTTATGAGGACAACCAACTGGAGCCCTTCGAGGGCATGCGTGTCGTGGTTGATGCCGAGGACAATGAGGGATTGACCGTGACCGAGCTTTATCAACTCGGGCAATACGGCCAGGTCACGCTCTCCTCGGGCGGGCGCATCGAGCAGTACACTGAAAACAACGCGCCCAGCGAGGAGGGCTACGCCGCCCAGCAGGAAGAGATATCCGCGCGCACCATTATTCTCGACGACGCCAGCGCCGAGACAAACCCGTACCCGCTCATCTTCGGCCGCGACGGTGAGCCATTGTCCGCGGAAAATCCTCTGCGCGGCGGTGATAGTGTCGAGGAAGTGACCGGCGTTCTCGATTTCAGCTTTGATGAATACCGCGTGCAGTCTACCGCGGGAGTCGATTTCGAGGCGACCAATCCCCGCGAGGCCGAACCCGACAGCACGCAACTCAGCGAGAATGGCACACCATCGCTCGAGGTCGCCTCGTTCAATGTGCTCAATTACTTCACTACGCTTGATCAGGACGGCAACACCTTCCTTACCCCCGGCGGTGTTGAGCAGGGGCCACGTGGCGCCGAGTCCCAGGAAGAATTCATCCGCCAGCAGGACAAGATCGTCAGCGCCATCAACGGTACCGATGCCGAGGTGGTTGGTCTGATGGAACTGCAGAACAACGGCTACGACAGTGACAGCGCCATCGCCAACCTGGTCGACGCGCTCAATGCCGAAGCCGGCGATGACGTGACTTGGGCCTATGCCACGCCACGTGTCGATCCGCAGGACGAGGAGAGCGCCATTGCCGTCCCCGGCGATGATGCGATCACCGTGGGCATCATTTACAACAGCGAGGCGGTTGACCCGGTCGGTGCCGCGGCGACTACGACAGAGGACGCATTCGCCTATGCCAACCGCGCGCCGATCATGCAGACCTTTCGTGACCTGGATACCGGCGGCGTCTTCTCGGTGGTTGTCAATCACTTCAAGTCCAAGGGCAGCGTGATCGAGGGCGAGGAAGCCATTGGGGATGGGCAGGGCAACAATAACCCGACCCGCGTCGAAGCTGCCGAGCAGTTGAACGACTGGATCGCCAGCGACCCCACCGGCAGCGGCGACAGTGATGTGCTGGTAATCGGCGACCTCAACAGCTATGCCATGGAAGACCCCGTGACCACGCTGCAGGACGAGGGTTTCACATTGCTCGACGATGATTACTCGTATGTCTACGACGGGCAGTGGGGATCGCTCGATCATGCCCTGGCCAGCGAGTCATTGACCGAGCAGGTGACGGGGACCACCACCTGGCATATCAATGCCGACGAAGCCACGGCATTGGATTATAATATCTGGGGTGATGATGCCGAGGCTCAGGAAGAACTTTACGCCCCGACGCCGTATCGTAGCTCCGATCATGACCCGGTGATCGTCGGACTGAATACGACCAGTGATGCCAGCGAAGCGGCTATCGCCATGTAGTCTGGAAATCCCTGTATGTTGTAACGCAATGCCCGCCGGTTTCGGCGGGCATTGTCGTTTAGGACCATCCATGGATGGTCGTTTCGGGGCCACGCCATCAGGCTGCTGCCAGCAGACCGCTCTCCACTGTCGAAGTCTCGATCCCGGTGAGTACCGTATCCTCGCGGTAGGCCAGGTTCTGGATACGCTCGTCCTCGGCGATGGGCGTCTCTGCCATGTCGAAGGGGGCTTCTATGTAGAACTCGCCGAGATACTCGGCGAAGGCGTCCTGCTCGGTGCCGGCCTGGGCGAAGGTAAAGTCGCCTTCCTCGAGCCCGGCATCGACGAGGTCCGTCCGGTCGACGCGCGCGGTATTATCGGCAACTACATCGCCGAGGGGATAGCCGTCGCCACCGTCGGCCAGAAAGCCCAGCGTCACTACGCGCACTTCACCGTCCGCATTGCCGACCCGCTCGCCATCTTGTACCAGCACGTCGCTGATGTCGCCGTTCTCACCGAGGATTGCGGCACTTTGAATGCGCTCGCCGGCAGGTTGCTCCCAGTCGAAGCTGTAGCTGATCCCCGCGACCTGAGCGAACTGGCCCGGCGTCTGGCCTTCCTCCGAGGCTGCGACGGCATGTTCGAGTACATCGATGAGTTCCGAGCGGGTCAGTGTCAGAAGCGCCAGATCATTATTGAAGCGCAGGGCGGAACCCGCGTCGAGCTGCGAGACTTCGCCATCGGCGGGAGGCTCCAGGCTCGTATCGCTACCTACGGTCACCACCTGGCCGATGGGCTCACGAATCCCGCCGCCGTTCTTGAACGAGACCAGCACGCTATCGTCGACTTGCTGGGCATACCACAGGTTGGCATCGGCGGTCAGGTCGCCCAGGTTGGTTTCCTCGGTGCGGACCTGCTCGCGCCGGCCCTCCAGATAGACATCGGTTAACCCCAGCACGTTATTGTCCTGAGACTGGACGATATCGTCCACGGCAGTGACCAAAGCCCCGGCGATAGCCCCCTTGGTGCCGTCGGCAAACGCCGCCTCGCGATCGCCCCACAGCGCTTCGACCTGCTCATCCGTCGAGGCATAAATGCCCGAGCTTTCCGGATCGATCGAGTCGGCGATCAAACGACCCTGCGAATCGAAATCGACCGTCAACTGACCGACGTAGCGCCAGCCGCCATCGGTGTTGACGATGGCCACGTCGTCACCGGCGGCATCCTGAGTGAGGATGGGGTAGCCGGCGTAGGGTGCCTGCTGACCGGGCTGAAGCAGGCCGCGCTCGATGTCCTCCTCGTCGGCAAGAAAAGTGTCCGAACCGCCGGCGATGATGATGTCGGCGCCGTCGAGCCGCGTAGCGAGCTCTTCTTCCAACTGAATCTGTTGCAGGTGCGAGGAGACGATGATCTTGTTGATACCCTCGCTTTCCATCGCGTCGATCTGCGGCTGGATGAGAGCCGCCAGGGCCTGCATGTCGTTTTCGCCGTTGCCTTCGACCGTGACGTCGCCGGGGCTGGAGATGCTCTCCAGTACCTGGGTGGTAACGCCGATCACTCCGATGCTTTCGCCGCCTTCCTCGATGACCGTCGACGGCGCGATCTTGGGTACGTTGACTTCACCGTCATCACTGTAATCTTCCACCAGTGCCCGCGGGATGGCCTCGAAGGACTCAGGGGGCAGTTGCGTCTGCTCGGTGGCCAGAGGCGCGAGAGCGCTGTCACCGGAGAAATTCAGGTTGCTGGAAATATAGGGGAACTGCGTCCCCGTCCAGGCAATATCGGCAAGGCTTCCGCCCTCGACGTCAGGAGCAATCAGGCTTTCGAGGAAGCTGGTGCCTTGGTCGAACTCATGGTTGCCGAAGGTGACGGCCTGAGCATCGAGCAGATTGGCCAAGGTGATGTCGACGCGCCCGGTACCGGCTTCCAGGCCGGACAGACTGCCGGCCTCGAGACCATAGAGCTGCTCGTTGGCACGCTGCAAGGCGGGTTGCAGTTCATCGCTGCCAGCGGCCGATTGATAAGGGCCGGAAAGCAGCAGATCACCGGAAGAAATGAAGAGGGAGTTTTCCGACTGCTCTTCGAGATAGTCGGCGATTGCAACGAAATTGGGCGCATTGAGCAGGTCGGTGCCGCCCCCCTCCATATCGGAGGCATGCAGCAACTGTAAGGTGTAATTATCGGGTTCTGCCGGCGTGTCGGGCTCATCGTCCGGGGTGAAGGCTTCTTCCAGACGCTCCAAGGCCTTCACGATGCCTTTGAAATACTCCTGGCCGGCTTCCAGTAGTGCGGGGAAGAAATCGGCATCTGCAAACAGATCCGAATAATGCGCGAAGTGGTCTTTTTCCGAGGCAAAAGGCACACGATCTATGGGCATAAACGGTGATATACCGAAGAAATGATGATCCGGCACTTTTGTCATCGCTTTGGATAAGCCGTACATAGGGGACTCCTTGCATGATGTGTAGCGAGTGCGAGGGTGGGGAGTAACTATTTATTGTTTGACTATCGCTTAGTCTGAAAAATGCCTGCGCTCGCCGATTTTTCAGACAGAGCTTAGAGTAGCGTTTCTATCATGACGGTTCTGAGGCAGTGCGGTAATTGCGAAGCAAGGTTTGTTAAATAAATGGACGACCTGTAATAACGTGTTGTGTCATTGTTTATCGATGCCCAGGCCAAGAGTGGAGGCTGATAGGTAAAACACGATTGTCGTAGGCTGGCTTCATAAAAAGGAAACATAGCGTCTCCAATAATGAGCTGCGTAATGCTGGCGACTCTGGAGAAATTATGAGCGATTCCAACGGTGCATCCCCTTCAGCTGATGAATCATCTCGTGTTAGAAGCATCCGGCTGGATATATTCTTCGGTTTGTTGATGTTGGCAAGTCTGGTGGGATTTATGATATGGGGGCTAGATTACACCCATGATAACAAAATAATTATTTTTATCCTGGCGACGTTGTTTGGCCTGTTCATGGCCTTCAATATCGGTGGCAATGATGTTGCCAATTCCTTCGGAACCAGTATCGGCGCCGGCACGTTAAGTATTAAACAGGCATTGCTTGTCGCAGCTATTTTCGAGGTAAGCGGCGCCATGATTGCCGGGGGAGAAGTGATCGAGACCGTCCGTGAGGGCATTGTCGATCTAGGCTCGATCAGTGTCGAGCCCATGCGTTTCGCTTATATCATGATGTCGGCGTTGCTGGCCGCTGCGTTATGGCTATTGTTTGCTACCCGACGGGGTTATCCCGTATCCACGACGCATTCGATCATCGGCGGGATAGTGGGCAGCTCGATCACGCTGGGGATGTTGATGGTGGGCATGGATCAGGCATTGACGCTGGTGCACTGGTCTCAGGTAGGCACCATCGCACTGTCCTGGATCCTTTCGCCGGTCTTGGGCGGCACGGGTTCCTATATATTGTATTCCATCATCAAGAAAAACGTGCTGACTTATAACGATGAGGCAATTGACCACCTGAAGCAGATAAAGGCCAGCAAGAAAAGATTAAAGAATGAACATAAAATAATGTTCCAGAATCTCAGCGAGCAGGAAAAGGTCAACTACACGTCGGCGCTAGTCAGAGATGCCGAAACGCGATCGGAAGATGATTACGACTCCGAAGAGCTCGAGACCGAATTCTATCGACGGCTGCGTGACATCGAGCGGCAGCGTGAGTCGGTCAAGGCTAGCCAGGCGCTCGAAAGATTCGTGCCCGCCATTGCGGCGTTGGGCTCCCTCATAATATCCGCCATGTTGATTTTCAAGGGGCTTACCAATCTTAACCTTGGGCTGACCCTGGTTAATAACATTCTCATCATGATGATGGTTGCAGCCCTGGTCTGGATGGGGGTATTCATTCTCACCAAGATACTGAAAGGAACCTCTCTCGACCGCTCAACATTTTTGCTGTTCAGTTGGATGCAGGTGTTCACGGCAGCCGGCTTCGCTTTCAGTCACGGTGCCAATGATATTGCCAACGCCATTGCTCCCTTTGCCGCCATTCTGGACGTTCTGCGTACCGGGGTCGCCGCCGAGCAGGCGCCCGTACCGGCTGCCGCCATGTTGGCTTTTGGCGTGGCGCTCGTGGCGGGGCTCTGGTTCATCGGCAAGGAAGTTATTGCCACGGTGGGGCATAACCTAACCAGAATGCACCCCGCCTCGGGGTTTTCCGCTGAGCTTTCGGCGGCAGGCGTGGTTCTGCTGGCGACGGTGTCGGGCATCCCCGTCTCGAGTACGCACATATTGATCGGTGCCGTACTGGGCATCGGTCTGGTCAATCGCAACGCCAACTGGGCAATGATGAAACCCATCGGCCTGGCCTGGGTGGTTACCTTGCCAGCCGCCGCTACCTTAAGTGCTGCGATTTTCCTGCTGCTGGATGCTGTGATGTAACCTGCGAGAACGCTTCGTTCAGGCTGAGTTGCGGGCTTACACACCCTGTATTCCCTGGCCAATCATTCCGGTACAAGCTTGGCGGAGCGGGAAAGGTCGTTAGCGTAACTTATGAAGGGCTGGTGGCCGTGGGACGAAAAGCCGGATGGCGCCGGTCGATAAACAGGCTATTGCCGGGACGTTGCTTGGCTTGATGTTTGAGCTCACTGAGACTGTTGGCGATGTCCAGCGCATTGTGGTGCGATTCCGCCGTCACCGGCTGTAAAGCAATGGACAAACTGACGATGGGAAAGGAGGATTCCTCTCCTCGACGGTTCTTCATCCTCAGCCCCCCTTGGCGGCGATGTTCGGGTGAATAAAACTCCGGTGCGAGGCGCTCGAAGTCTTCGAGAATGGCCGTGCAGGTGGCACGTGCACGGTCGATCTGCAGAATCATCATGAAATCGTCGCCGCCGACATGGCCTACAAAATCGCTCGCCTCGTTGGCATGCTTCAGCAACAGCTGCGATAGGGCAGTGATGACCTGGTCCCCGTGAACGTACCCATAGGCGTCGTTATAAGCTTTAAAATTATCCAGATCGCAGTAGATCGCGGCGAAGGGCTGGCCCTGTCCGAGCCGTCGAGTCAGCATTTCATTGATCGATACGTTGCCCGGCAGGCCGGTCAAGGGATTGGCATGGCGGGCGCAGCGGACTTGGATCGCTGTTATCTCGCGCAGCAAGTCGACGATTGTACCCATGCCAACGTAAAGCTGATGCTCGTCGACAATCACGAAATCCTGTTGCTCGAAGCGCGATGCTCCGGTGATCTGCTGGCTAAGGATTTCCAGGGGCGTACTCTCGCTCGTCACGATCATGCGCGTATCGAGAATGTCGTCGATGGTGCGCCGAGCATAGAGTGAGTGGCTGAAGGGGTTGGTGAACAAGTGAAGAAAGTCGAGCTGGCGAATGACGCCTACCGGTCGGCCCTCATCGATCACCGTTATGCAGCGTAGATCCGGCTGTTTCCGGAAGCGCTCGACGACTTCGAGAACCGGTGTGCTGCGCTCGATAGGCTCGACATGTCGGCACAGCATGGCTGCGGTGTCTCCCGAAATACTCTCGGATCGATCGTTGGCCGGCAGCAAATGTTCGATGGCCCTGGGGGGACTCTCGCTGGGACGACTGAAATAGTAGCCTTGCAGGTATGGCCAGTTCAGGCCCCAGAGGCAGTGGTATTCTCCCGGAGTCTCGATACCTTCGGCGATCACTCGGCAATCCAGGCTACGCGAGACCTCTAGCAGGGACTGCAGGAATTGGCGTTTCAGCGGATCGTGATCGATGTCGTTAACGAAGTGGCGGTCGATCTTGACGAAATCGGGGCGCAGTTCGGCCCAGTGACGAAGGCTCGAATAGCCGGCGCCCAGATCATCCAGGGCGACCCTGAAACCCATGCTGCGATAGTGAGCAACCGCCTGGCGCATCAGATCATAGTCATGTATCGGGGTATGCTCGGTCAGCTCGATGACCACGCGCGCCGGCGCCATACCTACGCTGTCGAGAAAGCTCATGGTCAGCCCCTCCCGGAAATCACTCTCGGTCAGTGAGGTCGGCATGACATTGAGAAACAGTTGTCCCGTTAGCCCTAGGTGCATGAAGCGCTGGATCGACAGGCGCCGGCACAGCAGATCGAGTTCTACCAGGTGCCCGGTACGTGCGGCCGTATCGAACAGGGTGAGAGGCGAGTGTAGCGGTGAACCGGAGGGCCCACGTATCAAAGCCTCATAACCGAAGATGGTTTGACTGCCGGCATCCACTATGGGTTGAAAGAGCGGCGTCAGTTTTTCTTCGCGCAGGATGGATTCCAGTAACATGGCGTCTTGCATGCGGGGCGGCTCCTGGCGGGGACGGTAGTGGCAAGGTAAGCGCCCATCAGGAAGCAACTGCGCCTGACGGATATGAAGTCAGCATGTGTGGCTGCCATACAGGGGCTTCGTCTTCATGCTCGGCTCTTGTTTCGTGACTCGCCAGGCTCGGGGCCGGCACATCCGCGGTGGAGAAGCGAGCAGCAAAAGCACGCATCCGTGCAGCTTCGTCTTCGAGGTCCCTGGCCGAACCTGTCGCTTGCTCGACCAGCCGAGTGTTGTGCTGGGTCGCCGCTTCCATCTGGTTCATGGCCTGATTGAGCTGATCGATACCTTGGTGCTGTTCCGTGGAGGCCTGGGCGATCTGCTGGATCAGGCTATTGACCTGTTGTATGGCATCGACGATTGAGCGCATGTCGTCGTTGGCACGGGTCGATAGGGCATTGCCTTGGTCCACGCTGGCCCGGGAGGCGTCGATAAGTTTGCGGATTTCCTGGGCAGCGTCGCTGCTGCGTGTGGCGAGTGAGCGGACTTCGTTGGCGACCACCGCGAACCCTTTGCCATGCTCGCCGGCGCGCGCTGCCTCCACCGAGGCATTGAGCGCCAGAATGTTGGTTTGAAAAGCAATCGTGTCGATCAGGCCGGTGATTTCCCCGATCTGCGCCGAGCGGGTATGGATCTCGCTCATGGTGCCGACGAATGCCGCTACGACACCTTCGCCTTCCCTGGCTCTGCAGGTGGCATCCTCCGCCAGCTGACTGGCCTGATGGGTGTGATCGGCACTGTGCGCTACGTTAGCGGTCAGTTCGTCCAGGCCGGCGGCTGTCTGTTCGAGCGAGGCGGCCTGCTGCTGCGTTCGCGAGGCCAATTCCTGGTTGCCTTCGCGCATCCGGTGGGCACTCTCGAGGACGAGGCCGCTGCTGTCACGCATATGCGTGACAGTGCCGGCCAGCGATGCCTGCATTCGGCCCAGCTCGCTGTAAAGCTGGCCAATTTCATTGTTGCCATGTGTCTCGATAGGCTGCGACAGATCCCCTTCGGCAATACGGCGAAAATGCTCGATGATGCGCTTGAGCGGGCGCAGAACATTGGCATTGACGCCCCAGATCACGAGGGCAACGGTCAATAGCGCCGCGATCAATGCCACCCCCATGGCGCGATTCAGCCAAGTGGTCATGGTCTCGAAGCGGCGGGATAAGCCTATGCCGCTGGCGGCAGAAGCGGCGAAGAAGGTGTCGGCACTCTCCATAAAGGCTTGGCTCATGTCGCTGACCCGGGCCTGTCCCGAGTCGTAGGCAGCGATATCCTTGTCCTTCAGCAGCATCAACTGCAGGCTCAGGCCAGTGTTGAGCAGCGATTGGAAGCGCGTCTGCAGTGTCTCGATAGCTTCGGCCTGTTCCGGCTGGGCTGGAACCTCGATGAAGCGCTGGAAATCGCTGGCAGCCCTGGTCATCAATGTCTCTGCTTGCTCAATCACGGGCTCGGGGCGATCGAAGGAGGGCCGGCGAACGAGTTGGGCGGCTCGGTCCATCTCCACCCGGGCGCGCAGCATCCCGATATAGGCATCGTTGAGCGCCTGAGTCTGCTCGACGTTGATCTGGTTCAGGGTGCCGAAGGCACTGCGGCTGTGATGGTTGGAATACAGCCCCAGCGCGCCGGCTCCCAGAATGATGAGGGTAAAAGCGAACAGCACCAGCGACCAGCTGAGTCTGATGGTCATGCGATTGAGTAGCCGCATATCGGTACCTGTCTTTGGATGTTTGGCTGGACACTCCGTGAGGCATCGAAAGTAATGAATATTTGTTACGTTTTAGTAACATTGCATCCATTTGGTTGTGCGTTTCTTATCTCTTGGGAACAAAGACGGGAGCGCCGTCGATCTCGGCCGTAGCGAGCGGCTGGCCATATAGCTGTTCCAGTGCATCCGGCACCAGCATCTGCCGGGCGGGTCCCCAGCAGGCGTCGCCATCGGGGTAGAGCAGCAGCAGGTGATCGCACCAGCGTGCCGCCAGGTTGAGATCGTGTAAACACATCAGCACCGCGTGACCGGCGACGGCCTGTTCCGTGAGCAGTGTCATCACCGCCGCCTGGTGATGCAGGTCCAGGTGATTGGTGGGCTCATCCGCCAGCCAGACGTGGGGAGACTGGGTGAGAACCGTGGCGATAGCGACCCGCTGGCGTTCGCCGCCGGAGAGCGTACTGACCAGGCGCTGTTCGAGGTGAGCGACGTCCAGACGGGCCAGTGCCTGCGTGGCGATATGCAGATCTTCCGCGCTCTCCATGCGCCAGGGCGACAGGAAGGGATGCCGGCCCACCAGAGCGGTTTCCAGCACCGTGGCGGGGAAGCCGTCCTGGCGCTCCTGGAATACCAGCCCCAATTGCTGGGCCACTTCGCGCCGGCGCAATGTCGGCAAGGGGCGCTCCCCGAGCAGAACCTGACCCGAGCGCGGCGGGCGCAGGCCCGCCAGGGTGTGCAGCAGGGTGGTCTTGCCGGCACCGTTCGGCCCCAATATTCCCCATATCTGGCCGGGTTCCAGGCGCAAGTTCAGGGGCCTGCCGGCGGCCCGTCCCGGCACGTCGATGATCAGCTCTCGGGTCTCGAGAGCATTTGCCCTGTCATCGAGAGTGCGCATCAGCGACTCCGGTAGAGCAGATAAAGGAAGGTCGGCACGCCGAGCAGCGCGGTGATGACGCCGACCGGCAACTGCTCCGGGGCAATCACGGTGCGCGCCAGCGTGTCCGCGAGAGTCAGCAGGATGCCTCCGGTCAGCGCGCAAGCCGGCAGGATCAGACGCTGATCGTTGCCCAGCACCAGCCGCAGCATATGCGGGACCACCAGACCGACGAAACCGATGCTACCTGCGGTGGTAACGGCGACGGCGGTCAGCAGGCTGGCGGCGAGATACACGCTCCACTCCAGCGGGCGTACCGCGACCCCCAGGGCGGCGGCCTGCAGCGGCCCCCGGGCGAGGACGTTGAGACTACGGCCCAGCGGGATCATCGTCAGACAGACCAAGATCAGGATCAGCAGGGCGATCCAAGGGTTGCGGGCGTAGGAAAGGTCGCCCATCAGCCAGTAGAGCATGCCCGGCAGCCGGCTGGCCGGGCTGACCGCCAGCATTAGCGTGACCACGGCGCCCCAGCCGGAGGCCACGACGACGCCAGTCAACAACAGGCGCGAAGGCGTCCAACTGCCGGTGCCGTGGGCCAGGCCGAAGACCAGCAAGGTCGAGAACAGCGCCCCGGCGAACGCCGAGCCCGAGACGATCAACGTGCCCAGGCCGGCGAGCATCGCGGCCAGGGCGCCAACGGCGGCACCGCCCGAGAGTCCCAGTACATAGGGGTCCGCCAGCGGATTGCGCAGCAGTACCTGCATCAGCGCGCCGGCCACCGCCAGTAGGCCGCCGGTGGCAAAGGCGGCCAGGGCGCGGGGCACGCGCAGCTCCACCACCAGCGTGCGGGACAGGACGTCGCCCTGTCCCAGCAACGCGGCCCACACGTCGCCGAGGGACAGCGAGGTGCTGCCGAGCGTCAGTGACAGCAGCAAGGCGAGGGCGGCGAGCAGGGCCAGGCTGGCAAGAGGCAGGAGCCGCGCATGCATCAATGCGGTTCCCGCCGTGGTGGGATTTTATCGGCGCCGGGCACGGGCCTGCTCCAATTGTTCACACAAGAGGCGGCTGCCTTCCAGCAGGCGCGGCGTGGGCCGCTGGATCAGCGATGGCGGTACGAAAAACAGGTTGTTACGACGTACCGCCTGGAGATTGGGAAATCGCTCCCACTGCGTCAGCCAATGACGGTTTTCTTCGCCCATGCCGCCAGCCACGATCACTTCGGGGTCCGCCATCAGCACGGCCTCAGTGCCGAGGCGCGGCACTAGCCGGTCGAGGTCGCCAAACACGTTCACCCCGCCGCAGAGGTCGATCACCTTGCCGATGAGATGCTCGTCATTGACACTCATCAGCGGTTCGTCCCACACCTGATAGAACACCGGAACCGGCGCGGCATTGCTGTAGCGCGCGGCCAGCCGGTCCATGCCGGTACGAAAGGCGTCCGCCGCCGGCTGCCCCTCGGCTTCGCTGCCGGCGAGCTGGGCCAGTCGTTCGATGGCCGTGGAGATGCCCTCGAAATCCCGCGGTTCGATGAGAAACACCTCAATCCCCAGCGCGGCCAGCGTATCGAGCTGTTGACGGGGGTTGCCGGTGACCCAGCCGATGGCGAGATCCGGCTTGAGTGACACCAGCGCTTCCAGATCGAGCCGGGTATGGCTGCCTACGGAAGTGACATTTCTGGCCTCGGGCGGGTAGTCGCTGGAGACCACGGCCACCACCTTGTCTCCGGCCCCGGCGGCATACACCAGCTCGGTAGCGCCGGGTGACAGCGTGGCGATACGGCTGGCCGGGGCGTCCAGGCAGATGCGGTGGTCGCTGTCGTCGGTGGCGCAGACCTTGGCTTGGACCGGGGCTACGAAAGGGGCTACGAAAGCCCCTAGCCACAGGCTCAGCACCGCCAGGCCGAACCTGGCGGTGCTGCCTGGAAAGCGCAATGTCATTGGCCGAAGTTCACGCTGACGAAGGCGGCACGGCCGGCATTGATATAGTTCGCCGCCGTCTCGTACTCTTTGTCGAGCACGTTGTCGACGGTCAGCCTGGCGGTCCACAGCGGCGCAAACTGCCAGCCGGCGCGCAGGTTGAGCAGCCCGAAGCCGGGGAGCCGTACCTCGTTGGCCTCGTCCTCGTAACGGTGGTTCTGCGCCACCCAGGAGCCGCCCAGGCTCCATTCGCCCAGTTGGCGATCCACATCCAGGCGCAAGCTCTGCGTGGCGCGGCGCTGCAGGCGCTGGTCCGTCTCGCGGTTTTTCGGGTCGGTGTAGGTCAGCGCCGCCTGGAGGGTCCAGTCCTTGAGTTCGGCGCCGGTGGCCAGTTCGATCCCGCGTATGCGAGCGCGGTCGACATTCTGCGGCGTGATCAGCTGCGGATTGCCGGCGGCAGATGCCCAGTCGATCAGGTCGTCGATATCGGACTGATAGGCTGCCAGGTCCCAGTAGTATTGCGCGTACTGGCCTCGCAAACCGATCTCGAACGTCTCGGAGGTTTCGGCCTCCACGTCAGGGTTGCCGACATAGCCCCAGTCATCTTCAGGGTAGTAGAGGTCGTTGAAGGTGGGCGCCTTGAACGCCGTGGCGTAGCTGGCGCGCAGCGTATGATCGTTATCCAGGGCGTAGCCCAGCGCGAGGTTGCCGGTCACTTCTTCACCGAAGGCTTCGTTGTCGTCATAACGCAGCCCTGCCTGGAGCGATACGGGGTGGAAATCGAACAGCCCTTGGGTAAAAACGGCCACATTGTCGCGGCTGTCCTCGGCGTAATCCGATGTGCCACTGACCCGGTCTTCGCTGTACTCGGTACCGGCGATCAGTTCATGGGGCCCCAGGGCCAGGGTATTTTCCCAACGAGCCGTCTGCGTCTGGGTATTGAAAATCGTGGTGCTGGCCGGGCCATACAGGCTCGCGTCCGCAAAATTGTCGAGTTCGTCGCGGGATTCGCTCAGTGTCAGGCGGCTGCGCCAGTGGGCCGTCAACGGCAATTCGCCGTAGAGGCCCGCAACCTGCTGGACGAAGTGCATGTCGCCGCCGTCGTATTCGGTACTGCCTCGAGCACGCAATCCCAGCGCGCCCATCTCGGCGCCATTGTCGAAGGTATGCGACAGACGCGCGAAGCCGGTGGTGTTGTCGTAGCTCTTGTCTTCGCCATCCTCTCTGATGGCGGTGCCGTCAGTATCGAAGCGGCTGGCGGCGAAGCTGTAGCGGGTGCCGTCCTGACTGCCGGAGAGTCCGGCACTGTAGCGCTGGGTATCGAAGGAACCGCTGCCGATGGAAAAGCGGGGCTGCGGGCCGTCCGCCTCGCCTTGGGGAGTGAACAGTTGTACCACTCCGCCCATCGCGTCGGCGCCATATAGACTGCCGCGAGGGCCTCTGACGATTTCTGCGCGCTCGAACATGCGCGGGTCCAGGTACTGCCACGCGGCGCCACCGGCAGTGGCCGAGCGTAGTCGAATGCCGTCGATCATCAGTAGGGTGGCGTCGTTGCTGGTGCCGCGAATATAGACACTGCTGGTCATGCCATAGGAGCCGTTCGAGGAAACATCGACACCCGGCTGGCCGCGCATGATCTCGATAAGGCTGGTGGGGTCCTGACGACGCAGTTCTTCCTCGTCGATAACCGTGACCGAGGAAAGGGTCTGGCTGGCGGTACGTGGGGCGAGGGTGGCGGTAACGGTCAGCGGATTGAGGGCTACCAGTGAATCGTCATTATCGGCAGTGTCCTGCGCATGGCTGGCCAGCGGTATATAGCATAGACACAAAGCGGCCAGGCTCTGTGATCCGGTTTTTTTCGTTCTCATGATGTTCCCTTGCCTGCCGCGCGCTCCCGCACGGCGAGGATGCTTGGACAGCCTGGGGGAGGGCGCACGCCATGCTGCAAGGGAAAGGAATATGCCATATCCGGCCCTGCCCCATGGTCGCTCGCCGCAACGCCAGGCATAAACTCGCAGGCCGGTCTCCGGGCTGACGAGCGGAGCGAACGAAGTACGTTCTTTCCCGGACAACCGCCTTCCCATGCGCTGATTGTGGGCACAGTGGCGTAATGGCTGTCCTTGACTCGATCACCGTTGCGGGAGCAGCGTCGGGCTGGCACCGACTTCCCGTTTAACCTGAGCTAAGCACTCAGGCACCTGAGAGAAGGGGGTAAACTAGCAATGGCCTCATCAGGCGTCAACTTTGGGTTGAAGCACCGCTGGCACGGTAGAGGACATGGGAGAGAGGGCCTTGTCTGGGGCATGTGCCGATTCCCGACAAGGTTTGGATAGTTGTTTCCAGTGTCTTGGGTTGAGATACATCCATCGAGAGGAGACCCCATGCCGTGAAATAAGAATCAATTAGATAGACCTAAGTCTATGATCATAAGGTCTCATTGTTTGCTTTAGAGGCACTCTCTAACTTGTATGATGTATTACAATATTGAAGCTGAATAATCAGGTGCTTCAGTTTTACTAAGCATTACATAGCGGGAGGATCTACTTGTGAAACTCACGAGAGACGATGTCATTAAAGCAGTTGGAGATGGGCTGCTTTCGTTTCCTGTCACTGATTTCGACCAAGCAGGCAACTTCGATCCACAGAGCTATCGCAATCGCCTCGAGTGGTTCGTCAGTCACGATATTTCTGCGGTGTTCGTGGCCGGCGGGACCGGTGAGTTCTTCAACCTGACCTTGGACGAATATCGAGAGATCGTTTCCGCGGCGGTCGAGACGGTCGGTGGCAAGGTGCCGGTCATCGCCAGTGCCGGTCTGAGCGTAAAAAGCGGTCAGGCCTTTGCCAAAGCGGCTGAGGAGGCCGGTGCCGATGGTATCTTGTTAATGCCGCCGTACCTGACCGAGTGTCCGCAGGATGGGCTGGTGGAATATGCCCGTCAGATCTGCGAGTCCACGGCTATCAATGTCATCTATTACAACCGTGGCAATGGAGTGCTTGAGGCCGATGCGGTCCAAAAGCTCGCCGATGCCTGCCCGAACCTGATCGGGCTGAAGGATGGCAAGGGCGACATTCAGTTGCTCAACAAGATCGTCAAGACCGTGGGTGGCCGACTGGTATATATCGGTGGTGTCCCGACTGCCGAGATCTTTGCCGAAGCCTATTTATCCATCGGCGTAAATACCTACTCATCGGCGGTATTCAATTTTGTGCCCGAGATGGCGGTCAAGTTCTATCGTGCGCTACGTCAGGGCGATTCAGCTACCGTCAAGAAGATTACCAATGAGTTTTTTATTCCATTCATCAATCTGCGTGATAACAAGAAGGGCTACGCAGTGAGTCTGATCAAGGCCGGCACCGAGCTGGTCGGAAGGCCTGCGGGAGCCGTTCGCACGCCGCTGACTATGCCCGATGATCAGGAGAAAGCAACGCTCAAGGCTCTGATCGAGAGCGCGGATACGCTCTGATATAGAGCTTCGACTTCCGAGCGAGGGCGGCTTTGCCTCCGTTCTCGACCCTCTGGTGTGCCGTGCTGCGGCAGAGCGGTACGCACCCCTGGATATCCTGATGGAGACTCGCCTATGTCCAGCCATGGCACCCCCACCATAATTAGCATGCAGGTCATTCCGGTCGCCGGCCGCGACAGTATGCTTCTCAATATCGGCGGGGCGCACTCACCGTATTTTACGCGCAATCTGATCCTGCTCGAGGACAGTGCGGGTAATGTCGGTATTGGGGAAGCGCCGGGCGGTGAAACGATCCAGACATCCTTGGAACAGGCACGGCCGCTGATCATGGGACAGCCCATCGGCAAGCTGCGCTCGATGGTGGCATCGCTACATTCCGCCGGCCGCCGCGCCGATTTCGAGGATTTCGGTAAAGGCTCCTGGACCTTTGAACTGCGGGTCAATGCGGTAGCGGCGCTCGAGGCGGCGCTGCTGGACCTGTTGGGCAAGTTCCTCGACGTGCCCGTAGCGGAGCTGCTCGGTGATGGTAAACGGCGCGATAGCGTCGAAGTGCTGGGATATCTCTTCTTCATCGGCGATGGACACAAGACCCCATTGGATTACCGTCGCGGAACCGACGGTGTCAGACATGATTGGTATCGCCTGCGCGACGAGGCGGCGATGACACCCAAACGCATCCTTGAACTAGCCCAAGCCGCCCAAGACCGTTACGGTTTCAAGGACTTCAAGCTTAAGGGCGGTGCGCTGCCCGGCGAGAAGGAGATCGAAGCGGTTACCGCAGTGCACGACGCCTTCCCAGAAGCGAGAGTGACCATCGATCCCAACGGCGCCTGGTCGCTCAACGAAGCGATCCGCCTATGCAAGGGGCTGCACGGCGTGATCGCTTACGCGGAGGATCCGTGCGGGGCCGAGCAGGGCTTCTCCGGACGAGAGATTCTGGCGGAGTTCCGGCACTCCACCGGAATGCCGGTCGCCACTAACATGGTCGCTACCAACTGGCGTGAGATGGCCCATGCGCTGATGCTGCGCTCGGTCGATATCCCGCTAGCTGACCCACATTTCTGGACCCTCTCCGGGGCGATCCGGGTCTCTCAGTTATGCCAGGACCACGGCATGACGTGGGGGTCCCATTCCAACAACCACTTTGATATCTCGCTGGCCATGTTCGCTCATGTGGGCGCTGCGGCCGCTGGACGTACCACTGCGCTGGACACCCACTGGATCTGGCAGGAGGCAGATGCGCGCCTAACCCGCAACCCGCCGCAGATCGTCGACGGCAAGGTCGCCGTTACCGATGCACCGGGGCTGGGCATTGAAGTTGACATGACTCAGATCGGAAAGGCCAACAAGCTCTATCGCAGTTTGCCAGCGGGTGGACGCAACGATGCCATGGCGATGCAGTACCTGATCGACGGCTGGATCTTCGACCCCAAGCGCCCGGCACTGGTGCGCTGAATACACGAAGAAAGAAAATCCAAGGAGCATACAATGAAAAAACTGCTGAGCACGCTCACGCTAGCCTCTGCCATGATCATCGGAGGTCCCGCTCTTGCCGAGGACTACCCGACCAAGAGCATTGATATGATCGTGCCGTTCTCTGCCGGTGGCGGTAACGACACTTTCGTCCGGGCGCTTCAGCCGCTGTTGGAAAAACAGTTGGGCAAAGATCTAGTGATTCGCAACATTCCCGGCGGCGGTGGCGCAGTAGGTATGTCCCGCGCCGTGGCGTCAGCAGCGGACGGTTACACCCTGCTGGCGGCCAGTAATGCCCTGTTGACGCTGGAAGCGATGGGTAACGTACCGTTCACCCATAAAGATTTCGACTTCATTGCCAAAGTGGCCGAAGAGCCTTATGTCATCGCTGTAAACAGCGACAGCAAGTACACGGACCTCAAAAGCTTGGTAGATGCTGCTAACTCAGACACCCCTTTCAAGGTGGGAACGTCCGGTGTCGGCTCATCGGCCTATATTACTGCCACCGCGATCGCTAACCGCACCGGCACCGATTTTAACCTAATACCTTATCCCGGCGGTTCCGAAGCGATCTCTGCCGCCATGGGTAATCACGTCGATGCCGTTGTCCTCGGTGGTGCTGAGCTGCGCTCCGCGCTGCAGTCCGGTCGGTTGGAAGCTCTGGCGATGAGTTACGCTGAGCGTAGCGATTCGTTGCCAAACGTACCGACGTTCCAAGAACTGGGTTACGACCTGACCTTGACCGTTTGGCGCGGAATCGCAGCGCCGAAAGGAATCCCGGCAGATGTTGAGGAGAAATGGGTCGAGGCGATCAAGCAGATCGTTGATGAGGGCTCCTATGAAGAGACTGCCCAGAATCTCGGTACGCAGGTGGCACCTCTCTATGGCGACGAACTCGACGAGTTCATCGATCATTCCGCTGAGGTAATGCGAGAAGCCGCCGGCGATCTGGCGAAGTAGGGTGAGCGGCAAGACACCGCGGGCCATTGGACCGAGAGTCTTGCTGCGCATCATCATCTCTCATTGAGCCGCTGGAGTGTTGATGTATGGAACGTGATATCGGTAAGCCGATTTTCGATCTTCTGCTGTTAATCGCTTCGGCAGCTGCTTTTGCGTTCGCGACGACGCTGCCGGACATCAAGATCGTCGGGGATCTCTCGCCAGCCTTCTTCCCTAAGTTGATTTCAGCGCTGATCTTTTTATTCATCATTCCTTGTCTCATCAATGATGTACGCGAATGCCGAGATGCCGGTCGTTCGACATCAGACGAGCCGCGAGCTGTCAATAAACGTGGAGTCATGCAGTGGCTATGGATCGTGGGGCTGACTGTACTCTATATCCTGCTGTTCGAACTGCTGGGCTACATTCCCAGCACGGCCTTGTTCACGTTTTGTTGCGTCATTGGATTGCTAATTGTCAGCGGAACCTGGAGAGAACTGACCACCGTCCAGCGGGTTAAATCGTCAGTAGGCGCCGTGATTTTCGCAACCGCCTTGGCTGTCGCGGTCTATTACGTCTTCACCGATCTCTTCGAGATCCCGCTGCCGAACTGATCGAGTATCGGTGGTGAATGAGTTAGGAGAAGTAGATGATTTCCGGATATCTCGATGGGTTGGGCATGGTGCTGCAGTTCGGTACGCTGCTGGCGATCGCCGGTGGTACTCTCCTGGGCATCATCATGGGCGCGCTGCCCGGGCTGACCTCGGCCATGGCTATCGCGTTGCTACTACCGGTGACCTTCGGCATGCCGCCGGTCATGGGGATCGGTATGCTGCTGGGCGCATTATGCGGTGCCGGTGCCAGCGGATCGATTCCGGCCATTCTGCTCAATATTCCGGGCACGCCATCTTCGGTCGCCACAACATTCGATGGTTTTCCCATGGCCCAGAAAGGTGAGGCAGGACGTGCCTTGGGGTTGGCCATCGTGGCCTCGTTCTTCGGCGGTGTTGCCAGCATGGTAATTCTGAGCTTGCTCGCACCGCCTATCGCGGAGTTTGCCTTACGTTTCGGCGCCGCCGAATATTTCTCCTTGAGCGTCTTCGGCTTGGTGATCATCGCTTCCGTCGCAGGGAGATCTCTTCTCAAAGGATTAATCGCGGGGCTAATTGGCTTTTTCGCCTCGACCATTGGCACAGACCCCATTACCGGCGTCGGTCGTTTCACTTTCGATCAACTGTCGCTGCTTACCGGTATCAACCTGCTGCCGGCGCTGATCGGTTTGTTTGCGGTGTCCCAGGTTCTTAAGGATGCCTTCGAATACGATCCTCACGAACGGCTAAAAGATAGTGGATACCGTATTGATATCGCTCGTCCCCGCTTCAGGGAGACGCTGCGTAATTGGCGGGCGTTGGTCGCTGGCATACTGTCGGGCTCCATTGTAGGACCCGTGCCGGGGGCGGGCGGCAGCATTGCCTCCTTGGTGGCTTACGATCAGACCCGGCGTTTTTCTAAATCCCCCGAAAAGTTCGGCACCGGTCATGCTCCCGGCATCGTCTCGGTTGAGAGTGCCAACAATGCCCTGCTGGGTGGGGCTCTGATACCAACGCTAGCCCTGGGGATTCCTGGAGAAGCGGCCACGGCAGTACTGCTGGGTGGATTGATGATTCAAGGCATTACGCCGGGACCGATGCTTTTCGACAATCAGAGCGGCACGATCTACGGTATCTTTCTGGCCTATCTGGTCGCCAACATCTTCATGCTGTTGATCATGTGTCTCGGCATAAAATTGTTCATCCGCGTGCTGATGGTTCCGCGCAAGCAGCTGTTATCGGCGATCCTGGTGTTCTGTTTCATCGGCGTTTATGGGATTGATGGGGACGTGTTCAATCTTTATTTAATGCTGGGCTTCGGGGTGTTGGGATATTTCCTTAATCGCTATAATTTCGGTACTGCACCGGTTATCTTAGGATTGATTCTCGGACCTATCGCTGAATCCAATCTGCGACGTGGCCTACAGACTTTTCAGGGGGATTGGACCCCGTTTTTCACGCGACCGATCAGTCTGACTTTCTTGGTTATCGCCGTCGGTTTGCTGATCCTGACTCTCTGGCAGAACCAACGCACCAATCGGCCTAAAGACGCAGAATGGTAGTGAAATAACGGTAACTCAAAGGGCGAGCTATTCGAAACGAGAACGAAGCGATGTAAGAATCGGGGCGCGAAGACAATTTCGATATCTACTAGCAGGGCGAGGGCGGGCTCTCCGGTCACGATAGGGTCTTTGCGAAGAGCGTGGTCGGATGGGCGAACCCCCATCCAGTGACAGACGGCGTTGTCAGCGACCTCGGCCGCCGACTTCCTGGCCGAAGAGACGCCACAAGAAGAGGTGTTCGGATATTCCTCTTGAGAGAATGATAGTGGATATTAGCCTTTCGTTTTATCCACTATTGTCGATATTGCGCTGGTGATGCCTAGGCTCTAAGTTCTTTATGTATGATGTATTACAAGTGGAGTGTTCAATTGAAATCTCCATATGGCCCTTCTCGTAATGTAGGAATGACTTTCTAAGAATAATGTCATGGGAAGAAGCCCTGTGTACTTCTCTCAAAGGAATATTATGAATATCGATTGAGAGTATCGCTGAGATACTCGCTTACGAAAGAGTGCCGACAGCCCGAAAATCGGACTGGTGTTGACAAGCATTATTAAATTAATTCGTCTTTAAAGCGGTAATAGATGCGGTGCCTTGTGGAGAGAGGTGGCTAGTTGGTCGTCCAAGAGTTTTTGAGGCCGGTAACCCAAAAGTTACGAGACTCTGCGTAAAAAATAGTTAGAAAAGCCCGTGTGCCAAGTCATTTTTATCTTGGTGGTAAGCAACAAGGAGTAAACAAGATGTACAAGAAATCCATGTTGACGCTGGCCGGTGCGATCACGTTATCTACGATATCCGGAGCCGTACTGGCCGATTATCCTGAACGCGATATTCGCGTAATTGTGCCTTGGGGGGCCGGTGGTGGTACCGATGGCATCGTGCGCAAACTGACGAGCATCGCGGAAGACAGCCTCGATGTCTCCATGTATGTGGAAAATATCGAAGGGGGTGTTAGCGCTACCGGTATCGGTCAGCTCATGAGCTCTCGTCCAGATGGTTATACCATTGGAGCGCTGACCTACGACAGCTTGGTGACTGTGCCCTGGCAGGGGATGTTGCCGAGCTACAAGACGGAAAGATTGAAGCTGATTGCGCGTGTGACGAGCGAGCCCGACGCTATTGTGGTTGATGCCGATTCCGACTACGAGTCGATTCAGGATCTGATCGAGGCTGCCAAGGAAAATCCCGGCGAGATTCGCGTTGCCATTCAGAACCTGGGCGGGCGAATCCATCTGGCTATCCTGCAGCTACAGGAGTTGACCGATACAGAGTTCAGAATTGTGTCTTATCCAGGGGGCGCAGCTCCGCAGAAAGAGGCAATACTGTCCGATGAGGTCGATGTTGCGTTGACCAGTCTGGGTGATTTTTCCAATCTCCTGGAAGACGGTACTGTGCGAGGCTTGGTCGAATTCTCGGATACGCCGAATCCCACCTACCCTGATGTGCCCACCACAGCGGAGGAGGGGATTGACCTGCAGATCGGTAGCTTCATTGTGTTTGCAGCACCGGCAGATACGCCGGAAGAGGCCATCAGAACACTGGAAAGCGCTTATAAGACAGCGTATGACAGCGATGAATTCAAGGAATGGGTCGCTAATGTCGGTGTGACACCAAACTGGCTGGGCACCGATGAAGTGACTCCTTGGGCCGAGGAAACGGCCGAGTCGCTGTTCGCCGAGATGGACGCGCTGGTCGAAGCAGGCGTCATATCGAAGTAATCGGCAGTATAGAACATGGCATTGATCGCCGATGCCATGACTACTTCATTTAAAGGGTTCTGAGTCAAATGAACAACGTCGAATGGTTCAGAAAGTCGGCGGTGCTGTTCCCAGTCTTCCTGCTAATCTTGACCACGATTTATCTGGCAGAAGCATTGAGCATTCGCTCTCAGTTTGGCGGTGATACTTTTGTGGGGCCACGCTTCATGCCCATTCTCATGGCGATCGTCATGTATGTGTCGCTCGTCGTTGTGCTGGTGGGCGAGTTACGTAGAGACGAGTTGGCGTCATCCAATGGTTCTTTTTTCAGACCATTGCTGGTCATTGTGGCGACAGGCATCTATATAGCCGTATTCCGTCCTTTGGGCTATGTGCCTGCCACGCTGGGTTTTGTGGTGGCCTTGTTTCTTATCTTTGGCTTCGAGAGACGGCGTCCCGCTATCTTCATATTATATGTCATCGTAGTGACGGCCATCTTTTATGGGTTGTTTGCCGGTATCTTCGGGGTGCGCCTGCCCCCCATGCTAGGAGGATTCTGATGGAGACGTTTATCAGTTTCCTTGGCGGTTTTGGCGCATTGCTGGATTGGGAAGTGCTTGGTTTCATGATTGTCGGCTTCTTGATCGGCACTTTTTTCGGTGCGATGCCCGGTCTCACGTCGGTGCTGGCCATTGCACTGTTATTGCCCATTACCTATACGATCGATGTGGTGCCGGCGCTGGTCATGTGCGCCTCCATCTTCATGGCGGGGATGTATTCGGGGAGCATAACGGCCACGACGATCAATATCCCCGGGGCGCCTTCCTCAATGATGACCGCCGTAGAAGGCAACGCCCTGATGCTCAAGGGGCATGGCGCCAATGCCTTGGGTCATGCAGCGCTGGGGTCGATGATCGGCGGCTCTATTGGCGCGGTCATGCTCATGGCGTTCATGCCGCTCGGTGCCGAACTGGCACTGCTGATCCGCACGCCAGGGAAGTTCTCGCTTGTCCTCTTCGCGCTGGTGGTAATCATTCTTGTCGACAAGGGTGCCGTCGCCAAGGGCATTGTCGCCACTACACTGGGTATCATGCTGGCCACCGTGGGTATCGATGTGCTCCAGCCGATACCACGCTTCGATTTCGGGACCGAGCTGCTGATCGAGGGCATTGGCTTGATGCCCGTGGTAATTGGTGCGTTTGCAGTGAGCGAGCTTTTGATTCAGGCCCAGAACTGGAACCTGTCCCTTGAGGATAGCCTTGAGCGGGCAAAAGCCCTCAAGATCCGTCGGCGCGATTTCATTCCGTCTTGGTCTGAGGTCCGTGAGATCGGGTTCTTTACCTATATCAAGAGCGCAATCATGGGCTATGGGATTGGTATCCTGCCCGGCGCGGGCGGGTCAATGGCCGCCTTTGTCGCTTATGCCGATGCCAAGCGCAGCTCGCGAAAGCCCCAGGAATATGGTCATGGCAGTCGTGAAGGCATTGCCGCCGCCGAATCGGCGAATAATTCCATGTGCGGCGGTGCCTTCGTGCCGATGTTAATGTTCGGGATTCCGGGCGATCCGACAACTGCTATCGTACTGGGTGTACTCATCATCAATGGCTTGCAGCCTGGGCCACGCCTGCTTGAACAACAGGCCGATCTTATCGCGCCCATGTTCGCCTCCTTGTTCGTGAGCGCCTTGATCCTCATCCCGCTGACGCTGTTCCTGTTCGGACCGTATTTCATCCGTATCGTCTCGATTCCCCGGGGCCTTCTCTACAGTTCCATCGCCGTGGTGGCACTCGTGGGAAGCTATGTGGCGACCTATTCGATTTTCCAGATGTTCCTGGCACTGCTCTTCGGCGTACTGGCATTTTTCCTGCGCAAGCATAATTATTCGGTTGTCGCCATGTTGTTGGGCTTCATTCTGGGGCCGGACTTGGAGCAGTATTTACGACGATCCCTGTCATTCAATGACGGCAATCCCATTGTCTTCCTGACGAGTCTGGATAGCCTGGCGTTCCTGATGTTAACCGTGGTGTTCGCCTATCTGATCCTTCGCAAGAAGCCAAAGTCCGACTCCACCCCCTAATCCACAAGCAACACGAATGGTTTCATTGACTCGTCCATGCCATCGACATCACTGATGGCGCGGCATCTGCCATCAGGAGCCCGACATGACCGCAAAATCTCGCCCCTCCCCGCGCACCGGAGGGAAAGTGTTGGTGGACCAGCTTCTCATTCACGGTGCCGATAGTGGGTATTGTGTGCCCGGGGAGAGTTACCTGGAAATACTGGACGCCCTATACGATCAGCGCGAGCATTTCACGCTCTACAATGCGCGTCATGAGGCCGGAGCGGCGAACATGGCCGAGGCCTATGGCAAGCTGACGGGCCGCCCTGGGATATGCCTGGTCACGCGTGGCCCGGGGGCCTGCCATGCCGCCATCGGCGTGCATATTGCCCAACAGGATTCGACGCCGATGATCCTCCTGGTCGGTCAGGTTGGTCGCGGTGCCATGGACCGGGAAGCGTTCCAGGAGATCGATTATCGTGTCATGTTCGCGGGTGTGGCCAAGTGGGTCGCACAGATCGACGATGCCCGCCGGATTCCGGAATATATGGCCCGCGCCTTTCGGGTTGCTACCTCTGGTCGTCCTGGCCCGGTAGTCCTGGCTCTGCCGGAGGATATGCTGACCGACATCATCGAAGTCGATGATGCGCCGCCCTATATGCCTTCACGGCCCGGTATTCCCCTCGACGAGATTGAGCGGATCGGTGCCCTGGTATCGCGTGCCGAACGCCCGATGATGTTGGTGGGCGGGTCGGGCTGGACGGATGATGCCTGCACACAGATTCGGACATTTGCCGAAACCAACGGGATTCCCGCAACCTGCTCATTTAGACGCCAGGATATCATTGACAATGCCTCCGATTGTTATGTAGGCGATTTTGGTACCGCCGTGGTGCCATCATTGATCAAGCGGCTGGCCGAAGCTGACCTGCTCCTGGTAGTAGGGGCAAGGCTCGGTGAGATGACCACCCGGACCTATACCACTCTAACGGTGCCCGGCTCCACTCAGACACTGATCCACGTGCATGTCGACCCCGATGAGATAGGCCGTGTCTTCAGCCCGGCGTTGGGGGTTGTCTCGGCCCCCGACAAGTTCGCCACAGCGGTGGCGCGGTGCGATTGGGGGCAGCGCAGCCGCTGGAGTGAGTGGCGCAAGACGTTACGCGATGAGTATCTTGCCGATATCCGGCCTCCGGCACATGATTATCCGCTCGACATGGGAGCGGCGATGCATGAGTTGCGTGACAGCCTGCCGAAGGACTGCATCGTGACCGTGGATGCCGGAAATCATACCGGGTGGCCACAGCGCTTTCTGGCTTATCAACGTCCCGGTAGGATTATCGGTTCGACATGTGGTGCTATGGGGTATTCGGTACCCGCTGCCGTAGCGGCTTCGTTGCGCGAGCCCGACAAGTGCGTACTGGCGTTTGTCGGCGATGGCGGCTTCATGATGAGCGGCGTCGAGATCGCCACTGCCGTGCAGCATGGCGGGCGGCCTATCGTGTTGCTGTTCAACAACGGTACCTACGGTACGATTCGCATGCATCAGGAGCGTGAACATCCGGGACGCGTCTCGGGAACCGACCTCGTGAATCCGAATTTCGGCCAACTGGCCGCCGGGCTTGGGGCGCATTTCGAGCGAGTCAGCGACACGGATTGCGTCAAGCCCGCTTTGGAGCGGGCCATGGCCTCGGGCCGTCCCGCGATCATAGAACTCATGACCGATCCCGAGCGGATTTCGACACGTACCACCGTCTCGGCATTGCGTTCTACATGAGCGACATTGAGTTCAGTGGGTAGGGGACTTTCCAGTTGGCAGTAGAACTCTCCTTAAGTGCAGCAGACCTCCACCGTAGTGAGGTCTGCCTTTCTGGCGGTTGGCTCACGGGATCGCTACTCAGTCAAGCTGAGGGCTTGGCCAAATGTTTTGTGAGATACCGTCAGCGTTCAGCGAGGATCAATCCTTGAAGAAGGGCGCGGGTACGACGATCTTGTTTTCTTGGCTCACGAGATATCCCGCCTCGGCACTTTTCCTGAGATAGGCGACCCAGTCGGGGTCGTTCTGCATGGCCGCGCGTCGCTGGCTGCGGTCAGCCGCATCTTTGAATACCCAGATATGTACATATGAATTCACGTTTCCGGTCTCGACCGGTCCGTAAAGAAGTGGCTCACCCAAGTGGCGTCTTTGGACTGACCAACCGTGTTCTTCGTAAAGCGCCATCTGTTTCTTTAAGGTGCCGGGGAAACAGGTATACGTGCGGTGGTCATAAAGCATGTTGAGAATCCTTGATAAGGGTTAATCGACGGTGAGGCGGCGAGATGGCTGATGGTCCGAATGATTGACGTCCTGCTCTAGTCTTGCCAATGATTTGATCGAATAGTCATGGTCCGGTGAGTCTGTCATGTTGTCATTATGGTTTTGATAGCTCTGGATTCAGCCTGTCGGATTGTATAGCGGCATGGCACAGGACTTAACGGACGAGATAAGCGGGGTCAATGGCATGCCCCTGATCGAAGGCCGTAATGTTGGCTGCCCAATGTGACACCATGCGTACCAGATTGTCTCGTGTTAATCCGCTGACATGAGGCAATGTCACGACACTATCAAGAGCGAGTAAGGGGTTGTTAATCGCGATGGGTTCTTCTTCAAAAACA
The DNA here is from genome assembly GCF_054602495.1 of Halomonas sp. WWR20. NCBI lineage: Bacteria > Pseudomonadati > Pseudomonadota > Gammaproteobacteria > Oceanospirillales > Halomonadaceae > Halomonas > Halomonas sp. WWR20. Next base: position 147,037 of record NZ_JBTRHR010000003.1, read on the forward strand.
TCCAGTCCTGCGCCCGCCAAATGAGCGTTTTCCAAGGCGACGATGAGTGCCTTCTCATCGACCAGAGCGCCGCGCGACGTATTGATCAGAACCGCCCCCGGTTTCATTAGGGCCAGGCGATCCGGACCGATTAGATGATGGGTATCTGCCGTCAGAGGTAGGTGCAAGCTGATGACGTCGCATTCCGCCAGCAAGGTATCTATTTCGGCGAAGCGCAGAGACGAGCCGGCGACTGGGCCGGAGGGCTTGGTATATAAGATGTCGCATCCGAATCCTTGCAGTCGTGTGGCTACTTGCTGGCCGATAGCGCCGAGTCCGACCAGCCCGACGGTTGCAGATGACAGGTCGAAGGCATGCTTCCATAGATCAGTCATTTCCCACTGGCCCGTGCGCAGTGCCGCATGTACCTGAGGGAGGCGGCGCAGGGTTGCCAACATCAAGGCGATCGTCATATCCGCCACCGTCGGTGCATTTACGCCTGGGCTGCGAGCAACGACGATGTTTCGGGCACGGGCTTCGGCTAATGGAATTCCGTCGATTCCCGTGCCCCATTGATGGATAAGGCGGACGGCCTTGGCCTGTTCCAGAGCGCTGGCAGGGAAGCGCAGGCCACGAGTGACGATGTAGGGTGCGTCCGCGATAATGTCTGCGAAGTCACAAGGGTCGCCGGACCTGGGGAACCGTAGATCGAGGCCGGGACAGATTTTGCGCACGAATGTCTGCATGTCAGAAGACATGGGCTCCAGCACGGCTACCGGGCCGGTGAGTTTCATGAACATCCCTCGTTTTGTTTTCGCTTCATCTCGATCTTTCGCTCGTCGGCTTTCTGCCTCGGACAGGCGTGATGTCACGAGGCGCGGCTAGTCCGATAGCGCCAGTTAATGGAACGGTGTCATCGCTAGAAGCAAGCCTTGATACGGTTAAAAGCAACCCTCTCTGCTATAATGTATTACATCATACAAATGAATAAATCAAACGTTATTAGCAAAGATGCTGATTGGCGAATATTATTCGCACCGATGTACGCAAGGTCTCTTTAGTGAGGCAGTTCATCCTTGCCTGCGGCAGGCCAACATGCAGTGCAAGAGGGCAGGTAGTCAGCAGATAGTAGATGTATCGTGCCGGACGGTCTGCGGTCCGATGCGTTCAAGAAAGCGATCCGTTGGACCTGAAGAAAATTTATAATGGTAACACGAATAATCCAGCGCTAGGGACGCCGGCACGGTTAACTCCGTGTCGGTTTTAACTCTGATGGACTGGCTAGGTAACTTCATATTGCTAAATAAAAGAAATCAATAAGTTAGTAAGGTTTATGCAAAGATGGCCCTTGCTCTATATACCATTGTCGAAGTTCGAGGTCGATTCAGATGCTTCCTATTGTGCTATACATATGATGTATGACAAATATGGAGGCGTTATTCGTTCGGTTTGAGTCGTGCATGGGCGCCTTAATGTCTTGATAACTCTGCATAACTGTAAAGATTGCACGGTCAGTAATGCCAGAGAGCATAGCAACTCGGTAAGCAGACCGACATTAGAATTATAAAGACAATTTTCTCAAAGGGAGGCATGTCATGAAAAAAACAACACGCCTGAATCTCGTAAAAATCATGAAAATCGCTTCAGCGGGGGCGCTGGTGGCACTTGCCCTGCCTGTTCAGGCTGACCAATGGCGCGGCTGGAACATTCACCCGCCGGGTTACCCCAACTCCATTGCTCTGGGGAGTTTCGCCAAGGAAGTGGCCGAAAAGACGGAAGGGCGTGTCGAGCCCAAGATATATCACAACGCAGTACTCGGTGATCAGCCGGATGCCATCCAGCAGACCCGCAATGGGGCGTTGGACTTCGCCAATTTCAACATGGGCCCGATGGGACCGATCGTGCCGGAAACCAACGTGCTATCGCTGCCGTTCATCTTCAAGAGCGTCGATGCCATGCACCAGGTCATGGACGGCGAGATCGGCCAACGTTTCGCCGATGCGCTGGCCGAGAAGGACCTGATCGCTCTGTCCTGGTTCGATTCGGGGGCACGCAGCCTCTACAACACGCAGCGTCCCGTAGAAACTCCCGCGGATGTCGAGGGGCTGAAAGTCCGCGTCATGAACAACGACCTCTACGTCGATATGATCGATGCGATGGGCGGCAATGCCACGCCGATGTCTTATGGAGAAGTCTACCAGTCGCTCAAGACCGGCGTACTCGATGGGGCAGAGAACAATTACCCCTCCTATGAATCAAGCAACCACTTCGAAATCGCTCCTTACTATTCCCTGACCGAGCACTTGATCCTGCCGGAGTGCCTGTGTATCGCCAAGTCCAGTTGGGACGACCTCTCTGAGCAGGACCAGGAGATTGTCCGGCAGGCGGCTGTCGCTGCAGCCGAGGAACAGCGTCAGCTGTGGGCCGAGCGCTCCAAGGAAAGCCGTGAAAAGGTGCTTTCCGAGGATGTGAAGATCAACGAAGTCGCTGACAAGTCCGCCTTCCAGGAGAAAATGCAGCCCATCTATGCGGAGTTCGTCGAAGCACACCCGCAGCTAGAGACGCTGGTCAACGATATCCAGGCAGCACAATAACCCTTGCGCGAAACGAACATCCTTGTACCAGCAACGGTACAAGGGTGTTTCGAAAAGGATCACACCGTGAGTTCCTATTCCGACCAACTAAGTGACCAGAGTGAAGCGCAGGGGCCGGCTCGGACGAGGCTGGACAGTGTGCTGGATGGGCTTGCTCAGCTTTGCATCGTCGTTTCGGGAGTGTTGCTGGTTTTCCTTATCCTGTCCTTCGGCTGGCTCGTCTTCGGACGTTATGTACTGAACGATACACCGACATGGGTGGAGCAATCCTCGCTGGTCATCGTCGTGTACATCACCTGCCTCGGCGCTGCTGCCGGAGTGCGCAACAACAGCCATCTCAGCATCAATTTCATCCGTGAAGGCCTGCCTGGGCTGCCCCGCGAAATCATGCGCTACATCGCGGATCTTTTCGTCATCGTCTTCGGGGGATTCATGGCCTGGCAGGGGTGGATCATGGTGATTGACAACATCGATCGAGCCATTCCCATGATCGGTCTTTCCGAAAGTTGGCGCGCTGCCCCACTGATGATCTGCGGAGTCCTCATGATTCTGTTCTCCAGCGTCAATGTCATCGAACGTGCGATCAGAACGACTTTAGGAAGGAGATAACGCGATGGGGCTGACCATACTCTTTGGCCTGTTCTTCCTGGGGCTCATCGTGGGGGCGCCGGTCGCTTTCGCTGTCGGCTTGGCCGCCGTCGGGGCTTTCCTATACGAGGGCCTGCCGCTGTTCGTTGCCTTTCAACGTATCCTCTCGGGCATCTCGGTGTTCTCGCTGCTGGCGATACCGTTCTTCATCTTTGCCGGCGAGCTGATGCTGCATGGCGGCATCTCGGATCGCCTGGTCAAGCTGGCGTCTGCGGCCGTGGGCCGCATCCGTGGTGGGCTGGGGATGGTCAACGTCAGCTCATCGATGCTGTTCGGCGGTATATCGGGATCCGCCGTGGCCGATGTGTCGGCGCTGGGCTCGATCCTCATTCCCGTGATGAAAGAAAAAGGTTATGACGCTGACTACGCAGTCAATGTCACTGTCACTTCTTCCATTGCCGGGGTGGTCATTCCACCGAGCCACAACATGATTCTGTATGCCGTAGCCGCCGGTGGCGGCATCTCGGTCACCAAGCTTTTCATGGCCGGGATCGTGCCGGGTGTACTGATGTGTCTGGCGCTGGCCGTCGCCGTCTATCTGGTAGCGGTCAAACGTGGTTATGCCGGGGAGACGTTTCCCGGATGGCATGCGCTGATCGTTAGCTTCGCGGCCGCCTTGCCGGGCCTGATGACGGCGGTAATCATCGTCGGTGGGGTGCTTTCGGGCATTCTGACCGTGACCGAGTCGGGCGCCTTCGGCGCTATCTATGCCATCGTCGTCACGGCGCTGGTCTATCGTCAGCTGCGCTGGGAGCCTTTCAAGAAGGCGGTCTACCAGTCCGTGCGGACCACGGCGCTGGTGATGATTCTGGTGGGTTGCGCCTCGGCCTTCTCCTATCTGCTGGCGCTGTACAGCGTGCCGGAGCTATTGACTGAATCATTGCTTCACCTGTCCGACAACCCCTTGGTGATCTTGCTGCTACTGAACGTCCTGCTGCTCGGGCTGGGGATGATCATGGACATGGCGGCACTGATCCTGATCTGCACACCGATCTTCCTACCGGTGGCCATGCAGTTCGGGATGGACCCGATCCAGTTCGGCATCATCATGATGATGAACCTGGGCATTGGCCTGTGCACGCCGCCCGTCGGGGCCTGTCTGTTCGTTGGCAGCGTAATCGGCAAGATCAAAATCGAACAGACGGTGCGCACAATCTGGCCATTCTACCTGGCCCTGTTCGTCGTGCTGATGTTGGTCACTTACGTGCCCGCTATCTCGATGACGCTTCCCAACCTGATTGACTAGGGCGCCATGAAAATCGACACCGTAAAGACCCATATTCTCGATCATGCTCTGGATTCCGCCTTCGAGAGTGCCTCGATGCGCTTCGAGCGGCGCCAGCACTGCCTGGTCGAGATCGTCTGCGACGACGGCACGGTGGGCTGGGGCGAATGCCTGGGCCCGGCCAAGCCGAATGCCGCCGTCGTCGAGACCTACGCCGCCGGGTTGCTCGGGCGCAACCCACTAGAAACCGAGAAACTCTGGCTGGAACTCTATAACCGTCTTCGCGACCAGGGGCAGCGTGGCCTGACGATCACTGCCCTGAGCGGTATCGATATCGCGCTGTGGGACATCAAGGGGAAACACTACGGGGCCTCCGTCTCCGAACTGTTGGGTGGGCGTTTTCGCCATAGTGTGCGTGCCTACGCCACTGGCTCCTTCCGACGCGAAGGCGTCGATCGCGTTCAGGATGTCGCCGAGGAGGTCGCCGGCTATGCCCGCGAAGGCTTCCATGGCGTCAAGATCAAGATCGGCTTCGACGTCGAGGAAGATCTGCGTGTGATCGCCGCCGTGCGCGAGGCGATCGGCCCCGAACGGCGATTGATGATAGATGCCAATCATGGCTATGACCTGCTCGAGGCACTCAAGGTCGGCAAGCGGGCGCAGCCCTACGGTATCGATTGGTTCGAGGAGCCGGTATTGCCCGAGCAGATCGGTACCTATCACGCCGTGCGTGCCGGCCAGCCCATCCCGGTAGCCAGCGGCGAGAACTGGCATGGCCGCTACGCCATGCTCGAGCCGTTGTCGACGCGGGCGGTGGACATCGCCCAGCCCGATGTCTGCGGTATCGGCGGGTTTACCGAGATGCGCCGTGTCATTGATATGGCGGCGATGTTCGGTATTCGTCTGGTGCCGCATGTGTGGGGTACGGCGGTCTGCATCGCAGCCAGCCTGCAGGTCATGGCGGCCTTGCCGCCGAACCCGCCGCGCCGCGAACCCATCGAGCCGATCCTGGAATTCGACCGCACCCATAACCCGTTTCGCCAGGCCGTAGTCAAGACGCCGCTGGAGCATGACGGTGGTGTCGTAGCCATTCCCGATGGACCGGGCCTGGGTATCGAAATCGATCGCGATGCGTTACGACAACACGCACTGAAGGAGACATGAGCGTGACAGATATCCCCGCCAACACTCGTCCCCTCGATGGGCCGGCTCCTGTGCTGAAGGTACCGCCGGGGGCGACCGATTGCCATATTCATATCTATCTGCCGGGCTTCGAAGCGCAGCCCGGCGGACCAGCGATTGCCGAACTCGCTACAGTGGAGGACTACCGTCGGTTACAGCGGCGCCTGGGCCTGGAGCGTGTCGTCGTTACCCAACCCAATGCCTACCAGCGTGACAACAGCGCCTTGCTCGTGGCGCTCGATCAACTGGGTACGCAAGCCGCACGCGGCGTTGCTGCGGTGACCCCCGATACCCCGGCCAGCGACCTACAGGCCTGGCACGCCAAGGGCGTGCGCGGGGCGCGGATCATGAACCTGCCGGGCGGCGCGGTCACCAACGATGAAATGCTGGCCGTCGAGCAGCAGATCCGCCCACTGGGCTGGCACCTGATGGTGCAGTTCAACGGCTGCAAGCTGAATGACTATCTCGACGACCTGCGGCGTATCGAAGGCGAATACATCATCGACCACATCGGCAAGTTCATGCCGCCGGTACCGGCGGACGATGCCCGGGTCGACGAGATTCTGAGGTTGCTCGATCGCGGCAATGCCTGGTTCAAGATCTGCGCCGGCTATGAAGCCAGCCAGACCGGCGGCCCTGGCTACGCGGATATCGGGGCGATCGCCAAGCGGGTCATCGCGCATGCCCCCGAGCGCATCATCTGGGGCTCCAACTGGCCGCACGTCGGTGTGTCGCGCGAGCAATACCCCGACGATGCTGAACAGCTCGATGTGCTACTGCAATGGGCCGGGCCCGACGTGCATAGAAAGATTCTCGTCGATAATCCGGTGCGTCTGTACGGGTTCGACTGATTTTGGTTTATGACCATGAACGAAGGAGGAACACATGATCAATCAGCTTCTGGTAACCGGTGCCGCTGGCGGGATGGGGCGTCTCATCCGGCCGCAACTCGCAACGCTAGCAAAGCAGGTGCGCCTTTCGGATATCAGCGATCTGGGCGAGGCGGCCAGCCATGAAGAGCTGGTGACGTGCGACTTGGCGGACGCCCAGGCCGTCAGTTCGCTGGTGGAAGGCTGCGATGCCATCATTCATCTAGGTGGCGTCTCGCTGGAGAAGCCCTGGAACAGCATTCTTCAGGCCAACATCATCGGCACCTACAACCTGTACGAGGCGGCCCGGCATCATGGCAAGCCGCGCATCATCTTCGCCAGTTCCAACCATACGACGGGCTATTACGAGCGCACGCAGAAGCTCGATACCCAGGTCCCGCATCGTCCCGACTCGATCTATGGCGTCTCGAAGTGCTTCGGCGAGGATCTGGCCTGCCTCTACTACCATAAGTTCGGCATCGAGACTCTGAGTGTGCGCATCGGCTGGTGTCACCCCAAGCCGACCGATACCCGCAAGCTAGCGATCTGGTTGAGCGGCGAGGACTTCGTCGGCCTGGCGCTGCGCACCTTCTCTGCGCCGAAGCTGGGTTATACCGTCGTCTACGGCGCCTCGAACAACGCCGAGCAGTGGTGGGACAACAGCAAGGCATCGTTTTTGGGCTGGGTCCCCAAGGACAGCTCCGAGCCCTGGCGCGAAGAGGTTGAAGAGGCTGCACCGGGCATCGATCCCCAAGACCCAGCGGTAATTTATCAGGGAGGGCCGTTTGCGACTTTCGGTCATCCTGACGATTGAAACAGCGGTTTATAAAAGCCTTCATCTGATAGGATGGCTTGGTTAAAGAGGCGACACTTATTCTTGCCACCATGAGCAGGCAAGGACTATGCAATTGGCCAACTGGTTAGGAACAGTTATGAATGGTAAGCCCGATACGTTGGCAAACATGGCACATTTGAACGTACAGAAAATTTCCCGTGAGGGCAGCCTTTCATTGCACGTCGCCGACCAGTTGGAAAGCCTGATTACCGGCGGTAGCATTTCGGTCGGCCAGAAGTTGCCAACCGAGAATGGCTTGTGTGACGCCTTCGGCGTGAGTCGCACGGTCATCCGCGAAGCGATCACCCACCTCAAGTCCCTCGGCCTGGTAGAGACCCGGCGCGGCGTGGGTACGACGGTCATTCGCACGACGATTATAGAAGCTATGCCGGCAAAGCGCATTTCCCCTACCACGGTCGAGGATATTCTGCATGTTCTCGAGCTACGTCTGAATCTGGAGCCAGCGGCGGCGGAGTTGGCGGCCCAGCGTCACGATGATGAAGACCGAAGTGTACTGCAGGAGAAGCATGCCTCGTTCATCCGGGCCCGTGCCGAGAAATCACAGGCGCGCGTTGAGGATTACGAATTTCACTATGCTATAGCCGCAGCGACCAAAAATCCTTTTTTCAAGGCATTCTACGAGCAGTTGAGCCAGGGTGTCATTCCCCGCGCCAAGCTGATGAGCGTGGAAATCAATACCACGGCGACGGATAAATACCTCGACAGAGTGCAGCAGGAACATACTTATATTCTTGAGGCTATATTGGCGCGGGATGCCGCTACCGCCAAGGAAATGATGTTTCAACACTTGAACCGGGCGAGGAACATGTACGCGAAATACCAGGAATCATGAAGTAAGCCGCCAACGGCGACAGCCGAATAAGGACATCAGGCGCAGCAGGGATTGCCACGCCTGATTCTTCATTTCGATACAGCTCTATAGCCTGTTCGGGGCGGGCGGTGTCGATAGCGGCTCAAGCCCTTGGTTTGGGGATTACGGGGACATGTTTATCTAGAACACTGTTTTAGAAATAATTTGATAAGAAACTTTCATGCTTTATTCATTGAAGGAGTACTAATCTCATACTGTCCCGCCACCCTTAGGTAGGAGGCCGTATGTTCAACATGTCCCGACAAGTAGAGTGTCCCGGTTGCCACCAATTGGCATACTGGACAGGCGAACCAGCCCCTACCGATAAGCTTTTCTGCGAGCACTGCTATGCTTTCATCATAACCTACAACGATTACATTCACGGATTGATCCGCCGCGAGGTGGTACGTGTCATGGTCAAGTTCACTGATCCGGAGTCTGACTTTCAGCTCGGGTTACTCAAACGCGTACTGCAGCAAAAGAGCGACACTCGGCGCGAGTGCCACTGCCGTGTGAAAAGCGCTTATCGCAATGGAGGCCGAAGCTTTATGCCGTTATCGATACAGACGGCTTGGCCGCATCAGGAAGGGCACCGCTCATTGGGAAGCCTCTTACGTGGCGCTGAGCGTTGAGCTCGCACGGTATGGGGTGTGGAGACGCCGCTACGTTACATCGGGTGGTGGTTAGCGCAAGGGGTCTCCTGTTGTTTCGTTGCCCACGGCATGTGGCGGACAGGTCAAGACTTCCACAATTGGTTGATTGCTTTATTGCTAGAAAAAATTGCCTGAATTGTAACATGGCGGGCTAAGTATTTTGTCTAATAATCACGCTTCCAAGGATTACGCTCAGTATCCGAAGCGTTTTGGATTTCCTGCTGCATATCCCACGATGCCCATGGATCATCTTTTTCGGCTTCCGACTCCCCTAGGTACAGGAGGCAATACAGTCCAGCCATTGCCAAGATTAATAGGCCCCATGACACGACACGTTTCATTTTCTATTTTCCTGCGTTTCCAATTGTATGCATCAGCTTACACGCCGAACTTGTCGCTATGCGTCCAGAGCGGCCCATGCTTTCGTCTACCTAAAAAGGTCGCACTGGGTAGAACGTTGAGATGGGGTCAATTGATGGCTCGGAATCCCTGGGATAGCGGCAATTACTCGAGAAGGCGATGGCGCGAGTCTGACGCTGATCGAAGCACAGGAATTAGTCGGGCGAAGCTCGGCAGCGCCCTGGCGCTGGATCTTCCCGAGCGGCTCTGGGATCCGATGGCCCTGGGCGTGGGTGGGTACATTGATGGTGCTTCATTGAGGAGGCCACCTAAAACGTCAAAGGCAAGGACTTCTGGATCGGATCAGGAGTCACCGAATCCCCGTAGGCGGAAGGGCCACGCCGTGAGGCGCCGCCCATTCTGTCAATACAGGATTCAGCCCTGTCTCGACCCGGACTTAATGGCTCCCATGCGAGCACGCTCATGTTTTTCCTGAAGTGCCATGTAATCATTGATATCGAGGTTGCCACCATCACCCGCCAGAAAAACGCGGTTGCTTTCGATATAGCGCGTTGACTCGTCTCTGCTGAGCCCGACAATAACTTCATTGTCCTGGCTGTCGGTAGTGAGCATTCGTAGCTCGCCCATGTAATCGCGCTCTTCCTGGGTGAGATCAAGCTTATGCATGTAGGTCTCCTTTAACTCCTTTGCATGGCTACCGCTACAGCGTAGCCCAACTGTTTCGCGGCACATCGTGAAACGCCTGCCCCTACACGAGGCTGCACACCGAGAGACGTCCGAAAACCTTACGGCAGCACGAGTCGATTGGGGGATGATCGAGGAAGAATATCGCACTGATCATGTCCCGCTGCGTCAGCTTTCAGACTGCCATGGTCCGAGTAAGGCCACGATACGCAAGCGCGCCAAGCGATACCGGATCATCTTACCCTGACCGGCAATGACCGGTCCGTCTATAAGCCATGGCGCATGGACAGAGAGAATCGTTTTATACAGTGCCGTAAAAGGAGATGCGGAGAAGGACAAGCGTTAAAGTGATCCGAAAAATTCAACGGAATGGGATAGCGCAGAGGGCGTAGGAAGATCAATGCTTTGGCCTAAAAACAGGTGTTCAGGCGTTGGCTTGGGGAAAGGTTCTATAACGGTGAGCTTTATGGATGTTATAGAAAAGGGGTTTTTGTAGGCAGAAACGAAGAAGGGGAATCAGCCAAGTGACTGATTCCCCTTCGTATTGTGGCGGAGGGACAGGGATTCGAACCCTGGAAGGGCATTAACCCTTGCCGGTTTTCAAGACCGGAAGAGAGAAGGGGGGAATCTATAAGGAAAACAACAAGATATGTGGCGGCTCTATAACGTTATTGCGTTATAGGGATGGACTTTGGGCAGGTAAGGGCAAGGTTTGCGGCCGCTGCGGTTATAGGAAATCACCACCTTCCAGCTCCAGCGCAGTAACCGAGAGCACCTGCTTCTGGCGAATGTAAATCTGCGTAGTGCGTGCATCGGAGTGCTGCAGGTTGGTAGTAACATCGATGCCTTGGCGTTCGGCGTCAGTCGCATGCTTGGCGCGTAAATCGTGCTCGGTGAAGCGCTCCTTCAGACCACCTTCATTCATGGCCTTGCGCATGCCCCATTGCCAGCGCGTGTGAAACGAGTCCTTATTGTAGGCGTTTCCGTTGCGGTCGCAGAACAGAGTCGGCCCCTGACGCTTATTCTGAGCCTTCACCCAGGCGACGATCCGGCGCAGCTGTTCTGTCCAGGGGATGACAAACTGCTTACGCGTCTTGCTAGCGCGCATCACGATGCCATCGGGCAGAAGCTGGTCGAGCCGTAAGCTGAGGATATCCCTCTGCCGCAGCCCGGTGATGTACTTGAACATGGCGTAGTGCCGTACCCAAGGCGTGGTGTACTTGAGGAAAGTTGCGAACTCGCCATCCGTCACGTAACGATCCCGCGGCGCTACCTTGAGCTTCTCGACCGGGGCGGCCGGGTTGTGGTCGTACACTCCCCAGCGCTGGGCGAATTTGAAGATATGCTTGAGCAGGGATAGCTCATGATTGGCCTGAGTGCGGGATTGCTTGCCGCGTGCATCTAGATAGGCATAGACGTCGTGCACGGTAATGTCCTCAGGCTCGCATTCGCCGAATACCAGGCGCAGCCGCTTGAGCTCATCAAGGTTCGACTTCCTTGTCGCCTCACTCTCCTTGTGCGGAATAACTTCCGCTTCATAGCGATCGAAGAGCCTTCCCATTCCAGCCTTGGGGAATAATCGGGTCTCCCAACGTTCGAACTCTTCCCGGGCCTCTTGCTCTGTCGTGCCCAGCTTTACCCAGGTTTTACCGATAAGCTTGGCCTGACGGGGGTTGCACTTGTAGCGCCAGGCGCCATCCTTCCAGTAAATGCGTGGGATGCCGAGCTTGCTCATGTTCCTGCTAGTGCTCCGAAATTAGGTTTCTTCCTCTCGCTGATCTGGGCTGGAGCGCCACAGAACACCTCCTCGACGTGACGCCTCCCGACCAATGTGTCGCCGGCAGCATTCACCTTCCAGCGGATGCCGAGCGTGTCGAGTGTTTCGCGCTGCTCCTTGCCACGCTTGCGCCCGGTGAGTTGCTCCAGTTCTTCGGGGCTCAAAAAGAGAGGCTCCGTTGCCATGATGTCCTCCTGCTGGATGATCTGACAGGCCCCGGCAGGGCCGGGCACAAAAAAGCCGCCTCGAGGGCGGCGCTGTTCTGGTATGAAAACTGGGTAAAGCTATTCGGGCCTGAAGCCCCTGATCGAGGTGAACGTCACCACGTTTTCGGGTAGTTCCTCGGGTTCAGTATCGACGGATGCTTCGGCTCGCCGATTCCATACAGCGATGACTTCATGGCGTGGCACATGAGGACCGTAAAGGGCCGTCCCGATACCGCAAACGACACATTCGACGTTATGGGCGCCGCCGCTGTTGATATACTTCACGCTGGTGCTGCCACACATCGGGCAGTGCTTAAGCTCACTCATGTGCCATCGCCTCTATCTGTCGGGTCCACTGGCGCGCTTCTTCAAAGGGCGCTACGTTTTGTCTGAAAAGTTGGCCCGCATGTAACGCTCAACACAGGCCAGTCGTACATGCCTGACAGGGCACTATGCACCGGTATAGAGGCGATAATAAGCAATGTTTAATTGGATTTCACAACATTCAACGGTGATTATCGTCATCACCACGGGTAGCATCGTGCTTGTTCGTCTGATTTTTCTCTTGCTGATGTATGCAGGGCTTCGCAGTCAATGGCGCCCTCAGATAGTTATTGGTTACGGCAAGGCAGAAGATCATCTCTCACGGTTTGTTATAAGCAACATGAGCAGCGAAACAATCTACGTCGATGCCATTACTGCTGAGTTGCAGACCTCGGAAGGTCCCCTGTTTATTGATGTAACTGGGTTCAGTCCAAATAGCGAGGATGACGAAGATGCAAAAGAGTACAAGAGCCGCAGCGAGTCAGCGGAACAGGATAAAAGGAGTATCCGGCAAGGCCCGCTCGATTCGGACAGCTCCTTATATCTCGATTCCTTCAATACTCTAGCTAAGCGTATGGCTCGTGAGAAAGCTATTGAGATGAGTGGCCATCGCCCTAAAGGAGAACTAAGATTTCTCTCCCTCACCATACATCTGGTTGCGATTCATGGTCCGAAAGGAAATCCGGTCGGCGCAGAGCGTAGTTTCAAACTTGTAGACAGCGAACATGGATATGCTGTGACTCCGATGTCAGTGGAAACGAGACAGCTTACTTCAATCATACATCGCAAGCGGCTGCGCAAGTTCATGGTGGGATCTGGCTCATCACACGCATAATCGTTCGCCAGCCTTTTGATTATAGGATTGCCCGTTTGGTACAGAGGCGCGATCAGCTACCACGCCGAGCGGGCGCGGTCGCATGTGATGCAGTTCGCTCATGATGCCTCCTGTTTCGTTGCCTTCTCTATACTTTGTCTAGTAGTCACGCTTCCAAGGGTTGCGTTCATTATCCGAGGCTTTCTGTATTTCATCCTGCATGTTCCAGCGCTTCAGATCGTCAGCACTTTCAGGCTCGGAGGAAGGTAGAAAAAACAAATACAGGCCTGCGGCGGCGGCGAGTAAAAGGCCTAGCACAATTAACCGTTTCATTTCTGCACCTCGCGGCCATGCAGAAACCTTGAACCATCCTGTTCCATAGCATTTCCCTGCGCTTTGTAAATATATTGTAATTTTGGTTTTTATTTACAGTTTGCCTGCTATGGATAGGTAATCCATTGTCCTTTGGGCGTAATCGCTACGGAGGGAGGGCAAAAGGAGGCTGATGGGAATCTTCTCGCCTTGCTGTTGGTTATGCTGCCTGCGGCTTATTCTGTTGCGGCAACTCCGGATCCGCTTCGCCACCCAGCCCCTCGATCAATAGATCAACAGCGCTGCCCAGGGCCCCGGCCATCAGCACGAAATCCGTCTCCACGCGTAGTACCGGATCGTCGCCATCATCGGCCTGGCTGGCCTCGTCGAGGAGCGCATCGCTGAACCGCAGCGACTTGAGGGTGAGATCGTCGTGTAGTACCAGCGACACTTGCTCATCAATATGCATGGCCATGCGGGCCGCCTGGCGCCCGGCACCGAGGCAGGCCTGCACCTCGCCACCATGCAGATCCACTTGCTTGGCGGTAATCGCGCCCTCGTCGCCGGCCGGCGCCGTGAACATCGCCTGAGTACCCACCTCCAACCATGCCGGGCGAGTGCCGGGATCCCGTAGCCACTCCGTCATGGCTCGGCTCGGCAGCGTCTTGGTCGCCAGTGGCGTGACCTTGAGGCTGCCCAGTGTCTGGCGCAGCAGATCCAGCACATCCTCGGCTCGCTTGCGGCTCGTGGCGTTGACGGCGATCAGTCCGTGTGTCGTGTCCCACCACACGTCCAGGCGCTGGGTGCGGGTGAAGGCGCGGGGCAGGAATTCTTCGTAGACCTGCTCCTTGAGGGCCTGCTTTTCGGCTCGATACAGCGGCCTCCCCAGCGTGGATTCCTTTTCGGCAGCGCGATCCTCGACTTCATCCTTTACCACTGTTCCGGGCAGCAGGCGCTCCTGGCGCAGCGCGGTCAGCAACCGCTGGCCGTTCAACTCATGCACCAGCTGCTCGCTGCCTCGCCCTGCAGGCGGCGCCCAACCTATGCGCCGGGATTCGGTGGGGCCAACAGGGCGGAAAGCCATCTCAGGCAGGGCGCTTTCCAGCAGGGGCAGAGCGACGGCATCAGAGTGAAGCCGGTACAGGTGTAGGGTTTTGAACCACATGGGCTGTTCCTTATTGAGCGATAGCAAACATGTCGGACTGTCGTTGTGAGGCGACGACGCGAGGGGATAGCCATAAGGACTCCGTGCGGGTGACCGATCCACGCTGCCCCGAAGCCGCTACCTGACGCATCGATATGCCCCAGCCTTCCAACGCCTCGCGGTAGAGTTCGCTGTCATAGCCAGCGATCACCACGAAGCCCTCAAGTTGCGTAACGGCGGCGAGCAGTTCCCGGTGCTGGTCGTCGGTCATTTCGTGCCGGTAGTAGCGTCCACCGCCCGCAGTGCGGGTGCTCTTGAGATAGGGTGGGTCTACGAAGTGCAGGCAGCGCTGCCGGTCGTGCTTGCGCATGACCTCGATTGCCGGCCGATTCTCGATAATCACGCCACGGAGACGCTCGACGAATGCCGGGATGGTATCGGCATGGCGTAACCAGGCACCTGCTGGATGATCGGCACGTACGTCGGGATTCGAGAAGTTGCGGAAACCGCTACGGCCTTTCGTCGCCGCGGCGCTGCCAAAGCCAGCCGCCGCCCGAAACAGGGTGCGCCGGGCGCGCTCGACCTTGTCGTTGGTGTGCTCGTACGCCAGCTCGAATTCCTCACGGGCAAACGGGGTCAGGCGGCAAAGCTTGGCCAGACGCTGAGCATTCCAAGGATCCCGCAGCACCTGGAAGACATTCACGACGTCATCGTCAAGATCGTTGTAGACCTCGTACTCACTGCGCGGCTTCTGCAGCAGCACGCCCGCGGCGCCACCGAAAGGTTCAACTTAGGTGTCGTACTCGCGGGCATCGGGGAAATGTGACATCACCCACGGTGCGATGCGGAACTTGCCGCCGTGGTAGCGCATGACGGGGTAATTCATTAGACAGAGCTTCCTTAGGGGCCGCCTTACAGCGGGGGAATGAAGAAGAATGTAGCTAATTGTTGCTAGTCTCAGTCGTGATCAATATCTTTGGTGTTGAGCAGGCAATTAAAATTACGGGAGACACACATGAGCGAATACCTTTGCCCCGTCTGTGGCAGCACAGTAAACACGCCGGTCCTTGGCGCTGAAAACATTGACGGCATCTGCCAGTGCTGTGGACATAATTACAAGGGGCAATCACTCGATAGCTTCGATAAAATATCGTCCCTTTATGATTCTCCAATTGATAGGCATGTAGGGTCGCTCCCTGAGTTATCATCAATTCAAGAAATTGAAAAAATGGCCGAATCACCCTTAGTGCAGCACTTACGTGAATTTGAAGAATCACCAGTAATGAAGAGCTTGCGGGAATTCGAAGAGTCGTCAGTAATGAAGAGCCTGCGGGAATTCGAAGAGTCGTCAGTAATGAAGAGCCTGCGGGAATTCGAAGAGTCTCCAGTAATGAAGCATCTGCGGGAACTCGAAGAGTCGCCGCTCATGCAGCAGTTGCGCATGATGAACGAAACACCCATTGCTCAGCACATTAGAGAGATTGAAGAATCGTCACTGGTAAAATACTTGCGTGAAGTAAATGAATTTCCATCTAGCACAGTGTCCGATCTCGCCAGGTTTGATGAGCTAGCCTTTGGGCATAATAATATAAGCCGTTCAATTGCAGATAGTATTAATGGATTTCAGTCTGCCAGCCAAAGTTTGGCTGACATTATTACACCATTGAACGCTGCTGCAGGTTTCTCGCTACAAAGCAATTGGAGAGAAACCTTAACAAACCAGGTAGGGCGCCTTCATCTAGACTGGCTAGATACAAGCCCCACTAGATCGTTGGTTGGGTTTGCGCATTTGTCTCGGTTGCATGAGGCACTAGACTTTGAATCGCCGTTCTCAAGCTTAGTTAGCGACCTTGTCAACGAAGAGCTGGGCCGGCCTGAGAACGACGAAGGATATGTCGATGAGCCCAGTGATGAGCCGTTATTCGGTTTTAATGAAAGCCTAACAGCTTTCCAAGAGGATAGTTACAGCGAAGTCGTTATAACTGCGGGGTTTCAGTTAAAGCTACCAGATATTAAGTCAATAAATGGAATAAGTGATGGTGATAAAAGTGCTCAGTTTTATCCCGAGGCTGGCCCGATTGTTACTCATCTAGAATTAAGTTTACGCCATGCGGTGTGTCTCGTAGCAGGTAAAATCGGTGTTCCTTTCCATCAATTAGCTCCGGGCGACGTGCTATCGAAATGTAAGGAAAGAAGAGATATCTGTCGCCAAGCGAATGAGCCGGTTTTAGATCTTATTCACTATGCTGACTTTATGGACCTCCTGAAGCTAATCCAGCTAAAGAAAATGTGGAAAGGTGAATTTGAGAATGTATTTTTCAGCAGAGAAGATATAGTGAGCTCAATGCATAGAGTAAGCCTAACCAGAAACGCTATATTCCATTCGAGACCACTGCGGAAGGATCAATACTTAACTCTCGTTGTTGAGGCGCACCGTATACGTGAGAGCCTCAGGGCTGCCAAGCTTATTAATAATTAAATTACCATCCGGAAATCGAATGTACTCTCCGTCTAGGCCAGAATGTAAAAGTTCAAGTAATTGCTGTAGCGCTTATCATTAATAATGATTGAGCCGCTTCGCCCTGCGCCGGCCCTTACGCCTCGCCACCGCCCGCTGGTGCTGCTTCACTCCCCGGCGCGAGGCGGCATGAGGGAGGGGCAGGGAGCGACCATTCCTGGGCTGTCGCCGCGAGCATGGCGGCGATGACAGCGAAGCTTGCCCTGAATAAAGATGCTCCTATACTCCCGGCCTGGGAGGACGACCTTCCCTCATACAGAGCATAAACTTCGGGACGACCCGAGAGACTAAAAGGGTCTTCTATGTCTTGGATAATTCTCGGTTTGGCTGGGCTGCTAGAAGTCGTCTGGGCGCTTGCAATGAAGCAATCCCAGGGGTTCACACGCCTGCTGCCTACAGCAGTAATGTTGGTTGCGATGGTTGTATCATTCGGCTTGCTGGCGATTGCGATGCGAAGCATGCCGCTTGGGACGGCCTACATGATCTGGACTGGCATTGGTGCCGTGGGCGCCTTTGCCGTCGGCGTCTGGTTCTTGGGTGAAGCCATATCACCACTGCGCATTATTGCTGCCCTGCTGATTGTCGCTGGCATCATTACGATGAAAGCTGCTACCTGACCAAGACAGAGGCGGGGTCCTTGAAGCCTCCCTCAGCAGGCCCCGCCGGGCTGGCAGGGCCTATGAATGAGAGCCGCGTGACGTGCGGCGACGGCCAGCGCCTCCTGCCTCCCGCATTCGCGGTACGCCCATCCGCCGCTGCAACGGCGGGTAGCGCGTGGAGGACGGCAGAATCGTTGGCTGCTATCCGGTTATTCGTACTGCGTAAACCACCCACCGCGCCCCACCGGGGCTAGCTGCTCAGGGTAACGGCGGGATGTCGGCTATTCGGGCTGAGTCTTCTCTGCAGCGCCTTTGAGCTGTTTCAGGCGGACGCTGTAAGCATCGACGGCAGGGGCGCGGTCACCTTCGTCCAGCAGCCCGATCAGCTCTTGGGCGTGGCGCATATCGTCGGGCGTTGTCGCCTTCTTGATCTGCTCGCAGACCATGGCGCAGGTGACCTCTCCGGTAGGCTCTGGCTGGGCTTCGGGCTGTTCGGCCTGCTGCTGCTCGACTGTAGCCTCGTAGACTTGGCGGGTTTGGCGCTTGGCACGCTGCTCGGCGAGCTTGCTGCCCACCTTACCGGCAGTACCCGCACGCTGCTGCGGTGATTGCTGGGCCTGATTGGTAGGCTGGGCATTGGCCTCGGGCGTGATGTCGCGCTCTTCCTCGGCCATCCGGATGCCTTTCAGCTCGGGCGTGAATGTGTCACGCAGGGCGAAGGCGCGAGCACGCATCTGCAGCATGCGTTTCTTGTACTGCTGCCAGGGGCCTTGCTTGCCGAGTAGGCTGGCATCCTTGGCGTCCTGAGCGCTGAAGGTGTAGTGGGCCACGTTGCCGTTGGGCCGGCGACGTACCGTGCAGTGCGCTGTCATCTCCATGCCTTCGCCCTCGATCCACTCGGCGAAGTCGGCTTCCGACCAGGCCGGGGCCGCACGACAAATGGCGAGCATCATGTCGCCCCAGATGGTCGGGCGCCCGTTGATCACGGCGATGTTCTGGATGGCCTGCAGGGGGCTGGTGATGCCCAGCTCGACACCGGTCTGCCAGGCGATCATCACGTTGCCCGGCTTGCCCTTGTAGTCCTTGGGAGCCAAGTCGCTGTCGGCGATCATGGTGGACATGCGCCACACGTCATCGAAGCTGCGTGGTGTCATCGCCTTCATGAATTGATTGCGCACTTCGTTGCTGGCCAGCTCCACGCTATTGGCTTGTGCCGGGGCGTTGAACTCGGGCTCTTGGATATCTTGCTGCTGGACGGCTGTAGCGGTCTGGGTAGTCATGCGGCTTCTCCTTGGTCGTTGGATTCCAGTTGCTCGCGCTCGGCCTTGTTGAGCTTGGCCACGCGGCAATCGATGTAAGAGGAGGGCTGTACCTCGTAGCCCTTACGCTCCACCTTCTTGCGGCGGTAGCAGGTGCCATCGGCGAACGCACCCACGGCGGCGTTGCCCATTGCCTTGAGGATCCGGGCCCGGGCCGTCTTGGCGGTGGTCTCCAGCTCCTTGATCTCGGCCTTGGCGTCTTCCTCGACACGCTTCCAGTGCTCAAGCTCATCGAGAGGGATCACGCTGCCATCGGTGCCGGGGTAGAGGCGCTGCAGAAGTTCGATCGCCTTGGGATGCTCGACGTCGATATCGGGCAGTTCTCCGCGCTCGATGCCCGCCCAGAGTTCACCCTCGAGCTCGATGATGTCGGCGATCAGCGCATCGTCGCGCAGGATCGGGTACCAGCGGGTTTCCCAGCCGGCGATGGTCACCACCAGAAATCCCCACTCGTAATTCATCACGGCCAGTTGGTGCTGTACCTGGACGAAGTAGTCTTCCGGCACCTCGCCAGAGGTGCACAACCCCGCGGTGGCGTGGACGTTGTCGGGCTTGCCCCAGCCCTGGGCAAACTCGACGTTTTTCAGCTCGATCACGCCGGGACCCTTCACTGCCTGGCCGAAGATCATCTCCAGCCAAGCGGCCTGGCCATCGGTGACACCAACCACACGCCGGTCGATGTTGGCCATCATCCAGGTGTGGTCACGGTGGCACACCATGGCGTTATAGTTCTGGACATTGAGCCCGGTCGCCTCGGCGAAGCGGGCGGCGGTCACCGGCTCCATCACATGACCCATCGCCATCTTCAGGTTGCGGCGATAGTTGGCCTCGTCGTCGTCCTGGGCCAGCCCCAGCTTGCGCTCGGCTATCTCATAAGGCGTGCGGTGTTCGCTGATGCCGATCGCGGCCGCGGCTTCACTGGCCCCGATGCCCAGGCCGCGCAGTTGCAGCCAGACGTCTTGGTCCATGCTGAGCGTGCTGATGCGGCCACTGCCGCGCAGCTCGGCCTTCGCTTCATCGAGAAACATGGGGTATGCTCCATTTGCTTTATTCGTGAAAGACCCGAGCCCTCATCTGTTCCAGCAGGTAAGGGCTTTTTTCATGCCGCTTCTTTGGCTTCCTCTATCTGCTGTTCGGCCCATGAGCGGGCGAATCGAACACCTTCATCGGTGGCCAGAAATGCAGCCATCGCTTCGCCGGCTGCGTACTCCGCAAACCGCTCGGCGGCTTCGCCGTGGCCGTGAATCACGTCTTCGAGAATCTGTTCGACCTGGTTCATGACACCTCCCGTACTCGTTCGATGGCTCGCTCAAGCACCCGCACTGCCGTACCCGAACTGCGTAGCGGGGCGTTGCAGACTTGCTCGGCAGCGTGAAGCAGCTCTTCGTAGCGGCCTTTCATCCGACGAATCGTGTGTTGCTGCTCGTCGATGCGACGACGCGCCTGGGCGAGGGCGTTGAGCTGAATGACGTGGGCTTCGGTAACCTTTGGCTTGGTCATGACGCCCTCCAGAGTTCGAGTGGGGACGCTTCGCCGTGGTGGTCGTGAAGATCCCGCCGCGCTTCGTAGCGCATGCGGCGCACGTTGTTGTCCTGCGCGAAAAAGAGCGGAGCAGCGCAGTGGACGCCCAGCCGGAAGCGGGCAATGTCGGCGCTGCGGTGAAGTTCGTTTCGTTTCATGGCTGGGCTCCGGAATGAAAAAAGCCCCTCGGGGAGGGGCAGGGAACACGATCGATACAGACTGCTTGCCGGTATCGGGAAAGGCTGGCCGGTGCTGATCTCCGGCATATTCCAGTTCGCGATACGTCCGCTGGAACAAGCGCCCGGGGTAACTTCGCTCGCGCATCAGCCTGCGCATTCAGCCCTTCCCGATGCCCCCGTATTCTCAGCCCAGGGGCGGGGCATTGGTGGCACTCGCGCAGTTCCCGCGCCTTCACATCCGCTTGCGATTGCAGACGATCCAGTCTCATCGTCGGTTGGGCTGCGGACTTCCCTGCTGGCACAGCTAATCGCATCGCTGCGCCGTCATCGGGCATATACAACACCATCCGTACAGTCCGACTTCTTGCCCTGGCTGGTTTGGGCACAGATGGTGAGGATGGCGATGGATGGTTACTCCGTGCGCCCGAGAGCCACGGCACGCATCGCCTCAGCTGAATATCTCTATCGGTACTGACCCCGATCGGTCTTCATTCGGGTGGCTTCGCTACTGCCAGTCGCCAAACTGCACCAGGGTCTAGCCTCGCGGCATGTTCCTGATGCCCCGCTTGGGGCTCCCGAAAGCACTCAGCTTGTGAGTGGATGCATTTACCCGTGCACCCGGGGATCTCGAATTCTTAAAGAGCGGTGGCCTTAAAGGCCTGGCGTGTTGCTGCCGTGATGCAAATATCACGCATCGTGTTTTTTAAGTCAACACGAAAAGTGATATTTCTTCTTTTGGGTGTGATATCGCTTTGATAGGGAAGGGAAAGAATTTTCAGGCAGGCACAAAAAACCCGCCGGATGGCGGGTTGTGTTTGCTATAGGCGGGCTATTTACAGATATCGAAGCTTGGAATCACCCAGTCAGCAACCGTAAAGATAAGGCGGGAGTTTACCCAGGTAGCTTCGCCGCACTTTTTGCTAGAAGGAATGCCGAAACCAATTATGAAGACAGCAACTGCGATCATGACCCAAACGGGAGTGCTCTTTTTCTGACCCATCAGTCACACCCAGCAATGCCGCAATTACTCATGCCCCGACCGGTAATGCCGTCACCAGAATACGAGTTATCGCTACCGGAATTGCGAGTCGTCGAACTCCAAGCCTCTCCATCGGCTGAGACACCGCTATGGCGGGTGAAGCTCCCATAATCGCGACTGGTCTGGCTCCAAGTCGAGCCGGTGTCAAAGTTGTTGCCACGCATACGAGTGGTGCTGCCATTCTGCTGGATGTTGTAGCTATTGCCTGACTGGGCATCGTAGCAGCGCTGGTAATTACCTGTTCCGGTGCAGCCAGCGTAGGCAGTGCCGGCAGTCACCAAGCTCAAAGCGGTGGTAAGAGCGAGTCGTTTTAACATTTTACTGTTCCCTTGCGTTGTGATCATTCCCGCCCTGCGCAGCGGGGTTACATCTCCATCCCGGCAAAGATCACCGTGCCAATGATCCGACAGTTGCCGTTGATGGGAACGTACTGCTGTGGCCAGTTAGGATTCATGGCCTTAAGCATCTTTTGGCCCCCGTCCTCAATGTATTGCTTGAAAGTGGCTTGGTTTGTGTCGGTCAGAATGGCAACGACCTTCTTACCACTTATCGGCATCACTTCTGGATCAATGAAGATCAGCGTGCCAGGCATGAAGTTGGGCGCCATGGAGTCGCCCTCGACACGCAGCGCAAACGTGTTTTCACTGCAGCTGACTGGACATGGCCAATAGGGCGCATCGGAAAGATCCAAGGAGAAGTCTTCCACCTCGGTCCAGCAGCCAGCCTGTACCCAACTGATTTCGGGAACATGGCGGAAGAAGGCGGGGCCTGGCCTGACGTTCTCTTCAGTTGGTTCACGTCTTTTGTCGGGCGTGCTTTCTTTTCCGCTCCAAAGCCACTCCATACTGACATCAAGCGCCTTGGCGAGCTTCTCTAGGTCGGTCCGCTTTGGCTCGCGTAGATCCCTCTCATAGTTCGAGATGCGCCCCTGAGAATCCCACCCGCAAGCCGCAGTCAGCTCTGGCTGGGTTAGCCCCATTCTTTTTCTCGCTTTTCGGATGCGGTCCCCGATGGTCTCGCTCATACCGTATCTCCCGTTGATACGCCTAGGCTAACCACGTTTCGTGATAAGTCACTCGACAAATCGTGTTGTTGGAAAACACATTACGTGATATACCTAGGGGCAATTATCACGGGGCATCACCTATGAAGCTGAAAGAACTCCGCGAGAAGGCCAATTTGACCCAGAGCGAGCTGGGCAAAGCCACTGGGCTCGGTCAAACGGCCATCTCCAACTACGAATCCGGTTACCGGACACCTGACTTAAACAAGGTGGGCCGGATCGTGGCCGCACTTCGCGCCAAAGGTGTGCCGGTGACCCTTGAAGATATTTTCAGCGACCTGGCCGACCAGGCCGCTTAAACCCCAACCGCCTGCTCGTGAGAGCCGCGACCCATAGAACCCCAGAAACAAGCAAGGAAAGCATTCATGGATCGTTATCTCTCTCACGACAGTTGCATCACCGAGGATCGCCGGCGAAAGCCCGAGGGCACGCACCAACGCAACGAAGTGAAGGTGCGCTTCACCGACTCCGAATTCGAGGAGCTAAAGGCGGCAGCGGCGATGCAGACCGGCGGACGACTGGCACCGTATGTCCACGATCTCGCCCTGGAAGGGCTCGCGAGAAGCCAGCAGCGTCATGCCCAGCTGCTCGCCGAATTGGCCGAAGGCAAGCCGCTCAGTACGGATAGCCGCGAAGCCGCCACGCAGATGCTGCAACGCATGCTCGAGGTCGGGCTCATGCGGAGTCTGCACCAACAGCTAACTGCCTGAAAGGCCCTAGGAGGCACATGTGTACGACCGGGAAATGGCGCAAGCCGCACTCCAAAGAACAAGCCCCGAGTACCAGGCAATGGTGGAGGAAGTCGCAAGGAAACGCGGCATGGCAGCTTGTGACGTAGCGCTGGAAACAGCGCTGCTGGTCGCGCAGGAAGCAACGAGGGAAGCGCTATTCGCGCTGAACAACCGAAAGGGTAACCCGCCGCCTTTGCGGCTGGTGTGACATCCAGACAAGAGAAAGCCCCGGCGGCTGTGGGGGCCATGTGCCGGGGCTTCAACGAGGTAATCAGTATGTCCGAAACAGCAGAAATAATCCAGTTCCCAGCGCGTCGTGATGACGCCCAATCGTCAGGGCCTGCTAGTGCCCCGGCAAGGAGTCCTCAGGTGGAGGATGGTTTTACGCGCATAGCTCACGAGCTGTACGAGGCCACGTACAACCGCAAAGTATGCCCTGCCACCGCAACGCAGCTTTGCATCATTCACGCTGTCATTCGCAAAACCTACGGCTTCAACAAGACGCAAGATTGGATAAGCGACTCTCAGCTGGCCAAGGCGGTGGGTATCTCTCGCCAGAACGTCAATGAAGCCAAGCAACAGCTGCTCTCGATGAAGGTGCTCAACCTTTCAAGCGATGGGCGGTTGCTGAGCGTCAACAAGCATTACGACGAGTGGGATTTTTCCGCCTCACCGAAGCGTAAGGCCCCTGTCTCCAACTCTGCACAAGGTGGAGACACTGTCTCCAAGATGGAGACAAAAAACGTCTCCCAGGTGGAGACACACAATAGACAGAAAGACATAACCCCTCTCACTACGTTCGAGGGGAACGTCGCGCAAAGCGCTCCTCGCTCCTCGAAGCGGAAAGTCTGGGGCGAGCCTGTTGATCACGAGCTGGCCCACTGGATGGCCGAGATCATCGACCAGCTGCCCGGCGGCTCTGAGAAACGAAACATGGATGGCTGGGCGAACACGATCCGCCTGATGCGTGAGCGTGACGAGCGTGACCCAGCGCATATCCGAATCCTGTTCACCTGGGCCAGCCAGGACACGTTCTGGCAATCCAACATCCTCAGCCCCGCCAAGCTGCGCAAGCAGTGGAAAACGCTCGCCATCCAATTCAACCGTGACCGCTCTGGAGCCCGCCATGCAGACCGCCAAACAACTGACAGCCAGCGCTCAGAGCGAGATCGCATCGCGGCGCGGCTCGCCAACCCCCACGACGACGACTGGATGGACGGGTTCTGGCCCGACGAGGAAGGAAACGATTCAGGAGCTGGTCAACCGGGCGTTCACACGGCTGGAAGCGATCTATCCCAGGACGTGGAGAACCTCGTTCACGACGGACGACATGGTGAAGCTGGCGAAGCGCGAGGTCGCGTCTTCGATGGCGAAGTGGAAAACGCTGCCGACGCCAGCAGTGCTGGACGCAGCAATCGAGCGGATCAAGGCCGAGGGGAGCGACTGGCCACCGTCGATCGCCAGGCTGGTCAAGGCGATGAAGCCCAAGCCGGAGGATTTCGGGATGCCTGAACTCCAGCAAGCGTTCTTCGAAGCGCGGGCCCATGCCCAGCAGCCTGAGGCCCATCAGTGGAGCCATGAAGGCGTACGCCAGGCCGGTGCGATGACTGGATGGTGGGACCTCGCCAACGCCACGAGCAACACCAAGGCTGATCGCCTGCTTTCAATCTTCCGGGCCAGTTACGAATCGATCTGCAACCGCGTCATGGCCGGGGAGCCTGTCGAGCCCCGGGCGCTGATAGGTAGCGATGGCCAGCTCAGTGCATCCGAGATCGCCGAGCGTAACGGGCGCGAGCAAGCCGCTGCCCAGGCCGAGGAGCAGTTCGGAAGTCGCATGTCTGCTGAGCAGGGGCTGGCAGCACTGCGCGCCTTGGTAGGAGGTGCCGCATGACCACCTTACGCCGACCCTCAACCATCCGCTGCCCGGCATGCGGGCTCGACAAACCGATCGGCAAGATGACCGTGGCCACAAGCCGTTATGAGCGCCAGATCCTGACGGAGTGCAAGGACTGCCAGATGAGTATCAGCCGTCTCAACCGCAAGGCCCTGGCAGTCGCTAGCAAAGGGAGAACCGCCTAATGGGAACCGTAACGCAAATGCGCCCACACCGGGCCGCTGAGCACCTCGACGCAGGCACCCAACTGGGCCGGACGTACCTGGTGCTGCGCGACGCCACCTACTGGATGCAGTTGCATGAGATCGCCGAGTCGATCAAGGCCCGCTTCGAGGTGGTGGATAGCCATGCGGCGGTTAGCGCTCGAGTCCGTGACCTGCGCAGCCAGTGTGGGCTGCAGATCCTGCGCCGCCGACGCCAGGGCAGCACGGCAGACGAGTACCGGCTGGTCAGCGGGTATGCGCCGCAGCCACCGCAGGGCGATATGTTCGGGGGTGCGGCATGATTCAGCTACTCAACATTGACTGTATGGAGTTCATGCGCAGTCAGCCAGACAACGCCTTCGACCTAGCTATTGTGGATCCCCCGTATGGGCGTGGAGAACACGGAGGGGCTATCCGCACCCATGCTGTTTTGCAGAAAAACGGCACTCGCCTCATTGCACATGACGGAGGGTACGTAAAAAAAGACTGGGACAAGGCCCCTCCATCGTCAGCGTATTTCTCTGAGCTTCGTCGTGTCAGCAAAGACCAGATTATCTGGGGCGCAAACTATTACGCCGGCATGCCGGCATCTGGCGCCATTGTTTGGGACAAGGTGAATGACGGGGCGGACCAGAGTGGGGCGGAAATTGCGCTCAATACCCTCAACCAGCGCGTGGACATCGTTCGATACATGTGGCGCGGCATGATGCAGGGCGAATCCATCTGCAACGGTACGCGACAGCAGGGAAACAAAGCTCTCAATGAGAAGCGAATCCATCCAACGCAGAAGCCGGTGAAACTGTATGAGTGGCTTCTGCGCACTTATGCCCAGCCTGGGCAGCGCATCCTTGATACCCATCTAGGCAGCGCTTCTAGCGCTATCGCAGCGCACTATTTCGGCTGTGAGTTCGTAGGAACTGAGATTGATCGCGAATACTTTAGCGCAGCAAAAGCGCGTTTTGATCGCGAAACCAGCCAAGTTGACATGTTCGGGGGTGCGGCATGAAGCCATTAGAGCCGGGATGCTTGGCATTAACAGTCGGTGGCATAGATGTCGGGAGAATTGTGACGTGCATAAAGCCGCTCGAGGCTGGCACCAAAGTCACTAGCTCTCGCGATATGGAGAAATACGTAGTCCCTGAACGCTCATGGGTCACAAGCGAAGGTGAATTCGACCTTTGTTGCCGATTCGAGCGTCATCTTCTCCGCATCGACGGAGACGAAGATCTGACCGAGCAGCGCGAAGAGCAGGAGGTGCCGGCATGACGTTCTTCCTCCTGTTCATGGCCTTCTGCTCAGTGACCACCGTACTGGTGTGCTTCTTCCTGCGAGGTGCTGATGAGCAAGCGTAAGCGCCCAGCCCGGCCGCTGTATCTGGTGGTCCGGAAACTGGTTGATCCCGCAACGGGCGTCGAGGTGGGCGCCCTGGTCCCGGCCTATGACATCGACGGCGCCATGATGCGCAAGCGTGGCCTCAAGGTGGGCACCACAGTACGCGCCGAGCTGACGGCACCCCGTAACGTAACCATTCATCGCCTGGTGCATGGCCTGGGCGGGCTGGTCTGCCAGCACATCGAAGGGTTCGAGGACCACGACCACCATAGCGCCCTGAAGAAGCTGCAACAGGATGCCGAGGTGTGCTGCGACGTGTATTACACCGACGTGCCCGGGGTGGGGCAGTTCAAGACCGTGGTGCCGCAATCCATTGCCTTCGATGCGATGGACGAAAGCGAGTTTCAGCGGTTCTGGCGCGGTATCTGCCGCCATATCTGCGAGCGCTACTGGCCCAGCGAGAGCCAGGAGACCATAGAGGAAATGATCCGGCTGATGCCGAGGGAGGTGGCGTGATTCGCCCCAAGATCCGTTCGCAGAAGATTCGCGACGCTGCCGAGCGCGAGGACTGCACGCTCCAGATACCCGGGATCTGCAATCACAACCCCGAGACGACTGTCCTGGCGCATCTGCCCAGCGAGACCAACGGCATGGGCACCAAGAGCAGTGACGTCAGTTCATGCTTTGCCTGCTCGAGCTGCCATGACGCCATCGACCGCCGGATCCGCTTCGCGATCACCGACGAGGAGCGCGAGTTCTATATGCGCCGGGGACAGGCCCGCACCATCGAGCGGCTGTATGCCAAGGGCATCATCAGCATCAAGGGGGCCGCATGATCCGCCTGTTCGTGCCCTACATAGGCCCAAGCACCAACGTTGCCATTCGCCAGCATTGGAGGAAGCACAAGGATCAGGTCGAGCTGTGCGACGTACTCACCAAGCAGGCGGTGATCGATGCAAGCCTGGCCCCGATTTCCCACCAGGTGGATTTGTACTTCACGCCCCGGCTGGGACCGAAAGAGCGGATCCGCGACACAGGCAACTACTCGATCAGCTGCAAGACGATCGAAGACGGCCTGGTCCGCGCCGGTCTGCTGCCCGATGACCGCGGGGAGTACGTCAGGGAGTGGAAGGTCCGGCCGCCGATCATCGACCGCAAGCAGGAGAGCGGCACCTGGGTGGAGATCATCCGAGTAGAAGAGGAAGCGGCGTGAAAGAGCCGTTCCGCACCTGGCCCGACGGCCGCCCAGTCGGCGGATGCAACGGTTACCCGCCGGAGTTCGCCGAGTGGACGCTGTACTGCCAGGCCAAGATGGTTGCAAAGGAAATGCTGGCAGCAGGTCAGGGGAGTCGAGAGGCGGTATTCCAGCACTGGGAGGGCAAGCTGCCCAGGGTGACAAGAGAACGGGTAAGGGAAGCATTGCAGGAATTGAGCGGGGCATAGAAGTACGCACCTGCGCACCGCAGCAGCCATGCGGGGTAGAGCGGATTCAGGGGTAATAACAGTTCGCGAAAGTACGCGATTAGGTACGCAGTACGCAGGGTGCGAACCACAAGGGGACGATATGAGATATAACTCGGCACGCCAGATGATCTTTGATGCTTACCTGTTCCACCGTGGTGACAGCCCGGTGGCCAGTATCTTCGATAGTGCAAAGCGCCTAGAGAAGGCTGTAGGACGCAATGCAGGCGCACGCACGCGCAGCATCGTCGCTCAGTACAACAAGGCGCTGGCCACACTGAGCAATGCGCAGAGGATCGGAGAGGGCGAGGCCCAGGCAGCAAAGGCGGTGCGTCTGCTGGAGCGTCAACTATCTTCGATCCGCTTGGCCCTGGCCGACAGTCCGAAGTCCAGCAACGAGGGCTATATCCGTGATAATGACTGGAACATTGTCAGCGGCCTGGAAGCTGGAGCTGTCCTGAGTGTGGTCGATGCGCTGCCGCGTCATCAGCGTGCGCTGGCTTTGTATTGCTATGGCCCCCTTGAGCGCCGGGAGCGTGATGCTTTAGCCGAGGTGGTTCAGCTTGCCCTGCACCATCAGCTATTAGCCGGGGGCACGAAGTTGCCAGGCCAAGGCAAAGGGCTGCCAACGGCAGAATCACTGGATGCGCTGTACTGGCTATGCTTGGCCGCCGTTTATCACTACAGCGAGACGCAGGCAGGGCGGCCGGGGCTCTCAACACCCCAGATGATCCAGCGATGGATGTATGAGGAGCACGGTTTGGTTATTGAGGTGCGACGCTGGAGTTCAAAGAAAGATGGTCACCAATGGGCAGAGCCCTGGCATGCCGCCCTGAAGCTGATGATAGAGTGGGAGCAGGATGCACTCGAACGGCTTGAAACTCTGATTACTTTGAGGCGAGCCGCATAAGGACTCTTGAATGTCAAACATTGATGATTTCAATTTGGTTGTCGGCCTGGCCTTCGAAGATGCGCTGAGCGCATTCCCTAGGCCGGTGAATATCAATGAACGACGCATTCTGAGCGTCGTCTGGAATGAAGCTGTGTCTGAGCCAGGTGGATATGACCCTGTGTCTGGGCGATACGATAACGGCTTCACAAAGGAGCAAGATGCGAAGCTGGATTTCATCCGTTACTCCATTAAATGGCTAGTCGATGAGGGCTTTCTGCGCTACGAGACTGTTCCCGAGGGGGTTTCCCGACCTGTAGTGCTTACCTCAACAGGACATGCGGCTCTTGGGTCTAGGCTGGAGTCGGTAGCAGGGCAGCCTGAAGGCCAGACATTTGGCGATAAGCTAAGGACAGGTATTAATGACGCAGCATGGACGTCGGTAAAGCAGACGGTTTCTACAGTTCTGCTTTTTGGTGCAAAGGCAGGAGCGGCATATGTCATGGGTGCGCCTTGATATACCCGCCCGTTTCGCTTACTCTCTCCCCATGATCGAATACTGCGCCCTGGCAAATGCCGGGGCGTTTTCGTATGGCTCGGCAAGGAACAGACAGTTGAACTCATTCGCAGCACTCCAGCACGTCATCCAGCATCACTTTTCCGGCAAGGCGGCTGAACTGCAGTCCTTCGTAAGGACGGGATACTCATTCGAAGAATGGTTCAACTGGGAGCTGTTCCATGCACTGCAAGTTTCGGAAAGTGGCCTCCAGCCGAAGCCGTCATACCGCCACCTTGCCAACCTCGACTCTTCCAGAAAAACTGGGGATGTTTTCTTCACCAAAGAAGACCATGGCTACATCGTTGAGGTTGCTCTGGTGCATGACTACACCAGCGACAACAAGTGGCGAGCCAAAGTGCATCAGGATCGGGATCATCTCCTTACCCTCAAGGAAGTGGAAAGGGTGACGCCAATTCAGTTGCTGTTGCTCGTTTCCAATCATAACGATATGGAAGCTTCATCCGACTGGATGAACTGGCTGGAGTCGCTGCACTTCTGGAACGATCCTAAGGCTCTCGAGGTCAAGATCCGCCTGCCCCAACAAGGCCAGGCTTGGATTGTTGGCTGGGCTGTTTGAGTAACTAGCCTGGGGTTGGTTCCTGTTTGTGGCCGTGCTGATGTCAACACCAAACGCTATCGAGCAGATTGTAAGTTCGAAAGAGAAAACGGTCACTTAAGAGTTTAAGCTCTCCGATAACATAAGGCCCTGCCAGTCCGGCGGGGCTTTTTGTACCAGGCAAAAAATAGCCCCAACTCTTCAGCTGGGGCAAACACGCAGGGAACATAAGTATCACAAACCATACTTACCGCCGAGCCGAGTAACCAAGGGCTTTTGGTGTAAAAGTGTTACGGTTTGGTACCCAGCCCTGCCTCACTCCAAGGCCCTGCCAGTCCGGCGGGGCCTTTCCCTTTCTACTGTCGTGAGACAGCAGGTACCTACATGACGCATCCGCTCCAGCAGCGACTGATCGCCGCGGTCATCGACCGCGAGGGCGGTTACGTCGATCATCCCGCCGACCGCGGCGGGCCCACGAAATACGGCATTACCCAGGCGGTGGCACGCAAACACGGCTATTCCAGCGCCATGTGCGAACTGCCTCATCAGAAGGCGTGCGCTATCTATGCCGCCGACTTCTGGCGCCCGCTACGCCTGGACGATATCGCCGCGATCCATGAGCCGCTCGCCGAGTATCTCTTTGACTATGGCGTGAACTCTGGCCCGTCTCGGGCTGGGGAAGAGTTGCAGATCACCCTGAACGTCCTCAACGACCAGCAGCGCTACTACCGCGATATGAAGGTAGATGGTGCGGTCGGGCCGATCACGCTTTCAGCGCTTCGTGAATACCGCCGTGCGCGGGGTGATGAAGGGCTCAAGGTGCTGGCCGCAACGATCAATGCCTGCCGCATTGCCTTCTGTCGCAGCCTGGCGCGCAAGCGTCAGTCTCAAGAGGCATTCGCCTACGGCTGGTTCCAGCGTGTCGTACATCTGCGCGACGAGGTGGCGTGATGGCGCATCCTGACCTTGGCAATCAACAGGACAGGATCGAAGGCAAAGTCGATCAGATACTCGACCGTCTCACGCGCATGGAAGAGCGCCAGAACTCTCACGCCGGAAAACTCGAAGCCCACGACACCCAGCTTGCCGAACATGGCAAGCGTATCCGTGATGTTGAACTGCAGCATGCCGTCAACGTGGCCACGACCAAGCAAGAGGGCAAGCGACTGCTGGGCCGATGGGGCGCGTTGTTCTCCGTGTTTCTGGTAGTGCTCGGGGCCATTGGTACGCTGGTCGCCAATGCCATCATCGGGCTGATGAAGGGGATACCGTGATGGAGTGGAGAGATGTCGCACAAACCGTGGGCAAGATCGCGCCAGCGCTTGGCGCAGCTCTGGGCGGCCCTGCTGGTGCTGCTGTGGGTGGTCTCGCTGCTCGCGCCCTGGGCGTTTCGGAAACGCCGGAAGCGCTGGCCGCATCGCTCAAGGCTGATCCGGAGGCGGCAATAAAGCTGCGCAAGGTCGAGGCGGATCTGGAAAGCGTCCGCATCGAGGCTCAGGCCAAGGTGATCACCGCCGAGGCGCAGGGCGAGAGCTACTGGCAGCGCAACTGGCGCCCCATTCTGATGCTCACCATCACGGCTATTGTGGCCAACAACTACCTATTCGCACCGTACCTGGGTGCCATGTTCGGCAGCGCACTGACGCTTGATCTGCCAGACCGGCTCTGGGATCTGATGACCCTGGGCGTAGGCGGGTACATCGGCGGGCGCTCTCTCGAGAAAGTCACCCAGACCGTCAGCGGCAAAGGCCTCCTAGACAGGCTCAAGCTCAAATAATACAAAGATGCTTTCGTATTTCGCGCTTGAGCTAAGCTAAGCCTTCGTTAAGGCGCTAATAGCGTCGATGCGCTTGACTATCGGAACGGTGAGTATTGAAGTGACTATAACCGGAGACATATATAAAACGGTCATCACGAGTGCTACGAAAACCTTCAACCCCCCGTCTTCCGGCACAAAATAGTTCGTTATTGGCTCTAGCGTTGTGGTTATCGCGGTCAAGGACCCAATTGAAAAAATACAATATGTCAGAATTGATGCTATTCGCTTGTAATTGTCACTTTTGGCTGTGGTGCGGGACCGCACTATTCTTTTATTTAAATGATCATATTCAACATAGTCACCGGCAATCGAAAGCTGTTCGAATAAGACAGGGTTGGTTTTGCTGGAAACAACTGTGTAAACGCACTCAGCCTGAGCTTTGTTTTTTGAATAATCATAAAAAGCATGGTTGATGACTGCTAGCTCTTCATCGGTGGGGCTGCGATACGAAGGAAGTGATAAGTATATGTCAAACACACGATTCTTTTGTTTTTGCCGATGATCGTTATTAGTTAGTTTCAACTTAGCTCTGCTGAAGAAAAACGTGAGAGTGATTGTTATACAGCCAATTAAAAAAGAAAGGATTTCAGGTTGTTGCATCGCCCCACTCCGGCAGGTTCAAGGTGAATCGACTAATTTAGCTTCTTTATATGGATTTTTGAATTCACCTTACTGCAAACCTGTTTGCGGCTCGTCGTGAGACGCCCGCACTTTTACAAAGAGGCCGCACGCCGTGAGGCGTCCGGAATACCTATGGCAGCACGATTCGATTGGGAGGCGATCGAGGCGGAATATCGCACCGGTCGTTTCTCGCTGCGTCAACTTTCAGACCGTCACGGCCCGAGTGAGGCCGCGATACGCAAGCGCGCCAAGGGCGATGCCAAGCGTCCGGCCTGGAAGAAGGACCTGACCCAGAAGGTGCGCGAGCGCACTCGGGAGAAAATTACCCGCGAGGCCTTGCCGCCCGAAGCCCGAGAGACGTTGAGTGACGACGACGAGGCTATCGTCGAGCATGCGGCGAACGAGAACACTGCTGTTGTCCACGGTCACCGCAAGCTGCTCAATCGCTGGCGAGGCGTGTCCGACCAGTTCATTGATCGCCTGACCCAGCAGTTAGAGCGCGGCAAGCGTGAGGTTCAGCTCAAGTCGGGTGACGTGATCGAGATCGACCTCGACATGGAGTACCTGGGCAAGTGCATGGGCCATGGAGCCAATGCGCTGGAGAAGGTCGTCAAGCTTGAGCGCCAATCCTATGGGCTGGATCTTGAGGGCGAGAAGCAGGCCAGCCATGAAGATGCGCTGGATGCGCTAGACGAACTCGAATGAACGAACGCGAGCGTGCCATCCGCATCAAGCTGCGTGACGACTTCGAGCACTACGCGCCGCGCTGCCTGAAGATCCGCACCAAGGCAGGCAAGGTCGAGCCCTTCGAGCTCAACGTGGCGCAACGGCATATCCATGCCTGCATCACCGAGCAGAAGCGCCAGACCGGCAAGGTGCGGGCCATTCTGCTCAAGGGTCGCCAGCAAGGCGCATCCACCTACACCGAAGGCCGTTTCTATTGGTTGGTGTCGCACCGCAAGGGCAAGCGTGCCTTCATCCTGACGCATGAGGCCGAGAGTACCGGTGCACTCTTCGAGATGGCCGAGCGCTATCACGAGCACTGCCCGCCCCTGGTGAAGCCCAGCACCGGCGCATCCAATGCCAAGGAGCTGCTCTTCGACCGGCTGGATTCGGGCTATAAGGTCGGCACCGCCGGCAACAAGTCGGTAGGGCGAGGCACCACGGTCCAGTATTTCCACGGATCGGAGGTGGCGTTCTGGCCCCATGCCGCCGAGCACGCGAAGGGGATACTGCAGGCGGTACCGGACGAGCCCGACACCGAGGTGATCCTTGAGTCCACTGCCAACGGGATCGGCAACTACTACCACCAACAGTGGCAGAAGGCCGAGGCGGGCGAGAGCGAGTTCATCGCCATCTTCGTGCCATGGTTCTGGCAGTCGGAGTACCGCAAGCCGGTGCCTGCCGACTTCAGCCTAACCGCCGAAGAGGAAACGCTGGTCAAGCTGTATGGTCTGGATAACGCCCAGATCATGTTCCGACGTTTCAAGATTGCCGAACTGACGGCAGACGGTATCGACGGCAAGAGCGCCTTCAAGCAGGAATACCCCATGACGGCGCAGGAGGCCTTCCAGGTCTCCGGTGGTGACACGCTGATTCAGCCTGAGCCAGTGGTCGCGGCACGCAAGTACAAGTGCCTGGGCAATGGCCCGTTGATCATTGGCGTGGATCCGGCCCGTTTCGGCGATGACAGCACAGCGATCATCCGTCGGCGCAACCGTGCGGCATACAACGTCGAGACGCACCGCAACAAGTCCACCATGGAAGTGGCTGGCATGGTGCACTCGATCATCAAGGCCGAGAAGCCGGCACAGGTGGCCATCGACGTAGGCGGTATTGGTGCTGGCGTAGTGGATCGCCTCCTCGAGCTGGGCCACGAAGATATCGTGGTGGCGGTCAATTTCGGCTCAGCTGCACTGGACCCCGAGCGCTACCGCAACAAGCGTGCCGAGATGTGGTGGACGATGCGCGACTGGCTCAACGATGACATGCCGGTGATGATCCCCGATTCCGATGCCCTGCACGCCGACCTGTGCGGGCCGCAGTACAAGTACGACAGCAACCAGCGCCGCATCCTCGAGAGCAAGGAGGACATGCGCCGCCGGGGCCTTCGGTCTCCTGACGCTGGTGACGCGCTGGCCATGACGTTTGCCGAGCCAGTCAGGCCCAAAGACCGCCATACCGTTATCGAGAGCGTGGTGGCTGATGCCACCGCTGGTTACTGACTTTCCCTCGCCGTGAGGCGATACGACACCTTTCTCTTTTCACAGCCGTGAGGCTCTGATGCACCCTGCCGACCAAGACGATGACAAGCAGCTCGCCGCCGAGCGGCTGCAGATATTTGCTGCGCGCTTGTCGCGCAAAGCGCACGAGCAGGTACAGAAGCGCTCCTCGCTCGAGACTCGCTGGCTGGACGACTATCGCCAGTACCATGGCGAGTACGACCCGCAAACCGCAGCGCGCCTGGCGCGTGCTGAGGGCTCCGAGGTCTACGTCAACATTACGCGCAACAAGACCAACGCCGCCGAGGCCCGGCTGCAGGACATGCTCTTCCCGACCGACGACCGCAACTGGGGTATCCAGCCGACGCCGGTACCGGAATTGGACGGCATCGAGCCTGGGCAGATGGGGCAAGGGCCGAACGGTGAGCCGGTGGATATGGGGCAGGCCGCCGACGAGGTCATGCGCGGGGCCAAGAAGAAGGCCGAAGCCATGCAGGCCGAGATCGACGACCAGCTCAAGGAGAGCCGCTATCAGATCAAGTCGCGCGACGTTATTCATGACGCGGCGCTGATTGGCACTGCTGTGCTCAAGGGGCCGGTGATCGTCGGGCGCACCCACAAGCGCTGGGATACCGATGGTGAAGGCACCTCGGTGCTGACCGTTGAGGAATCCCTGGCTCCCTCGGTCGAGCGCGTCGATCCCTGGGATTTCTACCCCGACATGAGTGCGCGCACCATCGACGAGTGCGAGTTCATCTTCGAGCGTCGCCTGATGAGCAAGCGCCAGTTGCGCGAGTTCGCTCGACTGCCCGGCGCCCTGGTCGAGCAGATCCGTTCAGTGGTGAGAGGCGGCAAGGACAATACGGCGATTGCCAAGGACCACACCAACGATATTCGCAGCATCACCGGCGTGGACTCGATCAGCACTGACACCAAGTACGAGGTGTGGGAATACCACGGTCCGATCAGCAAGTCTGAGCTGCTGGATGCCATGGGCGAAGCAGGCCAGACGGCGGAAGAGCAGGAGATCGACGAACTCGACGATGAGGTCGAGGCAGTAGTGTTCTTCTCGGGCAATAACGTCCTGAAGGTCACGCTCAACCCGATGGATACCCAGGATCGTCCCTACAGCGTATTCAACTGGGAGAAGGACGAGAGCTGCATCTTCGGGTTCGGCATTCCCTATCTAATGCGTAATCCCCAGCGGGTCATCAATGCCGCGTGGCGGATGATGATGGACAACGCAGGCGCTTCAGTGAGCGATATCATCGTCGCCAACCGAGACATCATCGAACCTGCTGACGGCTCGTGGTCCAGCCAGCCCGGCAAGAAGAAGCTCTACTTCCTGAAGGACAAGACGCGCAGTGTCCGGGATGCCTTCGCCAGCTTCACCATCCCAAACCACCAGGTGGAGCTCGCCAATATCTTCTCCATGGCCCGGCAGCTCGCCGACGAGGAAACCAACCTGCCATTGATCGCCCAGGGCGAGCAGGCTGGACACGTTACCCAGACATCAAGCGGCATGGCCATGCTGATGAACAGTGCCAATATCGTGTTGCGCCGCGCCGTGAAGAACTGGGACGACGACATTACCCGGCCGACGATCACGCGCTTCTACGACTGGAATATGCAGTACAGCGACAAGGCGAACATCAAAGGCGACTACAGCGTCGATGCGCGTGGATCCGGTGCTCTGCTGGTGCGCGAAAAGCAGCAAGAGAGCCTGATGGTCTACGCCAACATCAGTGCCAGCAATCCGGAATTCGCCATTCGGCGTGACTGGGCGGGGATGGATCGGGAGATCGCGAAGGCGTTGGAAGTGCCGTATCAGAACATCACCCTGTCGGACGCCGATGTCGAGAACAAGCGTAAGCAGATGGCCGAGCAGCAGGGCGACCCCCAGACACAGATCAAGATGGCCGAAATGCAGCTTAAGCAGCAGGAGCTGCAGTTCAGGGCCCAGCAACAGCAAGCCGACTTCCAGCTGCGTCAGCAGCAACAGCAGTGGGACCAGCAGTACAAGGCGGCTCAGTTGCAGAGCGACCAGGAGATCGCCCGTCAGAAACTGGCCCTTGAGATGAACATGACCCAGGCGGAGCTCGAAACAAAGCTGGGCCTGGAGTCGCAGAAGCTGGAGCTGCAGATGCGCCAGACGGCGGCTAAGTTGCAAACCGATCGCGACAAGGCTGCAGCGCAGCTCACCGAGCGCCAGAACGACCGCCTTGCACGCGAACAGAACCAGTCAATGGGGTTCGATAGCTACTGATGGCAGACATCAACAAGCATTCCGAAACCTGGCAGGCCGTGACCGAATGGGCTCGGCAGCAGCGCCAGGACGCGATAGAGCAACTGATCGCCGACCGCGAATCCGAGCAGCAGCGTGGCAAGATCGAATTGCTTGATCAATTGCTGAACCTCACTAACACATCATCCATCCCGCCCGTCGTGGCGGACAATTACCAGTAACCAATAGCCGCCCGTGAGGGCCGCTGGAGGCGATATGTCAACGCAACAAGAAGTCACCCCTGAAGAACAGACGTTCATCGACGACGCCAATGCCGATGCACTGTTCGAGGAATTCGCCGGGGGCAAGCCTGCCGAGGATCTCGGTTTTTCCGAGCAGGAAGAGCAGGAACTGGGCGGCCAGGCTGGCCAGCCCCGTGATGGTCAGGGACGGTTCGCGACGAACGATGCCCAGAACGGCCAGGGTGAGGATGGCGAAGGTGAGGACGGGGAGAACGCAGGCGAGACGCCAGCCGATCCGCTGGCCGACCTTGAGCGCTACAAGCAGGAAGCCCAGCAGTGGCAACACCGCTACCAGTCTGACCTGGGACGCCAGAGCGCCCTGCAGCGCAAGATCACCGAGCAGCAGCAAGAGATCGAGCAGTTGCGCAGCGGTGGTCAGAAGCCCGAACAGAAACCTGGCCAGCAGCCATCAGGAGACAACCCCGAAGGCTCGGGCATGTCGGATACCGAGTGGGAGTCTCTGAAACAGGATTTTCCCGATATCGCCAAGGCGCTGGAATCGAAGTTCGGCGCGCTGTCTAGCCATTACGAGCAGCAAATCAATCAGCTCAAGGGGCAGTTGCAACCGATCCAGCAGCAGGCGCAGGACCAGATGATGCAGGCCCAGTACGCCGCACTGGAACAGCAGCATCCCGACTGGCGTGACACCGTCAGCAAGCCCGAGTTTAACAACTGGCTGCAGCAACAGCCGTCGGCCGTTCAGCAACTGATGAGCAGCGAGAGCGCCGCAGATGCCGCGTACTTGTTGAGCACTTATAAGCTGACCACGTCCCCAGCACCAGCAGCACCGCAGCCCAACACCAACCTGCAGCAGCGTCGCCAGCGACAACTGCAGTCAGCCCAGACCGTTCCAAACCGGGGCGGACGTCCGCGCAGCGCGATTCCAGATAACGACGAGGATGCGCTGTTCGATTACTTCGCGAACCAGTAGGGCCGCACCCGCCGCCCAGCACCCTGGTTTGCACCGACACACCCGCAACGCAAGCAAGCGGACGAAACACAAAGGCCTTGCCTCCCTCGGGACGCGAGGCCTTTTGCTGACTCCTCCGTGTGAGCAAGCGAAAGGGTAGCAAAGCAAGCCTTTCACCTACTGACACAGGAAATACAGCCCATGGCTACCACAACTTACGCCGGACTATCCCAGCGCACCACCTTCTGGGCGATGACTGAACACCTCAAGCATGCCGAGCCGCAACTGGTGCTCTCCAGGTTCGGCATGTCCAAGCCGGTACCCAAGAACAAATCCGAGGCGGTCAAATTTCGCCGCCCGGTCCCGCTGCCCCTGGCTACTACGCCGTTGACCGAAGGCGTCGCACCCACATCCAAGGCGCTGACCTACGAAGATGTGCAGGTGGCGTTGAGCGAGTACGGCGATGTCGTCGAGATCACCAACCGAGTTGCTGACCTCGCAGAAGACCCGGTGCTCAAGGATGCTAC
Source organism: Halomonas sp. WWR20 (assembly GCF_054602495.1). Classification (NCBI taxonomy): domain Bacteria; kingdom Pseudomonadati; phylum Pseudomonadota; class Gammaproteobacteria; order Oceanospirillales; family Halomonadaceae; genus Halomonas; species Halomonas sp. WWR20. Next base: position 186,002 of record NZ_JBTRHR010000003.1, read on the forward strand.
CGGTATCACCGGCGAGCAGGCCGGCGAGACCATCGAATCGCTGATGTGGGGCATCCTGCGCGGCGGCACGAATGTCTTTTATGCCAACGGCTCGGCCCGCAGCGCGGTCAACACCCCGATCAGCCTGGCCAAACAGCGCGCCGTGACTCGACTGCTCAAGGCCGAGCGCGCCAAGAAGGTCACCACTATGGTGGCCAGCTCCGTGAAGTACGGTACCGAAGCGATCGATGCCGCGTACATCGGCGTGGCTCACACCCACATGGAGTCCGATATTCGTGACATGCCTGGATTCGTGCCTACCGAGAAGTACGGCAGCATGAAACCGCTGCCGTTCGAAATCGGCAAGGTCGAGGATGTGCGTTACATCCTGACGCCCGTGCTTGAGCCGTTCGCCGATGCGGGTGGTGTTGAGAACGGCATGGTCTCCACCAGTGGGGCCAACGCCGATGTCTACCCGGTGGTGTATTTCGGTAAGGATGCCTACGGGCATATCGCGCTGAAGGGCAAGGAAGCGGTGGAGATGAAGATTCGTCAGCCTGGCGAGATCGACTCCAACGACAAGCTTGGCCAGAAGGGCTGGGTCGGCTGGAAGACGTACTGGAAGGGTTTCATCGCCAACGAGATGTGGATGGCCCGATTGGAAGTGGCAGCCACTGACCTGGTGTAAGCCAGGATAAGGCAATGACCGAAGGGGAGGCAGACGCCCCCCTTTTCTTTTGATGTAACGCCGCCCGTGAGGGCCGCAGGAGAATTACCGTGAGCGAAGAACTCAACCTCGACACCCTGAACAAGGAAGAACTCAAGGCGCAGGCCGGGATTCTCGGTATTGAGCTGAAGGGAAATCCCAGCGACGACACCATTCGCGAGAAGATCCGGGAGGCGTTGGGTGAGCCTGACCCTGAGGCAACTGCCAAGCCTGCCGTCTCTGAGGACAGCGGCATTGCCGTGCGCAAAGGCGAGAAGCGCTACACCATCAAGATCCACAAGGACGGCAAGGACAAGCAGCCCGTGCCGCTGGCCTGTAATGGCCGTGTGGTGCGCGTCAAGCGCGGCGAGGAGGTCACCATTGGCGCCGGTCTTTATGAAAGCCTCAAGAATGCTGTGCAGATGGTGAAAGACGAGGACAGCGAGGAACTGACCGAAGTCCCGGCCTATCCCTATACCGTGCTGAGCGTGGAGTAACCCATGACCTTCCTCGAGCTTTGCCAACGGCTGCGCCGGGAGGTCGGTGCAGCTGGCAGCGGGCCGGCGACAGTGACGGGGCAGAACGGGGAATACTTGCGCCTGATCGGCTGGATTGCGCAGGCGTGGCAGGAGATCCAGGCGGAGCGCCGCGACTGGCGCTTTGCCTGGTCCGAGACCGAGATCGAGGTATCGCCCGAATTCCGCGACTACCCGGTGCCGGACGACTTCGAGCACTGGATTCCCGAGACGCTGCGCATCGGCATAAACCAGCTGCGACCGATGGAATACAGTGACTTCCGCGCCAGGTACCGTGAGCCCAGCAACGCCTCGGCACCTTCCGTAATTACGTTGCTGCCCGATAACCGTATCCGTCTCGACACGTCGCCGCCGGCCACATCTCTGCTGGCCTTCGAGTATTTCCGCACGCCTCAGGTGCTGACCGAGAATGGCGACGTGCCGCGCCTGCCTGAGCGTTACCACATGCTCATCGTCTACCGCGCCATGATCCAGTACGGGCTGTTCGAGAATGCCCCCGAGGTGGTGCAGCAGGGTGGCGCCAATGCGTCGCGGCTGATGAGCGACATGCTCATCAGCGAGCTGCCCTCTATGGAAATCGGGGGAGCGCTGGCATGAGTCGATCCGCGTATATCAGACTGGGTGGCGGCATCGATCTGGTCACGCCGCCCGAGCAATTACCACCTGGTGCGGCCATGTACTGCGTCAACTACGAGTGTCCGGTGACCGGTGGCTACCGACGCATCGACGGCTACACCCAGTTGGGGCCGGTGGTGCCGGGGGAAGGGACGCTGTTGGGCGTAGTGACGTTCGCCGATGTCATCTATGCCGTGCGCAAGGACACCGGTGCCGACACCGCAACGCTCTACAAGCTGGTCGATGGCGCCTGGGTATCAGTGCATGCCGTGCACAACGGACGCCATGAGTTCGTCGAGGGCAATGTATACGCCACCGAGACCGGCCGGGCCCTGTACGGTGTCGGCGGCGGCAAGCCGTTCGAATTGAAGGTAGACGGTACCTTCAGCGAGCTGAGCAATGCCATGGCCGGCGCCAAATACATCGCTCTGCATAGCGAGCACCTCATGCTGGGCTACCCGGCAGGGAGCCTGCAGCACTCGGCTATAGGCAAGCCGGCAGTCTGGGACGCTGCGACCGGCGGGGCTGGGGAGATCGGCGTCGGCCAGACGCTTACCGGCTTGTTACCCGGCACCGGCGGCGTCCTGCATATCCTTTGCCGCGATAGCGTGAAGACACTCTACGGCACGAGCGGTGCCGACTTCCAGCTTAAGACCACGGTACCCAACAGTGGCGCGCGCCCGTACTCGGCGCAGTCACTGATGCAGCCCTACTTCATTGCCGAGCGCGGCATCACTTCACTCGATGCGACCCAGCAATACGGCGATTTCCGGCCCATGCAGCCGGGGCGCAAAGTCGAGACGCTGTTCACCGAAGATGGGCTGACTAATCGCGTCGTGGCCAGCGCGATCAGCAAGAGCAAAGCCCAGTACCGCGTATGGTTCGACAACGGTACCGGCATTTTCATGTCGCCGGCGGGAATCACTACCGTGCGTTACCCGGCGCAGGTGGTCGTGGCGCATACCGGCGAGCTCTCCACCGGGGAAGAGCAGCTGCTTATCGGTGACGACCAGGGATTTGTGCATCGCCTGGGCAATGGCGCGACCAGCTTCAACGGCGAGCCCATCCCCGCATTCCTCACGCTGGCCTTCACCGACCTCAAGCAGCCCAGCGTGCGCAAGCGCTTCCGGCGCGTGTTCTGGGACATCCGCTCAGGCACGGATGAGCAGATCGCTATCCAGGCCGACTACGACTACGGGCGCACCGAGACCGGAAGGCCGCGCCGGGAATTCATCGACTTCATGCTCGGCGGTGGCCTGTGGGACGTGGCGCGCTGGGGTGAATTCAACTGGTCCGTGCCCAGCCTGGGGCAAGAGCCAGTCAACGTCGCCGGCACCGGCACCTCGATCAACTTCGCCATCTATTCCAACTCGATCAGCGCCCCGCATGAGCTGCTGGGCTATGACCTGCACTTTGATGTAAGGAGGCAGCGCCGTGGCTAATGACTATTTCGATAACAGCGACCCGGGGCAGCGCTTCCAACCCGGCACCACGGCGGAAAGCGAGGCGGTTGATGAGAAGTTCGACCGTGTGGCGACAGGGTTCGGTGGGGTCAGCGAGGACACTGGGCGCGCCCTGAAGTTGCCCGCCGAGGCTGGCGTCAGCCAGGAGATCGCGGCCAGCGCATTGCAGCGGCGCTCCAAAGTGGTGGGCTTCGATGCTGAGGGCAAGTTGGCATTGCTCACCGGCTTCACCTGGCGGGAAAACTGGACGCCGGATACTGATTATTTCGTGAATGACGTGTTCGTGGACGCCGCGACCGGCAACTGGTACCGCGTCACGACCCGGCACACCTCGGGCGCCGTCTTCAGCACGGAAAATCTTACGCTGGCGCTCGACGTAGACGCCCTGAACCAACTCAAGGCCGACACCCAGGCCCTTAAGGAGCAGGCAGCCACCTCGGCACAGATCGCCACCGACAAGGCTGACCAGGCGGCTGCCGATCGCCAACAGACAGGGTTGGATCGAACGACAACCAGCCAGGATCGCACCGCTGCAGCTCAGAGCGCGCAGGTAGCCAGCGAGAATGCCCAGAAAACGGCAGCCGACCGCAACCAGACCGGGCTGGATCGGGCGGCGACGAAACAGCATCGGGACGAGGCAAAGCAGTTCCGCGACGAGGCACGACAGACCGTGCTGGGCGACGTGGCCATCACCGACCTCCAGCCCGGCACACTCACCGATGAGAAGGACTACGCCTCAGTTGATGCCAGCGGGGCGTTGGTTAAGCGCAACGTATCAAGCGACATCATTGAGCAATTGTCAGGCTCATCAAGGCTTGGGCGATACAATACGACCGTAAGAAGGATAAACATTAGCTTTGGAGATACGCCTTTTTCGCTTTATTCGATTGACGTTCAAAAATATCAGGGTGTTTATATAGACGTTGAGGATGTATCTACAACGATTAATCTTGAGCTCTTCAATCTTGCGCAAACACCAGCATTTCAGTCCATTGAGGAGGATGAGTATCAATCATCGTTCCCGCCTGGAAATGTGGCCATAGGATCAACCGTGTTCATGATTGAAGTCCGCACCGGAGTTTCTATTAACATCAATAACAATGTCATCTGGCCCGGCGACTCCGCTCCTGAGCTCGGCGAGAACAGATCAGTCATTGCGCTCACGATTTCAGGCAATGGCTCCACCATCCTTGGCTCTATCGGCCACACGTCATAAGGGGGCTATATGTTTGAAGCATTGGCGGGGATGGGTGGCAAGCAATCAGTAAAGCCCGAAGAGGTATTTTCGACCACGCTTTATACTGGCAGCGGTGGGGCGCAAACGATAAATAACGGGATTGATTTAGCAGGCGAAGGTGGGTTGGTTTGGATAAAAGGGAGGGATACGTCATATAGTAATGTTTTAAACGACACAGTACGGGGGGCAAATAAGAATATTTATACAGATGTAACTAACGCCGAAAACCCAACTTCATTCATAAATTCATTCAGATCCAGCGGATTTAATATTACGGGTTTTGCTCAAGTTGGGGCAAATGGTAACAACTATGCCTCTTGGACATTCCGCAAAGCCCCTAAATTCTTTGACATTGTGAAGTATACAGGGGATGGGGTCAGTGGACGACAGATAGCGCATGATCTCGGTATCAAGCCGGGGATGATTGTGGTGAAGCGCCTCGATTCAATTGGCGGTTGGCTCACATACCATAGATCAATACAATCTACAGATTACCTTCAGCTACAGAGCGCAAACCATAAATCATCAGCATCAGTATTCTGGAGTGATATTGAGCCTACAGACAATGAATTCACATTAGGATTAAACTCCGCAGTAAACGGATCAGGTGGACAGTATATCGCATACCTATTCGCACACGACCCTTCCGATTCTGGCATTATCCAGTGCGGAAGCTATACCGGGAATGGGTCAAGCGATGGCCCGATGATTGAACTTGGATGGCAGCCGCAATATATAATGATTAAGGGATCTGATCAAAGTTCGAATTGGTTTGTATTAGACTCGCAACGATCTTTCACAACAGCTATAGGCGTCCCAAATAAAATTTTAATGCCTAATAGCACCAGTTCCGAGTTTTCAGGCATTTATGCCCACTCAACGGCTTCTGGTTTTAAAATGCAAACCTCGTCAACAGTTTTTAATCAGAATGGCGGGAACTTTATTTACATGGCCATTCGTGCATTCGAATAAGGAGTTATCATGTACATTAACAAAGAAACACTCGAAACGGCGCAGTCAAAGCGCGAAGTGGTCAGGAAGATCAAAGCTCAGAATCCCGGCTTGCTGATTACCAATAATCCGCCCGATGAACTTCTGGCGAATTACAAGTGGGTGCCAGTGCAATATACCGCCCGACCCTCCGGCGATGTCGTAGCCGAGGGCCAGCCCGAGCTTGTCGATGGCATCTGGCATCAGACATGGGAGGTGCGCGAATACACCGCCGAGGAGCTTGCCGAGCGGCTGGAGCAGGCCAAGGACGATGCCATGCAACGCATCAATGACGGCTATGCCGCCGAGATGCAGGCGATCCTCAAGGATTACCCGAACGCCGAGACGCTGACCTGGGACAAGCAGGAGCGCGAGGCGCGCGATTACCAGGCGTGGATCGAGGCCGGCGAGCAGGGTGCCGCTGCCCCCAATACGCCGTATGTGTCGGCGCTGGCTGAGGGCCGTTCAATGCCCAAGGTCGAAATCGTCGCGCGGATCATCGCCAAGGCCGACGCCTGGATCGAGGCGAGTGGCATCGCCACCGGCAAGCGCCAGGGCGCCGAGGATCGCATCAAGTCAGCAACCACCCTATCAGAAGCCAACGCCATCGACTGGTAACCCACCATCCCCGGCAAACCGTGAGGTTTCCCCATGGCAACATCGCAAGACATCAATTCGCTCTTCCAGAGCACGCTCGGCCGCAGCGCCGACAAGAGCGGGCTCGACTACTACACCAAGATGGCCAACGAGAAGGGCATCGATTGGGTGCAGAACTCCCTGTCCGGCAGCGACGAGGCTCAGATCTACAAACAGCGCGGATCTGCATTCACGGTGGCCAAGGGCGACCAGGCCGAAGGGCTGAACTATCGCAACAACGCCAACGTGGCCACTACCCAGGCGAAGGATGCCAATGACTACGGCCTGCTGAGCAGCGCGATGCAGAAGGGCGTCGAGCAGGGCAGCTTTACAACCGTCCAAGGCGACAATGGCCAGACGCTCTACCGCAGTCAGACAGGTGGCCTTTACGACATCACTGGCGCCCCCGCGCAGCAGCGCAGCGCACCACAGTCCACCGTCACCCCGCAGCAGACATCGCAGTACCAACTGCAGCAGATGCTTTCCAGCGACTCGCCGCTGATGAAGCTGTCCGCCACGCAGGGGCAGCAGCAGGCAGCCCAGCGCGGCCTATTGAACTCCAGTATGGCGGGGCAGGCGGCGCAGGGCGCGATGATCTCAGCGGCTACGCCCTTCGCACAGCAAGATGCGCAGACCTACTTTCAGAACAGCCAGGCCAACACGGATCGCCAACAGCAGGCGTTCATGTCAGATCTGCAGTACCAGCAGCAGCGGGGGCTCAATCAGCAGGGATTCAACTTCGACACCCAGAAGCTGGCCCAGCAGTTCACCAATGACTCTCAGCTCTCCGAGCAGGAAGCCAACCAGTCGCTGAATAATCTCTACGCCACCTCGACCGCCAACGCATGGGGTGTGATGGCCAACAACCTAACCGACCTCGTCGGCCAGTCAGCGAGCGCCATCCAGCAGATCCAGATGAACGCAGATATCGCCCCTGAGAGCAAGGCAACGATGATCCAGCAGGTTCTCGACATGCGGAACACCGACATTCAGTTCCAGCAGGATCTGTACGCCAATCTAGGCACCTACCTCGCCAACACCGGCGTGTTCCCCAACTTGTCATAAGGAGCGACCGTTATGAGCTGGATTGACAGCATTGGCACCGCGATGGACGCGGCGAGTGAGTCGGCCGGCGGCCTGTTCGAATCGGCGGCATCCTACGCCACCGACGCATTCGACTGGCTGAATGAGAACCCTGCAGCGGCAAACGTGATCGGTGGCCTGGCAACTGGTGTGGCGAGCTACTACGCGACTCAAAACGAGCAGAACTCTCGCTTTGATTTCGAGCGCGACCTCTACGAGCAGAAGCGTCGTGACCAGATGATCAATCCGGGCACGATCGAGAACTACGGCACCCATGTCGGCACCGCCAAGAAGGGGTTGCTCTCCAACGGCATGATCGCGGGAGGGCAGTGATATGGCAGGCGATTCTGATGGACGTGGCGGCGGCGGGCGTGGCAGCACTGGCTCGCCGGGGGGCGACTCAAGCGCCGGGCACGGTGGTTCCTCAAGCTCAGGAAAGGGCGCGGCAGGAGGCGGGGGCAGCAGCAATAGCTCCAGCAGCGGCGGCTTCATGTCCGAGGTGGATACCGGCGGCACACGCAGCGGCGGAAGCTCGAGCAGTACCAATAGCAGCAGCGGACAGTCCACGACACAAGCATCCTCCTACGGCGGACGCTTTGGCGGCGAACTGGGCACCACACCCTCAAGCGAGGCAAGCAACAACCAGAGCATTACCAGCGGCACAATCGCCTCGATGGACGAGGCCGCCGAGCAGGCCGAGCGCTCGTTTATGGATCGCTTGGGTGCCTCTCCCATGACAGATGCCCAGGCCGAGCGAAGTATTCAGGAGAACGCCAGCCCGGGCGTGCTGGGTAGTGCGATCTCGACCGTCGCCAGCTTAGTGGGCGGGGTGCCCGGGGCAATGCTGAGCACAGGCGTCAATACAGCGTTATCGGCGCAGGAAGCGGCACGGAACATTGAGCACTATAATGGCATGACCGGCGCCAACCTGGACTCCAGTTTCGGTCATAGTCTGGCGCAGCAATCTGTCGGCACCGCTACCGGTTTTCTGGGAGGCAAGGTCGGCGGTACCGCAGGCGCCAGAGCAGGCGCCTCCGTTGCTGGCTTACCAGGCGCTATCGCCGGCGGGCTGCTGGGTGGCATGACGGGTAAGAACTTTGGGCGTGAAGCTGCCTTTGCGGGCCCGAACGAAGGCTCGGCAATAGGCGTCGGAGCGGGCGATGCTCAGCCCCGCGGTCTACTCGCCAGCGCCGTGAACAACTCACCAGTCGCCACGGCGCCCAGCAACGGTCCGACCGATTTCGACGGTTACGCCAGTTACGCCGAGAGCTTTTTCGCATAACCACTCGCCGGGAGGCGACACATGGCAGGATTACTTCAGAGCGCCCAGCCTCAGGCGGCGCCACCGCAGCAACAGGCGCCCCAGGGACAACCACCCCAGGCACAACCCGGCCAGCAGGCCCAGCGACCACCCCAAGGGCAGCAACAACCGCAGCAGGGCGACCCACGCACCGACACTGATCCCAAGCAAGGCCAGCAGATGTACGACGCCTTGATGGAGTCGATGCTCGGCTACCTGTACGGCCCCGGTATGCCGCAGGTCGAGCAGGCCTTGGGACAGGGCGACGATATCGTTCAGCGCATGGCCACGGTCATCAGCTCGGTGATGCTCACCACCTATCACGCGCTTAGCGCCGAGGGAAAAACCGTGCCGCCGGGCGTGATGTTCCAGGCGGGCATGGAACTCGCCAAAGCCGTCGGAGAAATCGCCGTCGAGATGCGCAAGCTGCCCGCGCAGGGCAACCGTGACCCCATCGAGGCCGCATTCATGGCCGGCATCGGACGCTTCGGCCAACTCGTCCAAGATGGCGCCATGACGCAGGAGCAGAAGCAGCGTTACGCCGAGATGATCCGTGCCATGCGCCAACTCAAGAAGCAGGCCGGTGGTCAGGCTCAGCAAGCACCCCAGCAGCCAGCGCAACAGCAACCGCAACAGCCAATGCAGGAGGCCCGCTAATGGCCGGTGGACTACTCGCAGCCGCTTTGGGCGGCGCTGGCGAAGCCGTACAGACAAACGCCAAGCTGGAATTGAAGAAGCGTAAGGAGGCCTCACTGCTCGAGCTGCGCCACAAGTACAGCATGGAGCAGCAGCAGGACCAGCAGCAGTTCACCGCCGGCGAGAATCAGGCTGACCGCACGTTCCGCTCCGATGAGCGCGTCGCAGGGCAGGAGTTCACTGCCGGACAGAACGCCGCCGACCGCGAACAGAAAGCGCGCCTCGCCGATCAGCAGCAGGCCGGCGCCAACTATCGAACCAATGCCGGGGCATGGCAACTGGTGCCCACCGAGGACGGCGGCTATACCCGATTCAATACTGCGACCGGCGACACCGCTGACGTGCCGGAAGGCATCAGTCCGAAGGGTCTACTGAATGGCGCCATGACCGAACGCCAGCAGGCCCAATCCAAATATCTGCAGAACCAGATCCAGTCTATCGACAAACAGCTATACGGCACCGAGTCAGCAGGATTGGGCGAGGATCAGCGGGACAAACTGGAGGTCCAGCGGAACCAGCTGCAAGTTCAACTGGAAGGCATGCTCGGCATGGGCGGCAGCGCCACGGGCGGCAGCTTGGCCGATGACCTGGTGGGTATGCGCGGCGGAACTGCATCACCAGGTGCTGCTGCAGGCGTCGGCGGTGAGCCTGCCCCGCAAGAGCCGACCAGCGCCCGCGGCCTGCTCCAGCAAGAGCAGCAGGCCAGCCAGCAAAAGCAGATGGAAGGTGAACACAAGCGCATCGTCAACGCTACCGCCAAGCAGGCCGAAGACTTGGTGGAATCCGTCACGCGCCAGCGTAACGGCGGGGCCGACAGTTGGTTGGCCGCGAGCGTCAACCAGGCCCGCAACGGCGGGGCTATCGAGCCTGATGCCGAGCTACTCAGCCGAGGGCAGCAACTTGCTGACGAGCTGATCCAACTGCACGACGACCCCAGCACCAGCGACTTCCAGCGCAACCAGATAATGGATGCATTACGAAGCCTGCGCGAGAGCGGTATCGCGGTACAATAAGCCGTCCGCTATTCGGCCTTGGCTGAGCCACGCCATAGCCGGGTAGCGATCCAACTACGCCTTGTCGGGAGACAACGCACCATGGCCTTGATTGACCAGCTTCGCCAGGACCCGCGCCTGGCTGACGCATCCGATGATGAACTGCTCGGACTGCTCGCTAAACATCCTCAGTATCAGAACCTTTCCGACAGCGCCCTGCGCTACGCCGCACTCGGCACTCTCGAAGGCGCCTCGCCTAACTACTCCGCCGAGCCGGGTTTTACCGCTGGCTTCAGTGCCGGTGTCGATCAGACGCAGGCGATGGGCGGCGGGCTGCTCATGGCCGCCGGCGAGAAGCTGGGCAGCGAATCCACCTGGAATGCCGGGCGCGACGTTTACCAGCGCAACATGGCCGAGGCCGAGGAGAACTCGCTCGGCTACGGCTTCACCGACCTGTTCACCAACCCTGAAACCAGCGCTTGGCAGTGGGCGAGTTACACCGCAGGCAACCTATTGCCCATGCTGGCCACGTCCATGGCCAGCGGTGGAGCGGGTGGCGTCGGTGCTCGCATGCTGGCTGGGACTGTCGCCAAGCAAGCGGCGACCCGGGCCGGCCAGGCCATCGGCGCCTATACCGCTTCGGCGGGTATGGAAACCGGCTCGATCATGGGTGAGGTCGAGAATGCCGATGCTGCGCTGGCTCACGGCTCCTTTGCGGGTGCGCTTGATGCGCTGCCCGTCATGCGGGTACTGCGCAAGGTGGGCGGCAAGGAGCTCGCCGAAAAGGCTGCAGGAGACATCGCTACCGATGCCCTGAACGACTTGCGCCGCACTGCCAATCGCGGCGTGACCGGTGCCGCCGCCCGCGGTGGTGCTACGCAGTTGATGGCCGAGGCCTCGACCGAAGGCCTGCAGACGCTGATCGAGCAGCACGCCAAGTACTGGGTCGATAACAATGGTCAGAGCCTGTTCAACAACCTGGGTGAGGCCAACTGGAAGCAGGTGATCGATGCCGCTGCCGCCGGCGGCCTGATGGGCGGGGGCATTGGTGCGCCGGCTGGTATCGTCGAGCGCGGCCGCGCCGGTACCGAAGTGGCCCGACAGGATAAAATCCAGGCTCAGCAGCAGCGCAAGGATGAGGCGATTGCCCAGGCTCGCCAGCAGACAGCCGCCGGCGGCGGTGACGCCCTGAGCCAGGCCCAGGCCGCCCAGCAGGCCGAGCAGATGGCCAATGGCGCCAAGCGGCAGGAGGATGCCGCCGAAGCCCCACAGCGTGCCGCTCAGTTGGGTAACCGTATCCAGATGACCATGGATGCTGCCGCCGATCTGACCAGTCTGGCGCGCGGCTCCGACCAGGGGCAGGCGCGTCTGCGAAACCTGCAGTCAGTACTGAACCGCGCCGAATCCGCCTACGACAAGGGCAATATCGACTTGGCTGAGCGCCTGACAGCTCGAGCCGAAGGCATTGCCCAGAACCTCACCGCTGCGCTCAATCGCGTCGGCAGCCGTGAACGCCCCATGGAGGGCCAGCTGGCCGAGCCCGACCGCCTCGCCGGCCTGATTGGCCAGGACAGCGCCCCGCGCCTGAATGCTCCAGATCCCGGCGTGATCAACATGGGCGGACCCACCGCCGATACCACGCAATACGACCCGCAGGCACACAAGGCACGTCGCGATGAACGCATGGCAGCCCAGCAGCAAGGCGCACAGCGCATGCGCGAGCAGGTCGCCTCCCAGCGTCCGCAGATCCCCGACCAGGATATCGTTTATGGCCAGGGCGAAACCGCTCGTCGAGGCAATGCCAATACTGGGCTGGATCAACCATTTGGACGTGCCCAGTTCAGCGATACTGGCGCCCAGCAGAGCCGTGGCACTCAGCGTGCCGACATGGAACGCCAGGCGCAGCGTGTCGCTGAGCTATCCCGCACACGCGGACCGGTGGAGACTGCTTATCTACCCGACAATACCCCGGTACAGGCCCGCTACCGTGTCGTGAACCTCTCTGACCTGACGGCCTCCAACTCACCCGATGGGCGCGTCAACTCCCGCTACCCGCAGGAGCTTCAGCCGCGAGATCGCACTAACGCCAACAGCCAGGTGCAGGTTCGCAACATCGCGGCCAATCTCAACCCCGAGCGGCTGGGGCGCAGTAACGATGCCGCCACCGGTGCGCCGATTATTGGCCCCGATGGTGTCGTGGAGTCCGGCAATGGTCGCACCATGGCGCTGGCACAGGCCTACCAGGGCAATGGCGAGCGGGCGCAGGCCTATCGGCGTTACGTCACCCAGCAGGCCGAGGCCATGGGCATGGATCCCTCTGCTGTCGAGGACATGGCCCAGCCGGTTCTCGTGCGCGAACGCGTGACCAATATCGACCGTGCTGAATTTTCCCGCCGAGCCAATGAATCCACCGTCTCCGGCATGAGCGGCTACGAGCAGGCGCAGGCCGACGCTGACAGTCTGAGTGCCGACGATCTGCAGCAGTGGAGCCCCGACCAGTCCGGTGATCCGCTGGCAGCCAGCAACCGTGCATTCCAGCGCACCTTTGTTTCTCGTCTAGGCAACAACGAAGCTAGCCGCTACACCGGTCGAGATGGTCAGGCTTCGCCGGAACTGGGCAGCCGCATGCAGCGCGCCGTTTTTGCCAAGGCCTACGCCGATAGCGATATGGTGGAAATGGTGACCGAGCAGGGCGACGCTATGCGTAACCTGACCGCTGCGCTGCAAGAAGCCGCCGCCGATCTGGCCATGGCCCGCGAGGCCGGCAGTGAGGATGCCCTGACCGCCATTGGCACGATCAACGATGCCGTGCGCTTGGTGCGCCGCTCGCGTCAGGACGGCACGCCAGTACGAGAATTGGTTAGCCAGAGCGATGCCTTCAGCGATCCGGTACCGGCATTGACCGCTGACTTGGCCATAGCAATCAACAACAGCATGCGTTCTCGTCGCGCCCTGTCCGACGCGCTCCGTTATATTGGGCAGTCAGTGCGGCAGCGTGCCGAGAGCGAGGCCAACGGCGCGCTATTCGAAGACACCACCACCAACCAGGACGTATTCGATGAAGGATTCCGTCAAGCCGACGCAGAACAACGAGCACCTGCGCGGGATGTTTCAGGACGCACTGCACCAGGCGAATCAGCAACTGCCGAAGGGAGACAAGTTGATCCTGCCCAAGGGGTTGCAGAAGCCGAAACGGTAGATGACGCACCTCTGCTCGAAACCTACACCGAGCAGGATCTGTCCGAACGCGATAATGCTACGCGCCAGGCTGAACAGGACGAGTCCGCCCAGCGCGTTGAACAGGAACAGCGCGCCCAGGCTGACGCCGAGGCTGGTGACTTCACCCTGACCGGCAGTGACCGTACCGCCGACGAGGCGATGGCACGGGGGCAGGGCGATATGCGCTTCAGCTTCGCCGGACAGCGTGCTGCCACTGCTGACACCTACTCGCTTGGCGCTGCGCAAGAGCAGATTGAACAAGGCGCCGATCCGGAGACAGTGCGGAAAGAAACTGGCTGGTTCCAGGGGGGAGATGGCAAATGGCGCTTCGAGATCGATGACAGCGATGCGCGGTTCCTGCCTTTCGTGGACAAGAGCGTCGGCGAGCTATGGACCAAGCCCCTTGACGAGGTGCTGGACCACCCCAAGCTGTTCGCGGCCTACCCCGGGCTGCGCGACATCGATGTTGTTTCGGCGCGCGGAATGGGCGGGCAGCGTGGTCGATTCGTCGCCCGCCGCCGGGAGATCATGCTGAACGCAGAGCGCGACCCGATTGAGCAGTTCAGTACCCTGATGCACGAGATCCAGCATGGCATTCAGGACATTGAAGGTTTCGCCAGTGGCGGCAATCCGGCCGACTACCGCCTGCCACCGCTGCGCGAGAAGTGGCTGCGCGACAACGTTCGTGATCTGGGTCGCCAATCCGGCGACCACGCCGCCGAACTGATGGAGAGGCATCGAGCTGGTGATATCTCTCTGGAGGAGGTTCAGCAGGGCATTCGGGAATATGCCGACCAGATCGGCCTCAACGAGATGCGGCAGAAACTACGCGACGGCGATGTACGCGGGGCCTACCGCTACTACCAGCGTCTATATGGTGAAGTCGAAGCCCGCAACGTTCAGGCTCGTCAGGGCATGAGTGCTGCCGAGCGACGCGACACGCCGCCGTCTGAGACACAAGACGTGCCCGACAGCGACGTGGTGGTGGTTTACAACGGCCAGGAGATGGCCAGCACGCCACCGCCTCAGAATGCGCAAGATGCCGCCCAATCCGGCAACGCCCAGCCTCCCACCGCCGACGCCGTCCGTGAAGCCCTGGCCAACCATGCGGAGTTCGCCGACGTCGAGGTCATCGATCATCCCCGAGAGCTGCCGTCGAACGCCATCATGGCCATGGCCCTGCAGGGCGTGAACCCCCAGGACGTGAAGGGCATGTACTGGGGCGACCAGCTCTATGTCATCGCCGGCAACAACGACAGCCTGGAGCAGGCCGTGCGCACCGCCGTGCACGAAACCGTCGGACACAAGGGCATGCGCGGCGTGCTCGGTGACGAGCTAGCCCCGGTGATGCGCAGCCTGTACCGCAACCTGCCGCATCATCCGAAGGGCCGCGAAGCCCTCAACGAGGTGTTGGAAACCTATACTTTCCTTGACCGCAACAATACAGACGATCAGATCACTATCGCCGAGGAGATGGTTGCCCACCTGCTGGAGAAGGGTTTCCGCCCCAAGGCTTGGCAGCGTGCCGTGGCGAAGATCCGCAGCCTGCTGCGTCGATACTTCCCGACCGTCGCATGGACGTATACGGACGTGCTGGCCTTGGGCGAGCAGTCGCGCGCGTGGCTGCAGAAGCGGCAAGAACAGGATACCCAAGCACAGGACACTGATGCCGAGCCGCTGTTTGCACTCGCCTCGAAGCGACGCATCCCGCTGGCCGACCAGTTCAGCGACTTTACCGATACTGACCGCAGCGCCGCCGACAAGATCGGCCCCAAAACGCCGACACGCCGCGCCATTGACTGGTTCCGCGAGCATGCCGACCGTGCCGGCCTGAAGATTCGCCAGGGTATGGTGGACCGCTATGCCGCGCTGCTTGAGATCGATCAGGCCGCTACCGGTGACCGCGACGTCGTTCAGAACAGTACCGCATCCTCGAGCTGGGTACTGGCCCGCATGGCTAACGCCGCGAACGGCGCCCTGCACGCCATGCTCCACAACGGCCGCGTCTACCTGGACCCCGACGAGAAGGTGATCGATATCCGCGACGATGACAGCAAGGGGCTGGGCAGCGTGCTGGGCAGGCTCGGCAGCGCTGCGGAGATCGAACGCTTCATGGGCTGGATCGCCGGTAACCGGGCGGCGAAGCTGGCCGCCGAAGGCCGGGAGAATCTGTTCGAGCCGGACGAGATCGCCTCCATGCGCAACTGGAACCGCGGCTCTACCGAAGACGGCCGCAACCGCGCCCAGCTCTATGACGAAGTGTTCGCCGAGTTCCAGCAGTACCGCGACGACGTGCTCTCCATTGCTGAGCAGTCCGGCATCATCAGCGCCGATCAGCGGGCCATGTGGCGCGACGAGTTCTATGTGCCGTTCTACCGCGTCAGCGAGCAGGATAAGGCTTTCCAGGGTCCGATCGCGACCAGCGGGCTATCCCGGCAGCAGGCCTTCAAGAAGCTCAAGGGCGGCAAGGAGAACCTTAACGATCTGCTGCAGAACACGATGATGAACTTCCATCACCTGATGGAGGCCAGCCTCAAGAACCAGGCATCACTGCAGGCGGTGGAGAATGCCGAGGCGGTGGGTATCGCTCAGGTGGTGCCGGAATCTAACCGCGACACCACCAACAGCACCTTCGTGATGCGCGATGGTAAGAAGGTGTTCTACCAGATCGACGACCCACTGGTGTTCAAGGCAATCACCAGCCTGGCGCACCCGGGCATGAATAGCGCTGCCATGAAAGTGATGCGCGGCTTCAAGCGCGTGTTCACCAATATGACGACCGTGACACCCCAGTTCGTCGTGGCCAACCTGATCCGCGACAGTCTCCAGGCGTCGGCGACCTCCAAGGTGAGCAAGAACGCCTTGGGCAATGTCCTCATGGGCGGTCGCACGCTCAAGGATGCGCGCACCCATGCCCGCATGATGGCAAGTGGCGCGTCGTTCAACTTTGGCCACCTCTACGGCGATAACCCCGACGAGTTGCGCGCCCAGCTGACGCGCAACATGCGCAATGCCCACATTATCAGCGGCCCGAAGGGGATCCCGGATGCGGTGCGCGGGCTATGGTCGGGCTGGAATGAGGTCAACAACTTCGCCGAGAACGTCAACCGGGCAGCGGTCTACAGGCAGAACCGGGATGGGGGCAGCGGCAAGCTCTACTCGGCGTTTGAATCCCGCGACCTGATGGACTTCAGCTCGCATGGTGCTTGGCCGGCGGTGCGTATCTTGATCGATATCGTGCCGTTCCTGAACGCTCGCATTCAGGGCCTGGATAAGATCTACCGTAGCGGTATCAAGCCTGGCGCCAATATCGTGCTGGAGGCCTTCGGCAAGGGGCAGGCCGGAGTCAGCGACAAGCAGGCGGCGGCCCGCTTCTGGACCGTGACCGGCGCGTTGGCCGTGGCCACCATGGCGCTCTATGCCCATAACCACGACGACGAGGAGTACCGCAAGCTCGAGGACTGGCAGAAGGACACGTACTGGTTCTTCCGCATCGGCGACCAGGGCTTTTTCATCCCCAAGCCCTTCGAGGTCGGGGCCATCAGCACGCTCACCGAACGCATGCTCGAGCAGGCTATGGATGACGAGGCAACGGGTAAGCTGTTCGCTCAGCGCCTAGGGCACATGCTCACCGACACCTTCAGCTTCTCACCGGTACCGCAGGCCTTCCAGCCGGTGCTGAACATCTACGCCAACCGGGATGACTTCACCGGGCGGCCTATCGAAGGCATGGGCATGGATCGCCTTTCGCCCGAGTTACGCCGTAACAGCAGGACCAGTGCCGTGGCGCAGGGCATCAGCAGCTTGCTGAACAGCACGCTGGGCGCGATCGGCAACCCCGACGACAATCCGCTGGCGCTCTCGCCGGTGCAGGTGGACCACCTTATTCAGGGGTATCTGGGGCAGGTCGGCGCCTGGGGGGGCCGGCCTTACCGATGTCGGCTGGCGAACCCTGAATGGCGAAGATAGCCCGGCGCAACGTTGGTACGAGTATCAGCCGATCCGGCGCTTCTATCAGAACCTGGGCGATGAGGATCGCTATACCAAATACGGCACGCTGTTCTATGACGGACTGCGAGAAGCTCAGCGTGCATACTCGGACGTGAAGGAGTTGCGCGAGATGGGGGAGCTGGAGAAAGCCCGAGAAGTCACCCGCAGCAAGCAGGCCATGCTCAGGCTGCGCCCGGCACTCAACCGCGCCCAGTCACGTCTGCGTACCGTGAACCAGCAGATGGATCTGATTCGCCGCTCGAACCTTGGCAGCGAAGAGAAGCGGCAGCGCATGGATAGGCTGCGCGCAGTGAAAAACCAGATCCAGCGGGCCTTGGGTGAGCGGGTGCAGGAGGCGAGGGCGAGCTAGCGCCTTTTGCTGGCGAATACGCCGGCGAAGAACAGCAACCCGAAGACCAAGGGAGGGAAACAGATCACCAGCAACAGGCCAGGGATGGCCACGAAGCTGACGATCAGCCAGCCCTGCAGGTTCTGCCAGTCACGAGGCATCACGGTCATGACCATCAAGCCAAACAATGGCAGGGTCATCAGTACCGGGCCAAGGGTATCCATGTCCATGGATGCATCTTAACGGGGCGTAGCGTGGAATGCGAGAGGCTCATGAGGCCTGTCCGCTTAATCTTTCTTGCAAGGAATTCCCCATACTCTTAGGTGAGCTCGCCTAGCCTTCGCATTATCTTCCTGATTTCGCCACTTACGCCATTGTTCTGCCATATCGAGAAACTTAACGTGCGCCTTGGGCTGCCTCACTTCTCGGACCTTCATCACATAGGGCAGCAGATGATCATGCATGCTAATCACATGCGTACCGTACATTTCATAAAGAAAGTGACTGTCATAGACCTTCTTATTGATGCCGTTCGCTGCGCGTTCCCAGCTGTTTAGGACATAACGAATCGATTCGGCTTCAGGCTCGTCAAAATTAGGGTTGTCCGCCCAATGGGCTACTGAGACATGGTTACGGTTCGCTACGACACGCTTCACTACCTCCCAATGCTTGTCGTATTCCTCGTCGCTTCCAAGCATTACTTCGAAATCAATTGTGTTCTTGCTAACAGCAGTTTGGCGTTGCTTCCAGATTCCGACAATTGCGATGGTGCCACCCAATAAGGCGCTGAATAGGATCCCAAAGAAGCTTGGATTGGTTTTGAAAAATTCCCACATACCGGCACCTACAATGAAAAACCCCAGCAACTGCTGGGGTTTAGTCTGCTTTACCTGTGTTTACTTGAGCACACCGCGATCTTCTTCGCGAAAGATCTTTGAATTCACCATAGTGCCTTCTCCCTTCCACCTAATAAGTAGGTTTGGTCTATCGCCATACCGTAACCATCTGGCTGGCGTTAACCTCAATTATAG
This sequence comes from Halomonas sp. WWR20, assembly GCF_054602495.1. NCBI lineage: Bacteria > Pseudomonadati > Pseudomonadota > Gammaproteobacteria > Oceanospirillales > Halomonadaceae > Halomonas > Halomonas sp. WWR20. The sequence goes on from NZ_JBTRHR010000003.1 coordinate 204,824, forward strand.
CACCAATGCCTAGCTGTAGCTTAGCAACGCTGTGCATTCATACCGCAATCCAAGATCAGCGGTCAAGCTATGGAACGCTGTACTACCCTTCGTCCCGCCATCAGATGCCTTGGCGTGCCCGGCCTCGATCAGTTCCTGCCCCATATCTCAGCCATCAATCATCACATCGGCCAGTAGCCGGAATTATTTCCCTTGATCAACATGCTTGCACGGCATCAGGTCGAGGCAGCTAGCGCCAGCATATGCCGGCACCAGACTACCTCAGAGACAGCCCATCATTTACGGTGAGCAGTAGCCGCCTTTGTGATGCGGACCTACGCCGCCGTGAGGATGCTCTCCCTTGGGACACGCGTAAGCAGATCCAGCTCCCAGTACCAAAACGGCGAGCAGAGCGATAGCAACTTTTTTCATGATGTTCTCCTTGTTATGGAGAAGCTATATTAGCGGATGCAAAGGGTAAAAGGGGTGACTCTACGACCTTTTAGCTATCAGCACCCAGCCTGCCTTCCTCGGCAGGACTGCTATCGGCAGATGGCCTCGCACGGCGTGCCGTCATTATCGCCATCAAGCCTTCCGTTACCGCACTGCTGCAGATGGAATATCGCTTCCTCGCATGAGGCCATGACACCACAGGTTTTCTTCGTCCCGCAGTCAAATTGATCCTTTGAAGGCTGAGCGAATACCGGATCGTTAGCCGCTGGCGTGGGGAGCGGCGCTGGCCCAGCGTTGGGCTCAACATACGGGTTGCCACGGCCTTGGATGGCGGCAATACGCTGGTTACGAAGCCGCTCCCAACTATCAACGGGATCCGCCGCGGCCCAAGCTTCAAATAGGCGCTGCTGCTGACCGCTGATGTCGATGCCGTAGGTGTCACGCATATACCAGTAGGTTCGAGCTACATCGCCTCTTACTTCAGGACGCGGCTCGAATCGATCAACACCGAAATCGACCTTCGACTGGCACGCCCCATACTGAAAGGCATCGGCACTTGTGGCCATGCCGTAGCGTAGATTAGAGCGGTCACCGTTCACTTCGCCGATAGACGGGACCAAGTTAACGAGGTCACCCTCGGCGCGGTTGAACTCGGGGCTGGTTGCTTCGCAGTTTTTGCGCCCTCCCTCTTGCCAGCACTGCATCGCACGACCGAAATCGTACGCTGGCATGATGTGCTCCCACTCGATGCGTGCTGCACGCTTGGGCTGTTTGCGTACTTGGTAGCCGCAGCCTTCCAAGTCCGGCGTGTTGTTTGGCCCGCTGTAGCTGCAGCCGCAGTAGAATGTCTGCTTGTGGTCCGCGTGGATCTCCCGGGCGATGCGCTTGGCGGCCGAGAACGAGGAAGGGGCATCGGCAAAGGCGGGCAGCACGGTAAGGAAACAGGAGAGCAGAAGGAGGGCGCGATGGTTCAAGACTGATCATCCTTGCCATCTCCCAGCACTTTCATGCGCTCGTTCAGCTCCTTACGCATCAGGTCGAGCTGGCTCAACATCAGCTCCATGGTGACGACAAGCTCCCTCACGTTTTGATCTTCCAGGCTCCGATGCCTCACGGTATGGGCGCCTTTGATAGCGCCTTCCCGCACGAAGCTTTCTTCCAGGCGGGCGGCCACCTCAGCTGTCTGAGAGCGATTGTTTTTCTTGGCAGCTTCCTTAATCAGGGCGCGTAACTCCCCGGAAAGCCGCACATTAAATTGCGGGTCTGGTTCTTTCATGTAGCGAAGGTGTAGCACTTTGCTACATCGGTCAAGATACCAGTGTGCTAGCTTCTTTATAATTAAATGCTAGTTAGGAGGCTTTTATGGCCGCTCATGAACAGACCAACGTACGCCTGCCCAGCGGTATAAAGGAACGGCTGAGACAGCGAGCGAAGCAGAACCACCGTAGCCTGAATGCGGAGATTGCTTACCGCCTTGAGCTGTCTCTCGCTCAGGACGAGCAGAAAGGGAAGGGAGGCCGGTCGAAGACATAACTGCAGGCAGGTCACACGTGAGCAGATTGAGATGCAAGGGCGGCCAAGCCGCAGCACACAAGAGGCACGCCGGATATTGGAAGAAGCGGGAAGGGCGCGTAACGCTCAATGCGGAGCAAGCGGCCGAACTCAGACTGTTGTGCTATCACGCCAAGTGGATGAGTCGGCGCTGGCAGGCGGAGTTGGGCCCGGCATTGCAGGCGCTGGGCAGTCACCACGCGGTCGAGTGCCACGAGCACATCGCAGTAGCGGCAAAGCTAGCACATTCGGTCCTGAATGGATCCCATAGATAAGTGCGGAAGCAAAAAAGCCGCCATCATCAGGCGGCTTATTACATTAAGCTATATAGTTTTGAACTATATAGTTTTATATAACTCGCGATGCTTGCTTATCCCTTTGGCCACTGATGTCTGGATGGGCTTTTTCAGCTTATCATGTGCGTTTATAATCGTTATTCGATTTTTCATCCCTTCGCCATACTTTACAAATAAATTCGTGAAGAATGCGTTGCAGAACGAGCTATTCATGTTTCTTACGCCTTCTAAATCAATTACTAGCGGTTCATTGGCGTCCAGATTTGGAATGACGTACTCTTCTAGATAGTTAACTGCCAAGCTTCCTCTAGCGCAGAAGTCACCAAACTCTGAATGCATATGAATTATCATATTACTACCCAAAGATTCCATTTAATGACTCCTCTTCAAGAGTTAGTCCTGCGTTTATCTTGGATCTTTCTAAATAAAGATCAAAGTTTAACATTTGGCTTTTTTTGAAGGCGAATACACTAAAAGTCCCGCTGTATTGCCCTCTAAGGAGATTCCGTACGCCGCGGACATCAGCGTAAGCATTACCAGAGCAAACATGGAAGTAGCCACCAGACTGACGAGCAATGTCACTGAGCAGAGTCAGCCCTACCCCCGCATTCTCTGTGCCGCCCCAAGAGGCCGCAGCATGCGTCTTACTAGAAGTGTTCGGCTCAAGAGCGGCTTCAAGAGCGCTCTTGTCATCATGAATACGGTTAGTTAACGGAGAGCCTGAGGTGTAGAAGCTTTGCTTAATTCCAATGCCGCTATCGACTACCGATACTACTACCACATCATGCTTATTATAATACTGAGCAGCAATGTACCCCGTTCCGTCCGAATGCTGTATAACATTATTTATAAGCTCAGAAACCGAGTATTCTACGCAATCATAAACACTTGTCTTTGAAGGATCGGATTCGCTTGCCTGCTCAGGAACAACGCAGTCCGCAACTTCTGTAGAAATGCTTTCTGTGTTTATGCTTCCGTCCACTCCAATCATTTTAAATGGAACAAACTTTTTTCTGGGATCGTTTCTTACAAAGTTTTCTTCAAAGTCTATGCCGCCCATTTTGAAGAAGTCCATTCTTTGCAAATAGCGAAAAAGATTTTCTCGAATGCTATCTTTGTGAATTCTTACAATTCCGCCGCGTTGCACTATGCCGCGAGCGTAGCCAGCCAAAAAAACAATATATGAGATAGGCAGGAAGTTGACATATTTAAAATCGAGAATAACCTCATCTTGCTCAGCGGGGAAGCTGGACATGATTTGTTCTGATTTCTTGTAGTCATCAATATTCGGTAAAACGATGTTCATTTGTTACCTGCGCTGTACTTTTATAAAATGTCTAGCTATCGCTTAAAATTGCAAAGATGCAGGCCAATCACGTATCTCAAGCCTCTCTGCATTATGGCATTCCTTACCTCAAAATCATCCATGCTTTCAACTAATTTATGCAACCAGGTTCGGCATGGATTTGCATCAACAGGGCCAAACCCTATTTTGTGACAGCCACGGGCAACTCGTCCCACCGGGTGGCGTATCTCGGCGTCCGGCGCTGACAGCGGAGATTCCTGTCGCTGTCCTGCTTGGCCTTACTGACACTAACCGTGTCCCGGCCATGCTCCCGGTTGATCTTATCCATAATGGCTATGAGCCGCTCGTTACACTGCCGATCGGCATCCAGCTGCGGCGTGTCGAGTAGATCCATCTGCAGCGTCGCCTTGTCGGCCAAGTCGAGCTCTCGCTCCAGGTAGTCGTCGGCAGGAGAGGGAATCCGGCACGCACCTCACCGGCGGCAAGTGGAAGCAGGATGGGGGCAGTAAGCTCATCGACTCGTCCGATGATGTCGATAGTCATGCTCATGCTGACGTCTCTGCCAGGTTCCAGCGAAGGCCGATCGCCCCATCGTCATAGCGTATGAGAGTGACGTGGCCGTGGGAGTCAATCTCCTCGAGCATGCTCTCCCAGTCTTCGACGCTTTCGTCAGGCTGTCGCTCGATGATGATGTGCTGGGTAAGCCTAGCGCGAGGCGCGTTGATTGCTCGCTGCACCCGCTTCCCAAGTTGCACGTAGGACGACTGTTCCACTGCCATCGTTTCAAACGCCATGATCTCCTCCTTTACGGTTACTGGTAATTTATACAGTATCGTAAACACATGAAGAGAAAGGCAAGCGTTTAAGCGGAACGAGGGTTTCAACGGCCCGAAGGGATGAGTGAGCAGGAGGCAAATTCATACTTTGGATTAAAAACGGGCGTTTATGCACCGGGGCGGGGGAGCCTCTATAACGGCAAGCGTTATAGACGTTATAGAAACGGAGATTTTTACAGGCAGGAACGAAGAAGGGGAATCAGCCAAGTGACTGATTCCCCTTCGTATTGTGGCGGAGGGACAGGGATTCGAACCCTGGAAGGGTGTTAACCCTTGCCGGTTTTCAAGACCGGTGCATTCAACCGCTCTGCCATCCCTCCGGCTTACGGCGAGCAATCTTACCAGCTTGTTGTGTTTCGTCAAGCCCTGCGTTTGGTTTCAACGAGTTATTTGCCTGCCAACGGCCATAACATGGCTTGTGCCGGGAACCCTGACAGGGCATTCTGGTCTCATTGACAGTTTCTTCTTGGACAGGAGCTAATTCCATGGCTTTTCAGACTTCACAACAGGTTTCCGAGCGCCAGTCGCACTCGGTGGGCGCCAGCAGGGTATTGCGCAACACTTATATGCTGCTGGCCATGACATTGTTGTTCTCCGCCGTAACGGCCGGAGCGGCGATGGCAATGGGCGTAGGGCAGATGAATATCTTCGTGTTCTTCATCGGTGCCTACGGCTTGATGTTCCTCGTGCACAAGACTGCGAACTCGGCCGCAGGCCTGCTGGCGACCTTCGCCTTTACCGGGTTTATGGGCTTCACCTTGGGCCCGATGCTGAGTCTCTATCTGTCGGTTCCCAATGGCGCTCAGTTGGTGATGACGGCGCTGGCGATGACCGGAGCGACTTTCATCGGTCTGTCCGCGGTAGCGCTTGTCACGCGCAAGGACTTCAGCTTCCTGGGGAACTTCATGATCGCGGGAGCGATTGTGCTCGTGCTGGCCATGGTCGCGGCGATGATTTTCAATATCCCGGGTCTGGCTCTGGCGGTTTCTGCAGGCTTTGTCCTGTTTGCTTCGGCGGCGATCCTGTATCAGACCAGTGAAATGGTTCATCGTGCCGGTGAAACCAACTATATCCTCGCCACCATTACTCTGTATGTGTCGATCTATAATCTCTTTGTCAGCCTGTTGTCGATCCTGGGCATCATGTCGGACGATTGACGCTTAAGCCAGAAAGTGATAAGGCCCCGCCTGGTGCGGGGCCTTGTCATTCTGGGTAGGGAATGGCTTGTTAAAGCCATCTGCAAGCCGAAGGGGACCACTCATGCGTTATGCATTGATCGTTCATGGCGGGCCTTACAGCCATCAGGCGGCTCATTCGGCGATACGTTTCGCGCATGGGCTGGTTGCCAGAGGCCATGAGCTGGCGACTGTTTTCTTCTATCATGACGGTGTCTACAATGCCGCGCGACTGGCCTCGCCTCCGCAGGATGAGCCACATCTTGTCGATGCCTGGTGCGAATTGCACGATCGTTACGGAACCTCGCTTTTCGTCTGTATCGCTGCTGGCTTGCGTCGAGGCTTGCTCGATGCAAAGGAGGCCGCCCGCCATGGCAAGCGGGGGGCCAGTCTCGATGTGCCCTTCGAGTTGACCGGTCTGGGGCAATTGATCGATGCCGGATTGAGTCATGATCGTCTGGTAACCTTTGCCCCCTGAAGCAAAGACGCAACCGATGGCAGTACAGCGGGAAGGTGATGCAACGATGAGCGATCATACTGCAGCTGCGGTAAACCGAATTCTGGTTATGCTTCGCCATGCCCCGCATGGCAGCAGTTGGGTGCGTGAAGGGCTCGATGTCGCCTTGGTGGGGGCGGCGCTGGGGCAGCAAGTGAGCCTGCTGGTGACAGGTGATGGCGTAACGGCGCTTCTCAAGGAGCAGGGGGCGGGCCCGCTAGGACAGAAGGGAACGCACCCGCAGTTCGATATGCTGGAAATGTACGACGTCGAAACGATTCTGGTCGATCGCGAAGCGTTGACCTGCCGCGGACTGGCAGTGGACGATCTGCGGGTATCCGTCACGCTATTGTCCGCGGAAGACATCGCAAAAACATTGGCAAGCCATTCCCTCATCTTTACTTTCTGAGATTCGCTCGGAAACGGTGAAGGCTCTGGCGCTCTGCCTGGCAATTATGTGAGGAGTCCATCACGCATGATTCTGCATCTGCTGAATCGTTCTCCCGCTTCGAGCAGGATATATCAGGACACGCTTCGCGCGATGGGGCCTGAAGACCGTCTGTTGCTGATCGAGGATGGGGTGCTCGGCGCCATGCCAGCATTGGTTCGCTACTTCGAGGGTATCAGCGGGCGTCTCTTTGCATTGCAGGAGGACGTGGCATCGCGAGGCCTGGCGGGTCGCTGTGACGAAACGGTATGGATTATCGATATGGATGGGTTCGTCACCTTGACGGAAGAAGCCGAGAAAACGGTGAGCTGGTTCTGATGGCAACGGTAAACGCTACGCGATATATCACTGCCGAAGGGCGCGAGGTGGCGCTTGATCCCGAGGGTTACCTTGTGGATCTCGATGCCTGGTCTCCGGCCGTGGCTCGAGCTTTGGCACAGGAGGAAGGCCGTGAACTGCGCCACGAGCACTGGGAAGTCATCCATGTGCTGCGGGATTTCTATGCCCGTTTCGAGACCGCGCCGGCCATGCGCCCTCTAGTCAAGGCGGTCGGCCAGGCGCTGGGCGCGGAGAAAGGTAAGTCCGTTTATCTGATGCGGCTATTCCCGGAGAGCCCAGCCAAGGTCGCAGCGCGCCTGGCCGGGCTGCCAAAGCCAACCAACTGTCTTTAATATATGAATTTTCTCGCACATGCATGGTTGGCCCGCAATGGCAGCGATGACTTTCTATACGGAAACCTGATTGCCGATGGCGTGAAGGGCACGGATCTTGACGCATGGCCGGTGGAGGTCGCACAGGGCATCCGCCATCATCGACATGTGGATGCCACGGTGGATCATCATCCGCTCATAAGCGCGGCCAAGGCGCGTGCACCTTCGGCACAGCGGCGCTTCGTGGGCATCGCTCTGGATCTGGTCTGGGATCACTTCGTGGCACTCCATCACCACGATCCCGCATTAGTAAGGCGATGCTATCGGCTGATGAGTGCCCGACCGGCCCCCAACCGCCTGGCCACTATGGTGCCTTCCCTGGTGGCCGGCGACTGGCTGTCTCGATATGCGGATTTCGGCTTCACTTGTCGAGCAATCGAAGGGCTCGGACGGCGTCTGAGCCGGGCGGACAATCCGCTCGCGCAACTGGTTCCATGGCTCGAGGCGGACTACGTGTCGCTTGAGCAGGATTTCTGGCTACTATGGCCCGCACTACAGCGCAGCTTGAGCGTTCCCGTCCGCTAGGTAGAGGCAGCACTCAAGCGCCGGCTAGCCAGAGACATTCGACATCATCGCCACGTTCAATCTCGCTATGGGCGTTCACGATTGCCAGAGCGTCGGCGTAAACGCAGGAAGATAGCACTGCCGAATTCTGATCGCCAAAGGCTCGGGCAATGATGCCGTGCCGCGTAAACTCCAGCGACACTCGCATATAATGGCGGCGTATCTGGGTGCGTGTGGCAAAATCCGCGCGTGCAGTGATACGAGGCAATTCATTCAATACCGGACAGGCAAGAAGGGCGCCCATCAGCGGACGTAGGAAGAGCCATGCTCCGACAAAGCTGGAGACCGGATTGCCAGGCAGGCCCACCAGCCGCGTGCTGCCGATACGGCCCAAGGCGAGAGGCTTGCCGGGACGAATGGCGAGGCGCCAGAGATCTAGCTGACCTAGAGTGGCGATGGCCTGTTTGACATGATCTTCTTCGCCCACACTAACGCCTCCCATGGTGACCACGACATCGGCTTGCCGTGCGGCAGCATCAAGAAGGCGCCGAGTCTCGGCGGCGTTGTCAGGTACCCGCTGCATGAGCGTGACCTCGGCGCCGAAGCGTTCGAGTAAACGCTTGAGCATCGGCCGGTTGGAGTTGTAGATCTGACCGGGCTGCAGCGGCTGTCCCGGATCGACGATCTCATCTCCCGTCGACAACAGGGCGACACGAGGGCGGCGGCGTACGCTAACCTGGGTAATGCCCTGCCCGGCGAGTTGGCCCAAAGCAGCGGCTTCCAGACGCGTTCCCATGCTTAGCAGTTCGGCGCCGGCGCTGACGTCCTGCCCCCGAAGACGGATATTGTCTCCTGCGCCAAGCTCGTCAGGCAGGCGTGCCAGACCATTGTCGACTTCCACTTTTTCCTGCATGACCACGCAATCGGCGCCGGGGGGAATTTCCGCCCCGGTGAAAATACGTGCACAGGTTCCCGTCGCCAAGGGTTTCGGGGCATGGCCGGCGGTGATGCGCTGACGGATCGGCAGCCACCCTCCGGCGTCGGCGGTGCGTAGCGCATAGCCGTCCATGGCGCTGTTGTCGGCAGGGGGAACATCGAGCCTGGCCATGACCGGGGATGCCAGTACCCGACCTGCCGCCTCGTCGCAGGCAAGGTGCTCTGCCGGCAACGGTGCGGTGTCGCGTAACAAGGCTTCCAGGGCCTGCTCGACGCTCTGCAGCTCAGCCATGCTGCCCCCGGCCGGGAATCACCAAGTTGGCGTAGTTGCACGGCTGATGACGGCTGTCGAGCTGTTCTCGCAGTATCCCGTTCCAGGCGGTACGGCAAGCGCCGGTGGAGCCGGGCAGACAGAACACCACGGTGGCATTGGCCAGCCCGCCCAGGCAGCGGCTCTGAATGGTGGAGCTGCCGATTTCCTGCCAGGAAAGATGGCGGAACAGTTCGCCGAACCCCTCGATATGCTTGTCGAGCAGCACGCCAACCGCTTCCGGCGTCGAATCCCTTCCGGTAAAGCCGGTTCCGCCAGTGGTCAAGATCGCCTGAACGTCCTGACCGGCGATCCATTGCGCGACCACGGCGCGAATGCGATAGACATCGTCGGGCACGATCTGCTTGGCGGCAAGCCGGTGGCCGGCGTCGGTCAGGCAATCGACCAGTGTCTGGCCGGAACGATCGGTGGCTTCGCTACGGGTATCCGAGATGGTCAGCACCGCGATACTGAGAGGCACGAAATCGCCGGCGCTGCTCATGCTGATCCCTTGTTCTGCTGGCGGGCCTCGAGTGCGGCAAGTTGCTCCGGCGTGGCCGGGGCCTGATACAGGTCTTTCCATTCGCCATAGGGCATGCCGTAGACGTATTCGCGAGCCGTTTCATAGTCCAATGCCTGCCCTCGCGCTTCGGCGGCGGCCACCAGCCACTTCGATAAGCAGTTGCGACAGAAATCCGCCAGGATCATCAACTCGATGTTCTGTACGTCCTTGTTGGCGTCCAGGTGCTCGAGCAGGCGGCGAAAGGCCGCGGCTTCGATCTCGGTACGTGTCGCATCGTCAAATTGCTGCATGAATGGTTCTCCTGGAAGTGTCTCAAGCGCAGGCACAAGCATAACAAAGGCAAACCGCTTCGTGAGCGTACCTGAGGGAATGTCCTGAGGCGGGCTGCACTCAGCTGAGCTCGCCGGGTGTGCAGACGGACAGCACCACGGCATCCTGCTCGCTGACCGACACCAAGGCGTGCCCCATGTCGCTGTCGAAATAGATGCTGTCGCCCTGCGTCAGGCGCAGGGGTTCATAGAACTCGGTGTATAGCAGAATGTCGCCTTCGAGCACGATCAGGAACTCTTCTCCATCGTGACGTACCCACTCGTGAAATTCATCGAAGCTGCGCGCCCTGACGATGGTCTTGAAGGGGATCATGCGTTTCTGGGCCAACTGCCAGGAGAGCAGCTCATGCTCATAGGTCGGCGTGGGATGCTGCTTGCCTTCGCCGACCCGAGTTAGGTCGCGGCGGCCCAACGTGCGGGACTGTGCCCTGGGTGGCGTCAGTAGCTGAGGCAGATCGATTCCCAGGCCGATGATGAGTTTCTGCACGGCACTGAAGGTAGGGGAAATCTGGTCATTTTCAATCTTGGACAGCGTCGAACGTGCCAGCCCGGTGCGCTGGCTGACATCTTCCAACGTCCACTGATTGGCGAGACGGATCTCCTTGAGACGCTCGCCCAGTTGTAGGGGCTCGACGAAGGCCTTGCGCCCGGAGGCGATACGCAGTGCGGTGTCTTGATCGGTGGGCGTGGTCATTGACGTTCGCAATAGGAAATAAAGTTTCCTGGAATCATACCATAGGCATCTCATCTCCTGGCGCGCCTTCCCGCGCGACCAACGGGTCAAAAAAATGCTTCATGTAGGGGATTCAAGTCCGGCGGGAGGACCGAAAGGCAGGCCCAGTAGGGCTTGAACATGTGCCTCGACACTGCGACCGAGCGCCGCCGGGTCGTACCCGCCCTCGAGTACCGATACCAGACGGTTATCGGCATAGGTGCGGGCGATATCCATGGCGAGCAGCGTTACCCAGTGATAGTCCTCGTCTTCCAGACACAAGTCCGCCATCGGGTCTTGCCGGTGGGCGTCGAATCCGGCCGAGACCAGGACGATATCCGGCTTGTGCGCTTGCAATGCCGGAAGCCAGTCGCGCTCAAGGGCATGGCGAAAATCGCGACTGCCGGTCCCCTGTTCCAGCGGCGTGTTGATCACGTTGTCCCAATGTGACCGCAGATAGCGCCAAGGGTAGAAGGGGTATTGGAAACTCGAACAGATCAGCACGTCCGGATCATCCTTGAAGATATCCACCGTGCCGTTGCACTGATGGACATCGAAATCCAGTATGGCGACCCGTTTGGCGCCATGCTGGGCTCGCGCATGGGCGACGCCCACGGCAACGTTGTTATAAAAGCAGAAACCGAGCGCATCGGTATGTTCGGCGTGATGGCCCGGGGGACGGACCGCGCAGAAGACATTGTCGGCCTGATGCCGGTAGACCTGGTCGACGCCGCGAATCACCGCACCGGCCGCCACGCGCGCAGCCGATAGGGTGTCGCGGCACATGAAGGTATCATCGTCGAGACTGATCAGCCCTTCGTCGGGCACGCAGCGCATCAGCGCATGCAGGTGACGATGAGCGTGAACGCGCCCCAGGGCTTCGTCGCTGGCGGGGGTGGCCTCCGATTGCATGGTCTGCTGAAGTACTCCTGAGAGCGCCAGGCGTGCACGTATTGCCTCCAGCCGCAGCGGGCTCTCAGGATGCTCCGGCCCCATGTAATGCAAGGCACAGTCGGGGTGGGTAATATACGAGGTGATCATGGGCTTCTCCGAGCATCGCAAGCTGGAAGATAAGGCTACGCTGTACTTGCATCACAGTGTCAATAAGTCGTACACAAGTAACATGGTGGGTTAAAGGAGACTCCTGTGGGGACGCGATTTCTACGCCATTTCTTCGAGCCACGGACGTTAGCGGTCATCGGAGCCTCGGAAAAGGATCAGTCCATGGGTGGACTGGTCATTCGTAACCTGCAGGATAGCGGATTTCCCGGCCCGATCTGGGCCGTCAATCCCAAGCACTACGAGTCGGTTTTCGGAATACCTTGCGTACGCAAGGTATCCGCGCTGCCCGAAGTGCCGGATCTCGCCGTGGTCTGCTCCCCCGTCGAGACGGTGCCCAAGCTAATCGAGCAGTTGGGAAGCTTCGGCGTGAGAGCCGCGATGGTGCTCTCCGGTGGCTCTTATCTGGACGATACCAGTCGTGGCGGCACATCGATTCGCGAGCGCATGCTCAAGGCGGCGCTGCGTTCGGGAATTCGCGTGCTCGGGCCGGAATGCCTGGGGCTGGTGGTACCGGGCCGCAAACTCAACGCCACTTACGCCAGTCAGCCGGTAAAAGCCGGGAAGGTGGCCTACCTGGGCCAGTCGGGCATGCTCGGCAACGCCATGATCGATTGGGCGGCAGGCCGCGGTATCGGCTTTTCGCACCTGGTCACGTTGGGGGATAGCATCGACGTGATGATTCCCGACCTGATCGACTACATCAATCAGTACGCACCCTCGCAGGCCATTCTGCTGCATCTTGAGCGTATTCATGACTCGCAGCATTTCATGACGGCGCTGAGGGACGCTTCGCGTAATCGGCTGGTGGTGGCGATCAAGAGTGGTCGTACACCACAATCGGATCTCTCCGGGGAGCCGCCCACTCCCGGCGTGGACAACCGTGACGTGATTGTCGATGCGGCTTTAGCGCGCGCCGGCGTGGTACGCGTAGATAATTCCGATGAACTGTTCGATGCACTGGAAACCTTGTCACGCATGCGGCCCCTGCGCGGGGATCGCCTGGCGATCGTCGCCAACGGACTCGGGCCGGCACTGCTTGCCATTGATAAGCTGATCGTCGGCGGCGGTAAGCTTGCCGAATTCAGTGACACGACGCGCATGGCCCTGCTGGAGGGTGAGTTCGACGTCAGCCTGCCGGGACGCAATCCGGTCGATCTGGGGGGCAATGCCTCTCCCCAGCGGTTTGTCGATGCCCTCGAGATCGTCGCGGCGGATGCCAATGTCGATGCGGTGCTGGTGGTGCATGCGCCCACCCGCATGGCGCCGTCGCGGATCACGGCCGAGGCGCTGATCGCCAATCGCAAGCGCTTCAAGCGTAATTTATTGACCAGTTGGATGGGCCTGGAAGAAGCGCTATCGGCACGCCATGAATGCAATCTGGCGGGCATTCCGACCTATATTTCGCCAGAGAAGGCCGTCAAGGCGTTCATGCACATGGTCGACTATCAACGCGTCCAACTGCTGCTCCAGGAGACGCCCCCCAGCCTGCCATTCGCGACCAGCCCCGAGATCCGCTCGCGCTGTCATGCCCTGATCGAAACGGCCAAGGCGCGAGGACGGGACCGCCTGACGCATCAGGAAACCGCTCAGGTGCTGGCGGCTTATGGCATTCCCGTGGCGCGCAGCCGTTACGTGTTCAGCCCCGCGGATGCCTTTGACGTCGCCCAGGATTTTGGCGGACCGATGGCATTGAAGGCGGTACATGAAAATAACTGCGTTCCCTTTCGTTACCGCAAATACCCCCGCCGGCTTTCCGCCGGGTTGTTACAGGATCTTTCCACGCCGGAGGAAGTGGCGGAAGGCGTCCAGCGCCTGGCCGACAATGTCCGCGAGAAGTATCCCGACAGCGAAATCTATAGTTACTGTCTGCAGGCGATGCAGCGCGGTAAAGGCTCCATGCAGTTCTGTGCGGGCATTACCCGCGATCCGGTTTTCGGGCCCATCATCGTGTTCGGTACGGGCGGCTATAAGGTCGATGTGCTGGCGGATCGTCACGTGGCGTTACCTCCGCTGAACATGTCGCTGGCGCATGACCTGGTGTCCGGAACGCATGCCGCCCAAGTGATCCTCGAACACTCGTCGGCGCCGGTGCGCGATATTCAGCAGCTGTGCCAGTTGCTGGTCAAACTGTCGCAAATGGCCTCTGATCTGCCTGAGCTCAAGGGGCTGGAACTCAACCCTCTGCTACTGAACCGTGATCGCTTGGTGGCGGTGGATTTCGCCATGGATCTTGGGTCGCCGGCGCGTCATGCGATCATGCCGTACCCCGAAGAACTGCGGGAATGGGTAGAACTGGAAAATGGCATGCATGTCGAGGTGCGCCCGATCCGCGGAGAAGACGCGCCCCTGATTACCAAATTCCATACCCACCTTTCCGAGGAGAGTATTCGGTTTCGTTATTTCCACCATAAGGCGAATCTTTCCAAACGCGATCTGTCGTTGCTGACGCACATCAATTACGACCGTCAGATGGCCTTCATCGCCGAGCATAAGCGTGAGGATGGCAGCATGGAGATGCTGGGGGTAGTACGTGTCTGGAATGATCCCGACAACATCCGCACCGAATTCTCGATCATCATCCGCGACGATCTGCACGGTCAGGGGCTCGGCAGTTTGCTGATGAACAAGATGATTCGCTACTGCAAGGGGGTGGGCACGCTGGAAATGGAAGGCAAGATCATGGTCGATAACCATCCTATGCGGGCCCTGATGAAGCATCTTGGCTTCACCTGTCGGTACAACATGGAGGAGCAGGTTGTAGATGCCGTGCTCAGGCTTAACGAGCCGGTGAGCGACTGGCAGCGACACCGATTGGAATCCCAGACATCATGATCTCCAGCCACCCAATGGGTGGCTTTTTTTGGTCTTCCTTGCGCGGCTTGCAGGGACGGAAGAGCCGCGAAGCGGTTATTGAACCGTCAATTAATCATCAGATGTTTTTAATTGTAGGCTAATCAATAAGAATGTATGATGCGAAACAAAAGATAACCTAACGTTATACCTTGGCGCAGGGCTATCGTTGCACACCGATTGCAGCAATACGCGCTTGTGCCATGAGCTAACAGGCAGGCTATGACCGATACGCACGAGACAAACACCAAGATTCACGTCCACGGGCTCAGCAAGGTTTTCGGCAATCATCCGAAAAAAGCCCTTGAGCTACGCAACCAAGGACTAAAACGTCCCGACATCCTCGAGAAGACCGGCCAGACGCTGGGATTATCGAATATCAGCTTCGACGTTTACGAAGGTGAGCTACTGGTGATCATGGGGCTTTCCGGATCCGGTAAATCGACCCTGATTCGCTGCCTCAACCGCCTGATCGAGCCGACCGAAGGCGACATCATCATCGATGACGAGAATGTCTCCAAACTGAACGACAAGCAGCTCCTGCAATGTCGGCGTAAACACTTCTCCATGGTATTTCAGAATTTTGCGTTGTTTCCGCATCGCACCGTGCAGCATAACGCCGAGTATGGTCTGGAAATTCAGGGAGTGGACAAAGCCGTCCGTCAGGAACGAGCGCGCAATGCCTTGAAACAGGTCGGGTTGGACGGTTGGGAGGACGCTTATCCGAATCAGCTGTCGGGCGGGATGCAACAACGCGTGGGTCTGGCGCGGGCCCTGGCCAACGACTCTACCGTATTGCTGATGGATGAAGCCTTCTCGGCGCTCGATCCGCTGATCCGCAAGGATATGCAGCAAGAGCTTCTCGAACTGCAAAACCGCATGAAGAAGACCACGATCTTCATCACTCACGATCTTGATGAAGCGCTCAGTATCGGTGACCGCATCATTCTGCTCAAGGACGGCGAGATCGTGCAGATCGGTACGCCCGAAGAGATACTCACCAACCCGGCCGATGCATATGTTGCACGTTTTATCGAAGGCGTCGACATGTCACGCATATTGACCGCCAGCAGCGCCATGCGCTCGGTGCGGGCCACCGCACGCGAAGATGACGGGCCGCGCACCGTACTTCACAAGATGCGTGAACATGGGCTCGACTCGATTTACGTGACCCGTCGTGACCGGACCCTGTTGGGCATCGTCGATGCCGAAGCGGCCGACCAGGCAGCCAAGGCGGGTAAGACTTCGATAAGCGACCAGCTCCGTCAGGACTTTCACAAGGTGGGGCCTGATGAGCCGCTGCATAACCTATTCGCGCTATTTGGCGACAATAGCTATCCGATTGCAGTGGTGGATGAAGGGCAGCGTCTGCTGGGCGTAGTCGTGAAGGGAGCCGTACTGGCTGAGTTGGCAGAAGCGGGAGACCACTGATGGCGATCGACGTACCTCACATACCGCTGGGCGACTGGATTGAAAGCGGCCTGGATTTTCTTACCACCGAATACTCATCGGTGACGCGCGGCATTTCCCGGGTGACCCAAACCGGGATCAATTTCCTCAACGATACGCTGATGTGGCTGCCCGAGTGGTCGTTGATGGCGCTTGTCGCCTTGTTGTGCTGGCGCCTCTCCGGGGTCCGCCTGGCCATCGGTTCGGTACTCGGCCTGCTACTGATCTGGAATCTCGATCTCTGGGACCCGATGATCGAGACGTTGACGCTGGTGGTGATCGCCACGCTGGTCGCTGTGGTCATCGCGCTGCCCTTGGGGATATTCGCGGCGCTTTCCGACCGTTTCTATAGGGTGATCATGCCGGTACTGGATTTCATGCAGACCATGCCGGCCTTTGTGTACTTGATCCCCGCCATTCCCTTTTTCGGAATCGGCTCGGTCTCGGCCATTTTCGCAACGGTGATCTTCTCCATGCCGCCGGCGATTCGTTTCACCACCCTGGGGATTCGCCAGGTTCCCAAGGAACTGATCGAGGCTGCGGATGCCTTTGGCTCGACCCGTAGCCAGAAGCTATTCAAGATCCAGTTGCCGTTGTCGCTGCCGACGGTGATGGCGGGCATCAACCAGACCATTATGCTGGCGCTGTCGATGGTGGTCATCGCAGCCATGATCGGCGCCGACGGTCTGGGTAGCGAAGTCTGGCGGGCCATTCAGCGCCTGCGTCCCGGAGACGGGTTCGAGGCGGGTATTGCCGTCGTGATCCTGGCAATGCTGTTGGATCGCCTGACGCAGACCGTTCGCGGCAAAAAGGCGCAGTAAGACGCCCAGAGGCTATTTCATGCCGACCCAGCTCGAAACAATAGCCTCATTCAACACCCATCCAATGATAGAGAAGGGGAAGAAGATGACACGCAACGCAAAGACGCAAGCGATTCGTTTCGGCGCATTGATGACGGCGGCAGGGATGAGCCTCGGGGCTGGCATGGTTCAGGCCCAGGACAGCAAGGGGACGGTCAATCTGGCCTACGTGGAGTGGGCTTCTGAAGTGGCGTCCACGAATGTGGTTCGCGCGGTGCTGGAGCAGCAGGGCTTCGATGTGGATATGTCCTCCCTGTCGGCCGCCGCGATGTGGCAGGCCGTGGCTTACAACGATGCAGATGCCATGGTCGCGGCATGGCTGCCTACCACGCACCAGGATTATCTCGACAGGGTCGCGGACAAGGTCGTCGATCTAGGGCCGAACCTGGACGGCACCAAGCTGGGCTTGGTGGTGCCTGCCTATACCGAAATCGCTTCCATCGATGAGTTGGATGACAAGGCCGATCTCTACAATGGCGAGATCATCGGCATCGATCCGGGGGCGGGGCTGATGGGGCTTACCGAGCAGGTTCTAGAGGATTACGATCTGGAGGACGAGGTTGACCTGCGCTCGGGAAGTGGCGCGACCATGACGGCCGCTCTGGATACGGCGATCAAGAACCATGAAGATATCGTCGTGACCAGTTGGACACCGCATTGGATGTTTGCCCGTTGGGACCTGAAGTACCTTGAAGACCCCAAGAATGTCTACGGTGGCGCTGAGCAGATCCACACCGTCGCACGCAAGGGACTCAAGGAAGACATGCCGCAGGCCTACTGTATTCTGGACAACTTCGAGTGGACGCCGGAGCAGATGGGTGAGGTCATGCTCATGAACCAGGAAGAGGATGCCGATCCCTACGCGAATGCCCAGCAATGGGTTGAAGAGCATTCTGATGTGGTTGCCCAGTGGACCCAAGGCTGCAATAGCTAAGCGCTTCCTCTGTTGTCATGCCTTGCCGGCTGGCAGGGCGTAACGTTAAAGGCCCGATCCGTTTGCGGATCGGGCCTTCATTTTTCGGGATGGCAGGTTTTCAGGGTGCCAGGCGCACTTTAAGCCAGCTATCGTCTTGGCGCAGATACCGCAGCCGGTCGTGCAGTCGGCTCGGCTGGCCCTGCCAGAACTCGAACATGGTGGGTCTTACGCGGTAGCCCCCCCAATGCGGAGGGCGGCGAATGTCCTGACCGTCGTAAACCTGCTCGAAGCGTAGCTTACGCTCCTCGAGCCATTCCCGGTCAGGAATCTCGACACTTTGCTGTGATATCCAGGCGCCCAGTTGGCTGTCACGTGGACGGCTATGAAAGTAATGGTCTGAATTCTCGGGGCCGACCTGCTCCACGCTTCCCTCAATGCGCACTTGGCGCTGCAGACTGGGCCACCAGAATACGACGGCTGCCTTGGGCACATTGGCCAGTTCGCTGCCCTTGTGGCTTTGATAGTTGGTGTAAAACACCACGCCCTGCTCATCCAAGCCCTTGAGCAGCACGATACGAGCATGGGGGTAACCCTGACTATCGACAGTAGCCAGCGTCATGGCATTGGCATCTCCCCCCTCGCGGGCATGGGCAAGCTGAAACCACTGCTCGAACAATGCCATGGGGAGGTCGGGACTGGCGGAGGGATCGAGGTGGTCTCCCGAGTAGTCGCGTCGGATATCGGCGATATCGCGGTTCATGGTGTTCTCCTAGGATTTAGGCTTTATCTTCGCTGTGGAATGGAGAAGGCTCAACCTTGATTTCTCGGATGGCGGCGGGCCTTGACATTATCGGAACCCAATCCAGCCGGTTTGGACCATGAACATGTAGAGCCCAGTGCCGCAGACGATGGATAGCAGGGCGTTGCGCCGCCAGAGATGCATGACCACTACAGTGAGCGAGGACAGTAGGGTAGGCAAGCCATTGGGCGCCAGATTGATCAGGCCATCCTCCAGCAGCCGCAAATCACGCAACGCGTAGATGACGAGAATGAGCATGACCGCCGGGGGCAAGTAACGACCGAGGTGAAGAACCAGTGGATGTTCGGCGTGACGTGAAAGTGCGATGAAAGGCAACACTCGAGTGGCAAAAGTCGCCAGCGCGCAGGCCACAATCACCAGTAACAGTTGCGAAAGGCTCATGCTTGTCTCCTGGACGCGGGGCGTGGCGTAAACCGATACTGCGCCAGGAGTATCAGGCTGGCGGCAGCGATCGCTCCCAGCAGAAGGTGGCGTTCAGGTAGCAGAACAATGGCACCGATGCCGCAGGCCAATGCGATGGCGAAGGGCAGAACCTGTCGTAGTCGACTGGCCTGCTCAAGGGTGAGGACGATGAAAAGGGCCGTCAGCGCAAATTCGATGCCCTGGCTGTCGAAGCTCAACGTGACACCGGCCAGTGCTCCGGTCACGGTACCCAGTACCCACCAGAGTTGATTGAGGGCGCTGACACGCAAGGCCATGCGATGATCCTGCTGTCGATGCTGTTCGCCAAGGCGTGGATGTGATGTCAGCAGGGAATAGGTTTCATCGGTCAATGCAAAGATCAGATAGATCTTGCGCCAGCCCGCATGCTTGAACCGTTCGATCAGCGACAATCCGTAAAAGAGGTGGCGCGAGTTCAGCATGAACGTGGCGACGATCACCTCCAGCAAGCCGGCATGGTTGGCGAGCAGGGTGACGGCAAGGAACTGACCGGCACCGGCATATACGATGCACGACATCAACAGTGCGGCCCACCAGGGATAGCCGAGCTGGCTGAAGAGAATTCCAAACGCCGCCCCCAACGGCAGATAGCCAAACATGACGGGCAAGGTGCGTATGGCGGCATCGCGCCACGATACGGTGGGTGCAGAAAAGCTGGACACGTCGGATTTCCTGTAAAATCGCTCATGATCGGTGGGGGGAGATCGCCGGTAGATTGCAACGCATGGCCTCGAGGCGATGCCGCCGGTCTTGGCATGCCATTATATAGTGAAGCACTGATAAAACGATGGGCTAGGGGGGAACGATGCAGGAACCGCGGACTGCGGCACCACGGCGTATCCGGGTATGGGATATGCCGATAAGGCTGTTTCACTGGGGGCTGGTGTTGGCCCTGATACTGTTGTGGTACACCGGCACCACCGACGCTACCCTGTTCGACTTTCCCATCGAATGGCATGCGCGGGCAGGGTATGTCGTACTGGGGCTGGTCGCCTTTCGCTGGATCTGGAGCTTTGCCGGAAGTCGTTATGCTCGCTGGGGGAACCTGCTGGCTACGCCAGCTGAGGGTCTGCGTTATGCGCTAGCCTTCTTGAAGGGCAATGCTCCGCGTTATGTCGGGCATAACCCCTTAGGTGGCTGGATGGTGCTGGCCATGTTGCTCTCCCTGACCTTGCAAGCCGTCACGGGGCTTTTCGCCTCAGACGATATTTTTTTTGACGGCCCGTTGGCGACAAGAGTGTCCGGCGATACCGCTGATACTTTGATGTGGCTGCACCGGAGCAATGTCAATGTACTGCTCTGGCTGGTGGCACTTCATGTTATCGCCGTTCTGCTGCATCGGCTGCAAGGCGAATCACTCATCATGGCGATGATAACCGGACGCAAGACTGTCGGCGCCGAAGCGGTAGGTGAAATGCGTGATGAGGTTCCATCATGGCGCGCCTGGGTCATATCGGCCGGCGTGGCGGCATTGATCGTCTGGCTGGTGAACTAAACGAGACAGCCGTTACCCGGCATGGTCAATCGGCACGATATTCGTCGTAATACAACTTGCAGGCCCGGTGATTGCCGGCAGCGCAAGGCCCAGGTTTTGGCGGTTACGAGACGTCTTAAAAAGCGCCAGGAGAATGTGGCCCGGCCCAGGCATGTAGGGCGAACACCGAGCCACACGCCAGCCAGCCCAAGACAGCGTAAGGAAAATTCCACCGCAGCAGATCTCGGGCCGCAATGCCATAGCGTACGCTCAGCGCCAGGTTGCTGCCTGACAGGGGGCTGCTCCCGGTCCCCAGTGCCCAACCCATCAAATATAGCATGCCCAGCAGAGTAGGATCCGGGCCCAATGGCGCAAGTAACGGGGCCAAGGTCACGATGGAGACCAATGGGTGAATGCCGACAAAGGCCAATGCTACGATCATTCCTAGCGTTATCCAGGCATGCAGGTGAGTGAAGTGATCGATGGGTAGCGGGGGATTGCCGGGCCAACTGGCGAGCAATGCGGCAAGTCCGCTAGAAAGTAGCCCGGCGGCCAGAAACAGCGCAAACTGCGGCGCAAGCCGGGGCAGGCCTTCCTGCAACTGGAATCGTAGCCGAGCATTACGCTGCGTTCTAGGCAGCATCAATATGGCAAAAAAGGGGGCCGCGACGCTGATGATCAGAAGAATCGAAAGAGCTGGCCAAAAATGATGAACACCGATTACCGCCAAGGCCAGAACGCCCGGTAGCAGCAGGGCCTGGGGTTGTAGCGGATAACCGATAAAGGGGGCTTCGCCTCGCCGAGCCTCAAACGCCACGAGCCCAAGCAGCAGAGCCGCACTCATCAGCCCCCACGGCAGTAACTCAAGATAGTCTAGGCCGGGTACGTAGGTCAGCGCGGCCCCCATGGCCACAAAAAACGGTGACCAGGCGGCAGCGGCAGGAAAGGCCCGGCCCAGCACGATGGCTTGCTGTTTGTTCAGTACACCGCTGCGCTGCATGCGATCGCCGAACAGGAACAGTACCGACAGGTTGATCACTGCACCGAAAAGATGCACACCCAGCAGAGTGCCCCACAAGCTGCCTTGCGTGTGGTGGGCCGTAACGGTATCGGCGGGCCTGGCCATGGCCAGGAAGCTGACGCCGGCAAACATCATCAACAACGGCTGGTTGATGGCGAAGGCATGGATCAATGAGTTGGGCGTTCCCCTTAGTAGGGCCAGGCTCCAGATCAATAGACCGATTCCGCCCAGCCAGGCCGACTGACGGCGGGAGGTTCGCGGCAAGCCTGGCCACAGCCGACAAGTGGCCCACCAGCCCAATACGGCCGCGGGCCACAACGGAGCATCCAGCAGACTCGCCACGATGCTGGTCAGCAGCATCAGCAGGATTAACGCACTGGTCAATGTCACTGCCGGAGTTGGCGGCTGCGCCAGCGCGCGAAGCTCATTGAGGCGACAAACAGCAGCAACGAGGCGGCTATTTCAAGCAGACCCAACCAAGTCTTGTCAGGCAGGGAGGCGATCATGGTACCTTGCATGAAATAGAGTAGGCTGACGAAAGCCAGCCAGGCGTGGCCTCGAGGGCGCTGGGTCAGAATCGAGGGCAGAAACAGCAGTAGCGGCAGTATTCGCACCAGTATCGGCGCCAGGCTGGACTGTCCGCTTCGATAAAGCTCCAGGCCTCCCAGCAGCAGCAAGATAATGAGGGCCGTGAAGCCAACCCAGACGCCTTGCCGGGCCCGTCGGGTGACGGTATCGAGGCCATGGGTGTGTTCCATGCGATCGAATAGCTGGCGCATCATGCCTCCTGGCGCAGCGAGGCCAGAGCCAGAGCGAGCCTGGCCACTCGGCGCCCTTGGGCATGTGCCAGGGTTCGCTCATCACGGGTGACGTCATTTTCGCCACGCGCCCCAGCGACGTGGCTGGTGCCGTAGGGAGTTCCGCCACTTTGGGTGGAAAGCAGCGTGGTTTCACTATACGGAACACCCGCATAGACCATACCGTGATGAAGCAGAGGGACCAGCATGGTGAGTAGTGTACTTTCCTGTCCGCCATGCAGGCTGGCCGTGGAGGTAAAGGCGGTAGCAGGCTTGTCAACCAACGCTCCGTTCATCCATAACGTGCTGGTCATATCCAGAAAGTATTTAAGCGGTGCTGCCATATTGCCGAAGCGCGTAGGGCTTCCCAGGGCAAGGCCGGCGCAGCCTCGCAAATCGTCTTCATCGACGTATACGGCCCCTTCAGCAGGAATGGAAGGCTCGACGGCCTCGCAGGTCGGCGACACCTCTGGCACGGTACGCAGCCGTGCGGCGATGCCGGCAACGCTCTCGACCCCGGCGGTCATTTGCTCGGCGAGAGTGCGAGTGGCGCCGTGTCGGGAGTAATACAGCACAAGGATATAGGGACGATCACTGGCTGACTGAGGCATATTGGATTCCTTTATCGCTACCGGAGGGGGCAGGTCGGCAGATGAAGTCACTTGAGAAGTTCGAGAATCGCTTCGGGAGGGCGGCCAACGATGGCCCGGTCACCACGATCCAGAATAGGGCGCTGCATCAAGCGGGGGTTGTCGGCAATGGCGAGCAGGCGCTGTTCCTCGCTGGGTGTGTCGAGGCCGAGGGCTTTCCAATCCGCCTCATTGGCGCGCAGCAGCGCGGCGCTGCCTTGATCGAGACGTAACGCCAGTTCGCGTAGTGTTTGCTCATCAAGCGGCTCCTGCAGATAGCGGTGCAGTCGAAACTCAACGCCACGCGATTCTAGCAATGCTAGGGCTTCCCGAGACTTGGAGCAGCGGGGATTGTGATACATTATAAATTCAGGCATGCCCAACTCCGGTCGATACGATTCGATAAATCAAGCAATTAGGAAGCATTGTAGAGCGCCCTATGCGACGGCCACAACTCCCCCATCCCGCCTGGATTCAAGGTCCTTTCCGGATTGTTCGTATCCTGATCCAGCGCTTCGACGAGCATGATGGCTTGAAGACCGCTTCGGCGCTGACGTACACGACACTGTTTGCCGTCGTGCCGTTTATGACAGTGTTGTACGCCATGCTGTCGGGCATCCCCAGCTTTCAAGGCGTCAGCGAGCAGATTCAGTCCTTGGTATTCCGCCAGTTTGTGCCCACCACGGGCACTACGGTGCTGGAGTATCTGCGCGATTTTTCCTCGCAGGCCCGCAACCTCACCGGGGTGGGGCTGCTGTTTCTGTTTGTGACGTCGGTCTTGATGATGGTTACGGTCGAGCATGCGTTCAACACTATTTGGCGGGTACGCCACAGCCGTCGAGGGTTGGCAAGCTTTCTGTTGTACTGGACGGTGCTCACGCTCGGCCCCTTGCTTGTGGGCTCGGGCTTCCTGCTGTCCTCCTATCTGGCATCGCTGAACGTTTTTCGCGGTGCGGCGTCGTTGTTGGGAGGGCTGGCCAACGTATTACGTGTCTTGCCTTTGCTGTTGAGCTTCATGGCTTTTCTGTTCATTTACATGGCGGTGCCTAATTGCCGCGTCCGGCTACGCCATGCCGTGATCGGCGCGGCGACAGCGGCTCTGGCGCTGGAACTGGCCAGAAGCGGCTTTTCCTTTTATGTCTCCTCCTTTCCCACCTACCAGGTCATCTATGGCGCTTTTGCCACCGTCCCGCTGTTTCTGGTCTGGGTATTCCTGCTATGGGCAATTGTACTGCTAGGGGCAGAACTGACGGCCTGGCTGGGAGAGAGGCAGCAAGCCGATTGGCAACAATGGCCGGATTTCTGGCAGGCGCTGGGAGTCGTGGTCCTGTTGCGTGATGCTCACGTAGATGGCCGTCCCTTGCGTGACAAGACCTTGGTCTCGCGTCTGGGCAACCATAATCATCGGATCATGGAGCCTTTGGCCGCGATCGGCATTGCAACACAAACCGGCGACGGCAGTTGGGTGCTATCGCGTGACCTGGATACCATGACGCTATGGGAATTGATTCAAGCGATACCTTGGCCGATCCCTGAGCTTGACAGCGTACCGTTGCCCCGACTTCAGCTGCTTTATGATGCGTTGTTGGAAGGCTGTGAAAATCAGCGACATGCAACACAAAAGTCCTTGGGAAGTCTTATAGTCGAGTCGCGCGCCATAAAATGAGATCAATAAAGCATTTATACCGTTATCTTTTTATATCAAATCAATAAATCTTAAAATCCAAGTTAACATAAATCATTGAAATTCAGTCAATAAAAGATGCCATATTAAGTAGCCAATGAGGAACCCAAACTAGAACTCACGCTCCAATAGATGGGAACAGTTGCGAGGAGAGAGCCGGTGAATCAATCCGCAAGAAGTGATGATTGGGATTTCCGTCGCGCCATGGGAGGGGACATCCAGCCATTGACCAAGGGGCTGGATCGGGCCGATATAAGAGACGTATCGCAAAGATCCCCTTCAGAAGCCCAGCTAGCAAAAAGAGAAAGTGCCCAGGCTTCTCTGGGAGACGATAATTTTCTTTCCGATGAGTTTGTGGAACTATTGCCTTCACATGATCCGATTGAGCACCGGCGTGATGGCATTCAAACTGCGGTGCTCGATCGCTTGCGCCAGGGGGGCTATCCTCCCGAGGCTCGCCTGCATATTCAGAAGATGCCGCTCATCGAGTGCCGACGTGAACTGTTTAAGTTCGTTACCGAGGCCCAGGCACATGACCTACGCTGCGTGATGGTCGTGCACGGACGGGGAAAGGATATGGCTAGCCATGCCAATGTCGTACGCTCTTATGTCGCCAAATGGCTGATGCAATTCGAAAACGTTCAAGCTTATGCTTCGGCACATGCCGCACACGGAGGATTGGGAGCCACTTACGTCATGCTGCGCAAATCCGAACGCGCACGTGCGCGAAATCGCGAGATTCAGCAAAAGCGGCGGGGTGGATAACTCAACGCGGTTACGTCGATTACATAAAAGCCTCGTTCATCGCGAGGCTTTTTGCGTTGATAGTTCAATTACTTGAGGGCTGCTTCGCGCAAGCGACGCGTGAATAAAGGCTCATCGCTATCGATTCCCGGTTGGTAGCTAATACTGAAGGCGCTCAGTGCCCGTTGCGCATCATCAAGCTGCTGGTCTTCACGCAGGGCCAGTGCATCGAAGCCGCAGCGCGTCATGTAGTACAGTTGATCGACTAGCACATCACCGATGGCCCGCACCTCACCTTGATAATGAAAGCGCTCGCGTAACAAACGCGCCAACGTGTAGCCACGCCCGTCGGTGAACACCGGGAAATCGATCGCCACGAGAGGGGCCTCTTCGAGACGGGAGGCGAGCTCAACCGAAAGGTCACTATCGCTGGGCAGCCAAGGTGCCAATTGGGCCGAATTTTCAGCCTCACGCCACAGTGCCAACGGCACGATAGCGGGGCGTTTCTCAGGCAGGACCTCGGCATCTCGTGAAAGAAACCACGTATCTTCTGCCGGCTGCCCAAGCTTGAGCAGCGTTTGGGTGTGACCGGGCGTGTTGTCAGGCAGGCTGTTAAGCATAAACCCGCTCCTTGAATGGCTTGAGACCGATACGACGGTAGGTATCGAGGAAACGCTCGTCCTCTTGGCGCTGCTCGACGTAGACTTTGAGGACTTTGTCGATCACCTCGGGGACATCTTCGCGGTAAAAGGAGGGGCCCAGGATCTTGCCCAGCGTGGCGTCATCGTTCGCGCTGCCCCCTAGCGAAATCTGGTAATACTCCTCGCCTTTCTTGTCGACTCCAAGAATGCCGATGTTACCGACATGGTGGTGGCCACAGGCATTCATGCAACCGGAAATGTTCAGATCGAGCGGTCCCAGGTCGTAAAGGAAATCAAGGCTCTCGAAACGTTCCTGAATGGCCTGCGCGATGGGTATGGATACCGCATTGGCCAGGGCACAATAATCGCCGCCGGGACAACAGATAATATCGGCCAGTGTGCCCACGGTGGGATTGGCCATGCCCAAGGCCTCGAGCTTGTGCCACAGGGCTTCGATCTCGTCCACCGGCACGTCCGACAACACCAGGTTCTGTTCATGGGTGACACGCGCTTCGCCAAAGCTGAAGGCGTCGGCCAGGTCGGCAATGGCTTCCATCTGATCCGCGGTAACATCACCAGGAGCGTGTTCGCGGCGCTTGAGTGAGAGAGTCACTGCTTTATAACCGGGGACCTTGTGCTCGGTCACGTTGTTGGTGACAAAGCGTGCGAAGTGGCGGTTCTCCGCGCGGAGCCTTTCGTATTCGACGTTGGCCGTCTCACTGACCTGACGGCGATCAGGCTCGGGAAAATGGGCACGGGCCGTGGCGACGATGTCCTCATTCAGTGTCTGCGGCCCATCCTTCATATGCGCCCACTCCGCATCGACACGACGCCGGAATTCGTCGATCCCCAAGGCCTTGACCAATATCTTGATACGCGCCTTGAACTTATTGTCGCGCCGGCCAAATTGGTTATACACCCGGACGATGGCTTCGAGATACGTCAGCAGATGCTGCCAGGGCAGATCGTCACGCACCACATCCCCGATCATCGGGGTACGTCCCAGGCCACCCCCCGCGAGGACACGGGCCCGGAGTTCTCCGGCATCGTTCTTCCACAAGCGGATTCCGATATCATGCACTTGAATGGCCGCACGATCCTGCCGGGCACCGGTCACGGCAATCTTGAACTTGCGTGGCAGGTAAGCAAACTCGGGATGCAGCGTCGACCATTGACGAATCAGCTCGCACCAAGGGCGTGGATCTTCGACTTCGTCATTGGCAATCCCCGCGAACTGGTCGCTGGTCGTATTGCGAATGCAGTTGCCACTCGTCTGGATGGCATGCATCTGCACCTTGGCCAACTCGGCGAGTATGTCAGGAACCTCTTCCAGCTTGGGCCAGTTGAGCTGAATATTCTGGCGAGTGGTGAAGTGGCCATAGCCTCGATCATAACGGCGCGTGATATCGGCTAGGGTGCGCAGCTGATGGCTGGATAGCATGCCGTAGGGGACGGCGATACGTAGCATCGGAGCATGGCGCTGAATGTAGAGGCCGTTCTGCAGGCGCAGTGGCAGAAACTCACCTTCGCTCAAGCGTCCGCCGAGATAGCGGTCCATCTGATCGCGGAACTGCGCAACGCGCTCATTTACGAGCGTCTGGTCATACGTGTCGTACCGATACATTCAGGCATGTCCTACTAGTCAGAATGGCCGAAGCAGAGCGGCAGCATACTCTGCCTTATATTCTATTAGTGAATAAGCATTCAATGCATGCTTGAGTATATGTTATAAAAACTTAACTTGAGAAGAAAGTAGCCACGGCCGATTTATGGCCAAATCGGCACGTCTGGTCTGGCTCGTCCCTAGCGATTCCCAGGTGAACAAGCACCTCCGAACGGATCTTGTCAAAGAGCCGACAGTCGGAGGTGCTGAAGAGACGATCTGGCATTATTCAATCGATATCGTAGGAAAGCACCGGAGACAGCCAGCGTTCCATTTCGGCGAGGGGCATTCCCTTGCGCTCCGCCAACGCTTCGACCTGATCCCGCGTGATCTTGCCCGTCGAGAAATACTTCGACTGCGGATGCGAGAAATACCAGCCTGAGACAGCTGCTGCCGGCCACATGGCGAAGTTTTCAGTCAGAATCATGCCGGTATTAGCGGTGACGTCCAGCAATTGGAACAGGGTGGCCTTTTCGGTATGGTCCGGGCAGGCCGGGTAGCCGGGAGCGGGGCGGATGCCCTGGTACTTTTCCGCAATCAACGCATTGTTATCGAGCGTTTCGTCGGGGACATACCCCCATAGCTCCTTACGTACGCGCTCATGCAGGCGCTCGGCAAAGGCTTCGGCAAGGCGGTCCGCCAAAGCCTTGACCATGATCGCACTGTAATCGTCTCCCGCCTGCTCGTAGCGCTTGGCGAGTTCGTCGGCGCCATGTCCGGTGGTGACCGCAAAGCCGCCGATCCAGTCAGGTTTGCCGCTCTCCTTGGGAGCGATGAAGTCAGCCAGGCTGTAACAGATGCCATCGCGATTCTTGGTCATCTGTTGACGGATATGATGCAGGTGCGTCAGTACCTGAGTTCGAGAATCATCGGTGTAAACCTCGATGACGTCATCATCCACGCTATTGGCCGGCCAGAATCCAATCACTCCGCTCGCAGTGAGGTGTTTTTCCTCGATCAGCTTGCGCAACATGCTCTGAGCATCGGCAAACAGGCTGCGGGCCGTTTCGCCGACGATCTCATCCTCGAGAATCTTGGGGTATTTACCCGCCAGCTGCCAGCTCATGAAGAAGGGCGTCCAATCGATACGCTCGACCAACTCCTCCAGATCGTAATCGTCAAAAACCCTGACACCGGTAAATGTCGGGGCCACCGGCGAATGGTTGTCCCAGTCGGCGCGAAAGCGCCTTTTTCGGGCTTCGGCGTAAGAAAGGTCCGCCGCCTTGGGACGACGCTTGGCGTTTCGCTCGCGCACCTTTTCATACTCGGCGCGAATGTCCGCGACATAGGCGTCGCGCAGACCCGGCGAGAGCAGCCTTCCGGCGACCCCGACGGCACGCGAGGCATCGGTGACATAGACGACTGGATGCTGATACTGAGGCTCGATCTTGACGGCGGTATGCGCCTTGGAAGTCGTGGCGCCGCCAATCAGTAGTGGCAACTCGAATCCTTGTCGCTGCATTTCCTTGGCGACGCTCACCATCTCATCCAGCGAGGGTGTAATCAGCCCCGATAGACCGATGATATCGGCCTTCTCGTCAATCGCGGTTTGCAGGATCTTCTGGGCGGGCACCATGACACCGAGGTCGACCACGTCGTAATTGTTGCACTGCAGCACTACCCCGACGATGTTCTTGCCGATGTCATGTACGTCGCCCTTGACGGTCGCCATGACGATCTTGCCCTTGGCCTGGGTGTCCTCGCTCTTTTCCGCCTCGATATACGGGATGAGCAACGCCACGGCCTGCTTCATGACCCGGGCCGATTTTACCACCTGAGGCAGGAACATCTTGCCTGCGCCGAACAGATCGCCAACGACGTTCATGCCATCCATGAGCGGACCTTCGATAACCTCGATAGGGCGCTTGGCTCTTACGCGGGCCTCTTCGGTATCCTCATCGATATACACCGTGATGCCCTTGACCAGGGCATGCTCGATACGCTTCTCGACCGGCCATGAGCGCCACTCCAGATTCTCCTTCTTTTCCCCGGTGCCGCCGTCGCCCTTGTACTTCTCAGCGATATCCAGCAGCCGCTCCGTGGCATCATCACGCCGGTTGAGTACGACATCCTCGACGGCGTCACGCAGCTCTGTCGGCAAGTCATCATAAACCGCCAGCTGACCGGCATTGACGATTCCCATCGTCAGCCCGGCACGGATGGCATGGTAGAGAAAGGCGGAGTGGATCGCTTCGCGTACCGGGTTGTTGCCCCGAAACGAGAAGGACACGTTGGAAACGCCGCCGGAGACCATCGCATGAGGCAGATTCTGGGTGATCCACTGCGTCGCTTCGATGAAATCGACGGCATAGTTGTTGTGTTCTTCGATGCCGGTGGCGATGGCAAAAATATTAGGGTCGAAGATGATGTCTTCGGCCGGAAAGCCAATCTCGTCTACCAGTAGCTGATAGGCTCGCCGACAGATTTCGGTCTTGCGGGCGAAAGTATCGGCCTGCCCCTGCTCGTCGAACGCCATGACCACGATAGCGGCTCCATAGCGTCGACAGGCGATGGCCTGCTGGCGAAACGCCGCTTCGCCTTCTTTCATCGAAATGGAATTGACGACCGGTTTGCCCTGAATGCACTTCAGGCCTGCCTCGATGATTTCCCACTTGGAGGAGTCGATCATGATCGGGACGCGAGAGATATCCGGCTCCGAGGCGATCAGATTCAGAAAGCGCACCATCGCTTCCTGAGAATCGAGCATGCCCTCATCCATATTGATATCGATGATCTGAGCGCCGTTTTCGACCTGTTCGAGAGCGACTTCCAGCGCAGTGGTGTAATCCTCGTCCTTGATCAGGCGCTTGAAACGTGCGGAGCCCGTGACATTGGTGCGTTCGCCGACATTGACGAACAGCGAATCCGCTTCGACATTGAAGGGCTCCAGGCCCGACAGGCGGCAGGCGCGAGTTCGCTGTGGTACGACTCGCGGTGCAACGCCATCCACAACTTCACGAATGGCCGAAATATGCTCCGGCGTCGTGCCGCAGCAACCGCCGATAATATTGACCAGTCCGCTATGGGCGAACTCGCGGATGATGGTAGCCATCTCGTCGGGCGTCTGGTCGTACTCACCGAACTCATTGGGCAAACCGGCATTGGGGTGAGCCGAAACGAAAGTATCCGCCTTGTGAGACAGTTCCTCTAGGTAAGGGCGTAGATCATCGGCGCCCAGTGCGCAGTTGAGGCCCACCGACAGCGGCTGGGCATGCCGGATCGAATTCCAGAACGCTTCCGTGGTCTGTCCGGAGAGCGTGCGCCCCGAGGCGTCGGTAATCGTCCCCGAGATCATGACCGGAAGGCGCCGGCCCAGCGTCTCGAACAGTTCCTCCAAGGCATAGATAGCCGCCTTGGCATTGAGTGTATCGAAGATGGTCTCGATCATGATCAGATCGCTGCCACCCTTGATTAAGGCTTCGGCGGCCTCAAGATAGTTCTCGCGCAGCGCATCGAAGGTAACGTTACGCTTAGCGGGATCGTTGACATCCGGCGAAAGCGAGGCGGTCCTGCTTGTCGGCCCCAACACACCGGCGACATAGCGCGGCATCCCCGTTTCCTCGGCAACCGCATCGCATACTTCTCGGGCGAGGCGTGCCGACTCGAAATTGAGCTCGCCCACCAGGGATTCCATGCCATAGTCGGACTGCGATAGCCGAGTGCTGTTGAACGTATTGGTTTCGACAATATCGGCCCCGGCCTCAAGGTAGGCACGATGAATATCGCGCACCACATCCGGGCGGGTTAACGCCAGCAGGTCATTGTTGCCCTGTAGTTCAGAGGACCAGTCGGCGAAACGGGCGCCACGGAAATCCGCTTCGGCGAGCCGATAGCTTTGCAGCATGGTGCCCATGCCACCGTCAAGCAGCAGGATCCTATGGGTCAAGCTTTCGGTTAGCGTCTGAAAAACGGGTGAAGCAAAAGGCAAGGAAGCATTAGCGGCAGCCATGACGGTGTTTGGGTCTCCGGCAGTATCGATTCGTTCTTGTAGACAGCATGATGGGCTATCGAAATTGACCGCTATGGTAGCAGAAAGCGCCCCCCGCAGGGCATGGGGCTATACCCTAGCAATTCACTCGGGATTGTGTCTGCACGGGGTTTTTCTTACCATAAGTACTATTCTCACTCCGGAGTGCAAGATTTATGAGCCAAGCAATTCAGATTACCGACAACGCTCAAGGGTATCTTGCCGAACTGCTTGAAAAGCAGAGCGTGTCGGATATCGCCGTGCGTGTCTTCATCACTCAACCGGGTACGCCTTACGCCGAAACCTGTCTGGCCTACTGCCGCCCTGGTGAAGAAGAGCCCACCGATGAGCGCCTGGCACTGGAAAAGATCACCGTCTTCCTGGATAAGAACAGCTTGCCGTTTCTTGAGGAGGCGGTGGTGGATTTCAACCCGGATCGCATGGGTGGGCAGCTGACCATCAAGGCACCCAATGCCAAGATGCCCAAGGTCAATGCCGACAGCCCGTTGGAAGATCGCATCAATTATATTCTGTACAGCGAAATCAACCCGGGCTTGGCCGCGCACGGTGGTGAAATCAAGCTTATCCAACTGACCGAGGAGAGTGTCGCGGTGCTTCAGTTCGGGGGAGGTTGTCAGGGGTGTGCAGCCGTCGACCTGACATTGAAGGAAGGGGTGGAAAAGACCCTGATGGAGCGTATTCCCGAGCTGGCAGGCATTCGCGACGTTACCGATCACAGCGATGCTACCAATGCCTACTATCGGTAAATGCTAATTAAATTTATGCTCGCGAGCATATGATTTAGCGCTGGGAATGCCCTTGGAAGGCGCGGATTTTAAGCGTAACGCTCGTTCGCCAGGGTGCCTCGATAAGATATTGTTGGAGGGTCGAATGCGATACCTGAAGGCGCTGGCTTGTACCCTGTGCTTGTTTGCGCCCGGGGCGTTCGCCTTGGATACCTCATTAGTCAGTATCGGGACCGGCGATACCTCGGGCGTCTATTATCCGGCCGGCGGGGCGATTTGCCAGTTGATCAATCAGGATACGACAGAGCACGGTGTGCGTTGCAGCGTGGCCACGACGGGCGGGTCAGTCTATAACGTCAACGGGATCCGCACCGGAGAGCTGGAACTGGGAATCGTTCAGTCGGACGTGCAGTACAACGCCTACCACGGCGTAGGAGCGTTCGGCGATATCGGCCCCTACGAGAAACTGCGCGCAGTATTCTCGCTATACCCGGAACCCTTTACCGTGGTGGCGGGCAGCGGGAGCGGTATCCATGGGTTTGATGATCTCGAAGACAAGCGCGTCAATATTGGCAATCCAGGATCGGGACAACGCGCGACGCTGGAAACACTGCTTGCTGAAAAAGGCCGGGATACCGACATGTTCGCGCTGGCTTCCGAGCTCAAGGCCTCGGAAATGTCACGCTTGTTGTGCGAAAACCGTCTCGATGCCTATACCTACGTGGTCGGGCATCCTTCCGATGCTATTCGGGACGTGATTGCAGAGTGCGATGCGCATCTGGTCAATGTGAATGACGAGGCAGTGGAGCATCTGCTGTCTCGTTATCCGTTCTATAGCGTGACGACGATTCCTGCCGGTACGTACCCCGACATCTCCGAAGATGTGACTACGTTTGGCGTCAGAGCCACGCTGGTGACGTCCGCTGATGTCAGTGCGGATGTGGTTTATCGGCTCGTCAAGGCGGTATTCGAGCATTTCGACCAGTTTCAGCGCCTCCATCCCGCCTTTCGAAACCTGACCAAAGAGGAAATGGTCAAGCAAGCTCTGAGCGCGCCGTTACATGAAGGTGCGCGGCGTTACTATGAAGAGGCAGGGTTTCTTTGAATAAACTCTGTCCAGGCTGGCCCGCGCGTTACGGGGTTGGGTTTTAGTAGACGAAAGGGGGCAGCGGCGTTTGAGCGAGACGCTGCTGCAACTCCCGATAGGTATCCCATAGCTGCCGATAGTCTTGCTCGAGACGAGATCTATCGTGCTGGGCCTGTTGCGCACGTGTCTCAGCCGCTTCGAGCTGTTCCCCCAGGCGCTGTCGTTCCCATCTGCCTTTGCGCTCGTTCTCCCGCGCATCTGTATAAAGCCTGCGCTGTTCGGTGAGTTCCCGTTCCATTCGCTCGAGACGCTGTTCCACGGAAGCCACACGTTTGACGTGTTGTTTTTCCTGAGCCTGTCGCTCCTGGCGGGACTCGTCGAGTAATGCCATGAGCCTGGCTTCCGCGGCCTCGTGACGCTGCTCCTCCTGTGCAAGACGCGCCTGATAGTCGCGCTGCAATTCTTCTATCGACTCACGATGTTCTGCCTGCAACCGTTCTTGGTGCCGGGAGGCGGCATGATGTTCAGCTTGGGCTTTTGCCAACTGCTGCTCAAGACTCTTTTCGCGTTGCTGCGTCGATTCAAGCTCGCTTTCCAGGCGTGCGGACAAGGTTGTTTTGTCTTCAAGGCGTGCCTGCACCTGGCCAAGATGTTCATTAAGTGCGGCTAGCCGCTGAGCGGCATCCTCTGCTTCACGCTGTGCCTGTCGAGCCTGCTCCTGCGCGGCACTGATACTGCGGTCGGCTTCCTCCCGGTAATGGGCAAGCTGTTCGACCGCCAGCTGCTGCGCCTTGTCCCACAGAGTCTGTGCCCATCCTTCCAACGGTTCGGGTAATTCCGCAGCCGCAGGATAATCACGCTTTTCCTCGCGGCGAGTTCGCCACTCACGCAGGTGCTCGCTGATGGTAGTGAAACTGCCGGTTCCCAGCACTTCGCGTATTTTCTGCACGCTGGGGTTCTCGTGCCGTTTTAACAGAGTATCGACTGCACGTTGTACATCCTCGTACTGAATACCACTGCGTGCCATAGCGCCTCCCTAAGCCTCCAGTACCGATAACCCAGTCTTGCGTCGCTTATACAAGGCGATCATAGCTGATGCGTTCGATAATGGACATAATTACGTAATACGTAAAGTGTAAAATACATTATTTTATAAGATTAAAATTCATGATTACGCGGCTTATCTTGAGTTTTTATGGCGGTAAGCGGACAATGCGCCCGCAGTGACGCAAACAGCATGAGACGTGCATGAAGAGAAAAGCCTCGAGGAGCACATGACGCAGCGACCGAACGATTTCCCAACCTTTCCGGCTCGGGCCGCCAAGGCGCAGAATTTCGACGCTGGAGACTTGATCCATCCGCTTATGGACGAGGCGCCTTCAGGGACGCTCCGGATCAATGCCCGCAACGATAGGCAAGCAGTGAGCCAATGGCTGATCGAGTATCGCGAGAGTCCACAAACATTTCGCAGCTATCGCAAGGAAGCGGAGCGCCTACTGTTGTGGCTGGAAGGGCGAGGGGAAAGTCTGGGCAGCTTGCGCCGTGACTCACTGGATGAATACGAACGCTTTCTGGCAGATCCACAACCCGCCTCGCACTGGGTGGGGCCGCCACGCTCACGTCAGTCCCCCGAATGGCGGCCTTTCAGACGGCCATTGACCGCTGCCAGCCGTCGACAGAGCCTAGTGATCCTGCAGGGGATGCTGGCCTGGCTGGTCGAGGCGGGGTGGCTCGATCACAATCCATTCCGGCTGATGCGGGGCAAGCGGCGCAAGCTGGACAATCGTGCCCCGGGCCTTGAGCGCTACCTGCAGCAGCCGTTATGGCAAGCCCTTTGGACATGGCTTGAGCGGCCCATAAACGAGCCCATGACGGCAGCGCGACGCCTGGACCACGTGCGCCGACGCTTCATCCTTGGCTTTGCTTACTTGTTGGCTCCGAGGGTGCATGAAATGGCGGCCGCCTGCATGAACGATTTTCGCTACCGGGAGGGCTTCTGGTGGTGGAGAGTCGTCGGGAAGGGCAGCAAGTGGGCCGAAATTCCGGTGCCTCCCGACATGCTGCACCTGCTTCAGGAATGGCGCGAGACATTGGGACTGCCGGCCAAGCCTGACAGCACGGAAGATACTCCACTGCTTCGCAGCCTCGACGGCCAGCGCGCCCTGGGTGATAACCAACTCTACCGGCTTATCCGCGCCACGTTCCGTGAGGCAGCGCAGGCGCTCGAAGAGGAGGGGATGGAGCACGAGCACCTCCGTAGCCTGCGTGCCGCAACACCGCACTGGTTGCGACACACGGCATTGACGCACCAGGCTCAGGCCGGCGTGGAATTGCGCTACCTGGCCAAAACTGCACGCCATGCCCGGCTGGACACTACGGCCCGTTATTTACATGCCGAAGCGCACGAATGGCAGCATCAACAGGCACGGCATAAGGTGAGTCGAGCAGATGAGCCGCCTGAGACGTTATAATGCCGGC
The DNA here is from genome assembly GCF_054602495.1 of Halomonas sp. WWR20. Lineage (NCBI taxonomy): Bacteria > Pseudomonadati > Pseudomonadota > Gammaproteobacteria > Oceanospirillales > Halomonadaceae > Halomonas > Halomonas sp. WWR20. Next base: position 240,717 of record NZ_JBTRHR010000003.1, read on the forward strand.
AGCCACGCGTTAAAAACACCCGCAGGAGGAATCATATGACCGCCCAGGATGCCCAGACGGAACTGGTCGAGGAATTTTCACTCTTCGACAATTGGATGGATCGTTACCAATATCTCATCGATATGGGGAAACAGCTACCCACGTATCCCGAGCCGCTCAAAACCCCCGAAACCAAGATTGCGGGCTGTCAATCGAATGTCTGGATGCATCACGAGGCACGGGACGCCAAACTGCACTTCGAGGCGACTTCGGATGCCGCCATTGTGTCGGGGCTGATCGCCGTATTAATGCGGATTTACAACGACCGCACGCCTGCGGAAATCCTCGCGACCCAACCAAGCTTCTTGAATGACCTGGGCCTCGATAAGCACTTATCCCCTACGCGCAGTAACGGCCTGCATGCCATGCTGGGAAGAATTTATGAAGTCGCCGAGCGTGAGAGGACATCTCACTGAGTCGAGCCAGCCTACTCAGGGGGCATTTTCCTTGCCCCGAGGAGGGGCTTGTTCAGCATCATCGTCAGCGGTGGGATGAGGGCAGCGGGGCGGGACAAGATCGATACCGCCAGGATGCCATGGATGACACTTGGCGATGCGCCGCAGCCCCAGCCAGCTGCCTCTGAACGGGCCATGCTCGGAAATGGCTTCCAGCGTATAATGCGAGCAGCTTGGCCAGAAACGACAGCGCGGCCCCAGCAAGGGGCTGATCAAGTACTGATACCCCTTCACAAAACCGATCAGCAGCGTGGCGACTCCTTGACGAATCACGAGGCTCATTTCCCGGCAGAGGAGTACAGTTCAGCGGGATCCATCAGCGGGGCAGCGTCGACCCTGGCACTGTCCGCGTCCAGCGCTACATAAAAACAGCTGCGTCGACCGGTATGGCAAGCCGGGCCATGCTGGTCGACACTGAGCAGCAAGGTATCGCCATCGCAATCCAGATGAGCCGTCTTGAGGTGCTGTACCTGTCCGGAGGTTTCTCCCTTGCGCCACAATTTCCCCCGCGAACGTGACCAGTAACAGACGCGCCGTGTAGATAAGGTTTCCTCGAGAGCCTCTCGATTCATCCATGCCAGCATCAGCACCTCGCCACTGCCGGACTGCTGCGCAATGACCGGTAGCAGCCCGTCGGCATTCCAGCGGATAGCCTCGAGAATGTCGTTGAGGGCATGCTGCGTGCCTATCTCTGCGGCTTCCAACGCCTTGAACAGTTCACTCATGAATCACCTTCGCTGGGTATGAATGGCAGGAAATGCATCAGCTCGCAGAGCATTGATCGCAGGAACCTAGCAACTCGATGGTTTGACGTTCGATACGAAAGCCTTGCCGGCGCGCGGCGTGGACCAGCTGATCGCCCACCTCGTCGAGATGCAGCTCTTCGACACGCCCGCAGTGCCGACAGATCAGCAGCTGGAAGCTATGCACATGCTCCGGGCAAGGGCAGGCCACATAGGCGTTGAGCGACTCGATACGATGCACCAGCCCTTGGTCGATCAAAAAGTCCAGTGCACGATACACCGTCGGCGGCCTGGCTGAGGCGTGCTCACCCGCCAAGCGATCCAGCAGGTCGTAAGCCTTCAAGCCGCCGGGCGATGACGAGATCATTTCCAGCACACGGCGGCGAATGGGAGTAAGACGCGCACCCCGCAACTGACACTGCTGTTCCGCCTGTCTAAGAAGGGCTTGGGAATCGAACATTACAGACCAATAGAATTCAGGAAAACGGTATTTTACGCCTTTCGCCATACCCTCGGCCAGGCATTGCCGGCGAAGCGCCTCACGAGACCTTGGAACCCAACGCCAGTTCGCCCTTACGGGCAAAGTGCTGTTGGGAAAAGGCCACTCGTTGCTCGACCGAACGCTCTGCGGTTTGACGCTCAATGAGGTCAAGGCGCTTGCGCAGGCCTTCTCCGTTGGCCATCTGGATGGCCAGGCCGGGACGGGCATTGAGTTCAAGCAGCATCGGGCCACGATAGCGGTCGAGCACCATATCGGTCCCCAGATAACCCAGGCCAGTCATTTCATAACAGCTAGCCGCCAGGCGCAGTAGTTCCTCCCATCCCGGTACCTGTAGCGAGGCCAGATCATGCCCAGTATCCGGATGGTCCTCGCGAGGCAGGTTGAACTGCACACCACGCAGTGCCGTGCCGGTGGCGATATCCAGCCCCACACCCACGGCGCCCTGGTGCAGGTTGGCCTTGCCATCCGAAGCTGCGGTCGACAACCGCATCATGGCCATGACCGGGTAGCCCTTGAAGATAATGACCCGAATGTCGGGCACGCCTTCATAACTGTACTCGGCGAAGATCTCGTCGAAGGCAATCAACGTTTCGACAAGGGCGATATCCGGGGATCCGCCCAGTGAGTAGAGGCCGGAGAGGATATTCGAGACGTGGCGCTCAATGTCGGCACGCGCGATATGCACACCGCTGGGTTTAACGTAACCTTCCGCGTCCTGCCGCTCGATGACCAGTATCCCCTTGCCACCGCTGCCCTTGGCGGGTTTGATGACAAAGCCGGAGTAGGGCGCCACCATGGCGGCGACACCCTTGACACCGAACTGTGTGGTTACCGTTCCGATGAGATCCGGCGTGGTGATGCCGAAGCGCTGCGCCAACAATTTGGTCTGGAGCTTGTCGTCTACCAGGGGATAGAGGTGGCGCGCATTGTAACGACCGATGTAGCGAATATTGCGCCGATTCATGCCGATGATGCCCTTGGCACGGAGCTTGCCGGGAGAAATCCACATGACTCAATCCTCAGCCAGGGGCTTGAAGCGCCGCAATTCGAGCAGCCGGTACCCCGTGTAATTACCCAACAGCAGGATCAGCGCCATCAAAATCATCTGCACACCGAGAAAGTTGAAGGTGATATGGCGTACCCAGGGATTGTTCATTGCCAGATAGGCGAGTACCGCGGTAAGCAGGCTGCCGCCGCCTTGCTTGAGCACTTCCTTGGGGCCTTCCTCTTCCCACAATATCGACATGCGTTCAATGGTCCATGACAGGATGATCATCGGAAAGAAGGTTATCGTCAGCCCGGCATTGAGCCCGAAGCGATAGGCCATCACCGAGAAGATGGAGATGATGGCGATCACGGTGATGATGACCGCTGACACGCGGGCGACCAGGAGCAAGTTAAGCCGCGAGAGATAACTGCGAATGACCAGCCCCACCGACACGACCAACAGGAAGCCGATCAGCCCCGTAAACAGGGTGGTCTGGATGAAGGCGAGGGCGATCAGTACCGGCATGAAAGTACCGGAAGTTTTGAGCCCCACCAGCACGCGCAGCAACACCACGACGAGTGCACCGATGGGAATCAACAGAATGGTCTTGAACAGCGCTTGCTCTTCCAATGGCAGGCTATGTATCGAGAAGTTGATCAACGTGCTGTCGATCAGCTGGTTGCGCACCGCGACGGAGGCCGGCTCGCTATGCCGGATCATCGAGAAGGAGACCCGGGAGTTGGTACCGCCTTGCACCTCGAGCACTGCCTGGCCGCCGGTTTCCCAGAGCAAAAGATTGTCCGGTCGACCTTGCTCGCCGGTTTCGGGATTGATCAGTACCCAACGATCACCCTCGAAGACCTGGAGCCAGGGCGTAAGTGACTGACGCCGCCGACCATCCTCAAGCATAAGGCCGTAAACCAGGCGTGCCCGTACCTTGGCTTCCTTGAGCAGCCGAGTGAGGAGTTCGGGGCGCGCATACTGGGTCAACAACAGTCGCGCATTTTCACCCTGGCGCTTTTCGGCGAATTCCTTGATCAGTTCGCGCGTAAACGTATAGGAATCCGCCGAGCGATTATAAGCTTGTTGTATGACAGCCGTGGCAGCGGTGTCGAAAGGATGCTCCCAGACGATATCTTCATCCCAGGAGGGGGGCTGAGCCTCGAGAGATTCGCCTCCCTCGGTTGCCAGAAACTGAGCCGAATAATACAGCTGCTGGGGCCCTACGGCTTCGCGAATGGCCCACTGAGCGCGCCGGCCATTATCGGTTTCCAGAAAGGAAAGGCCATAACCCGAGGAGGCGGTGTTTTGCGTGAGTATCCGAAACCCCGGCTGATTCGAGGGCAGTGCAAGGTTGACCTTGGCGGCATCGCCCAGGGCGGTGAAGTTGACCTGGGCCTCAACTTCCCATATCTGGCGTTGCTCGCCCGGAGACAAGGGAACATCAGAATGTACATGACGGTATGCCGTCAGCACGATACCGGCCAGCAGCAGAATGCCGACCAGGAGATAAAAGGGCACGCGTGACATGGAATTCCTTAGCGGGTTTCTGCGTCATCAATGGCGGCATCATCCTGAGCGGTCGCATCGATGCGGGGGCCACCGCTGAACTCAGGGCGAGGCTGAACATAGGTGCGGCTGACATCGATGATCACGAGATCCATCAAGAAGCGCCGTCCCAGCAGCACCGGATAAGTGAGGTGAGTGCGGTCATTCAGGGTGAACTCTACACGCTGCTTGATAGTTCCCAGCGTCATTAACAGGCTGACAACTGGACGACTTTCGCTGCCCGAAGCCTGAAGTATCTTGACCGTGCGGGTTACGGGCGCCTCGATCCATTGATCGTTGACGGAAGCGACGAACGAGTCCTCGTTTTCAAGCGCAAGCTTGAAGCGTACCCAATTCTCACCGTTACGCTCGAATTCGGTGATGTCCTTTGCCGACAAGGACGATGTGTTGGCTCCTGAATCGATACGAGCCTTGAGGTGGGTTCCGATCGTCGGAAATCCGACCCATTCGATGCGACCGACGATCTCCTTGTTATCCAGCGGACTGTCGGCACCCGCGGGACAGTTATTGATGACTTGCGGACTTTCATCGAGGCTTTCGACATCTGCGCGCAGTCCACGGAGTAGCACACCGTTATCGGTAACACCGCTGAGGATGCGTTGAGATTTCTCGGCCTGGGCGCGCAATAGCCGTGTTTGGCTAGCGCATTGCTCAAGCACAAGTTGCTCCATCTGACCGATGCGCGTATCCATCTGCAACGGCGTTACTGAATCGGCAGCGGTCGAGGGAGCAGGCAGCGTGCTGCAGCCTGAAAAGGTCAGCGCTGCTACAAGCAACGTGGATAACGCAAAAGGTCGGATCGGCATCATGGATTCCAGGTCAACCACGTTTCCAACATTCGGAAACGCTACACGAGTCAACGCGACCCGTAGTGAAGAGGATTTACCGCCACACCATAAACGGCGAAAGTTAAGCAGCGCCAAATGATAAGGGCTTGGCCGGGGCGCGTCCATTCGACCGCTACTGAGCGCGGGGGAAGCGTCACGAGTTGGGCTGGTTATATGTGATTTAACATAATATATATTATGCGAAGTTATGGCAAAGAAGCCGGCTGGGCGACAATCATCACAATCCTTCTGCGCCAGCTGAATAAGCAAGGCTTGGAATAAACCGCTGCATAAAAAAGGATGCCCCACTGGAGCATCCTCTTGAATTCCCGATCGGGGTTCAATCGTCCGCCGGTGCGTAAGAGCCGTCTTCACGGTGGACTTCGCGTCCGGTTAGCGCCGGGTTGAAGACGCAGGCCACGGTCATGCCTTTTTCCTTGCCGCGTAGCAGATGCTCGTCGTTGAGGTTGAGCAAGTACATGTCGCCGGCCTTGATGGGATGAATCTTGCCATCCGCAAGAGTTTCCACTTCACCTTCACCTTCGTAGCAGAACACCGCTTCGAAATGATGCTTGTAGTGAATGTGGGTCTCGGTGCCAGGATGGATACGGGTGATGTTGAAGGAAAAGCCCACATTATCATCGGCCAGAACCAGGCGCGTACTATCCCAATTGCCATTTTCGGCTTCAACAAAGCGCTCCGTCTTGCGGCATTCCTCGAGGTTACGCACGATCATATCAATAATCCTTTTTTGACAGCCCTTGTATAAACAAGCCGGCCCGCGCATGACGGACCAACCTTACCCACTCGACTTTTACCGGATACGGCCACGAGAAGACTGTTTCTCATGGCATATCATCAAGACAGAACTTCCTTTGCACTCTTGTCGAGAATATCGAGCGCCTCGTTCAAATCTTCATCGCTGATCGTCAGCGGACAGAGGCATTTCACCACATGGCCGTCCTGACCACTGGTTTCGATCACCAGGCCATTCTTGAACGCCTGGGCAGTGATTTTATCAGCGATCTCTCCGCGTCCCACGTCGATACCGCGCATCAGGCCGCGGCCACGCTCACTGGCCGGGTGGCCTTGCTCGGTAATCCAGGCGGCAAGCTGCTTGAAGCGTTCTTCGACGATGCCTCCCTTACGCTGTACTTCGCGCTCGAAGGCGTCGTCACTCCAGAAATGACGGATGGCGGCGGTGGCCGTCACCATTGCCAAGCTATGACCGCGGAAAGTGCCGTTGTACTGGCCTGGCTTCCACTTGTCGAGCTCGGGGCGCATCAGCACATGGGCAAACGGCAAGCCAAAGCCGGACAGTGACTTGGAATTGGTCACGATATCCGGGGTGATGCCCGCATGTTCAAAGCTGAAGAACTTGCCGGTACGGCCGCATCCCGCCTGGATGTCGTCAACGATCAGCAGGATATCCTGCTCGCGACAGATCCTGGCGAGGCGCTGCATCCATTCGATCCCTGCGGGAGTGATGCCGCCCTCCCCTTGAACGGTTTCGAAAATGACTGCCGCAGGGAAATCCATGCCACCGGATTTGTCGCCCAACAGTTTTTCGAAATAATCCAGAGTGTCGACACCTTGGCCCAGATAGCCGTCATACGGCATGAAGCTGGAGCCTTGGGTGGGGATGCCCCCGGTCGCTTCGCGGAACTTGCGGTTACCCGTGGTCGCGAGCGCCCCCATGGTCACACCATGAAAGCCATTGGTGAAGGCCACGATATTGTGACGGCCCTTGACGACACGAGCCAAGCGAATGGCCGCTTCAACGGCATTGGTACCGGTGGGCCCCGGTAGATGAACTTTATAGTCCAGGCCGCGCGGCTTGAGAATATTCTCCTCAAGGGCCTCGAGATAGTCGCGTTTAGCCTTGGTCCACATGTCCAGGCCATGAACAATACCATCGGACGCGATGTACTCGAGCAATGCTTCCTTGAGCTTGGGATGGTTGTGCCCGTAATTGAGCGTACCGGCACCGGCCAGAAAATCGATATATTCCTTACCATCCTCTGCGTACAGACGCGCCCCCTTGGCCTGATTGAAGACCGTGGGAAACGAGCGGGAATAGGTACGAACCCCGCATTCCATCCGTTCAAGAATATCTGTCAGCATGTTCATGTTCACCTTCCTGGTATTAAATACGTTGTGGCTCGAAGGGGCCGATCCGCACTAGGTTTTCCGGATCGTGCTCTCCGCCCAACTGATCTGTCGAAAAGTATTCACGGCTGTTCAAAGGCGCTTGCCAGCGATCCGCCAAGCGTTTGAACAACCCCCACGAAGCTTCGTTATCGGGCGTGATAGTGGTTTCCAGATGGCGGACCGAAGCCATTTCGGGGCGGCTCATCACCGCCTCGACAAGGCGTCTGGCCAAGCCCGTACCGCGAGCTTTCTCACCCACGGCCACCTGCCACAGAAAATAGGTGTCGGGCGCACTGCGTTTCACATAGCCTGAGACGAAACCGACTATCTCTCCCTCCTCGTTGGTGGCAACTGCGCAGCTGTCGCGGAACTGAGTGGCGAGCAGCAGATAGGCATAGCCCGAGTTGACATCCAGTGGAGGGCAGGCCTTCACCAATTCATAGATACCCCATCCATCGTCAGTGGTTGGCTTGCGAATGAACAATGGTTTTTTGGCGCTGCCGACCACAGCATCCGCCACACTGGGGCGGGCCAGGTCGGCTGAAGGAGTGAAGACTTGAGTGGTAGCGTTCATATCTATATTTCGCAGTTGGCGAATTCATGAATAATGATAACAGGAGCTTATAGAGCAATCAAATCCGTACTTATCAACGTCATATGAAACTATAAATAACGGTTATACGCTGATGTGTCGTGCTCATGCGCTGCTGTTGCGATGAGAGATACTGCCATCGAGTTTAGTTCACTTGCGCGACAATAGCTGACGAAAGTCGCCATGCGACCCGAGGCTAAACGAAAACAGGCCGCGTTATGCGGCCTGTGACGTACTCGCAGCGCGATCAGCGGCGTGTGACGCTGCGCATGGTGACGAATTCCTCAGCCCCGGTGGGATGAATGCCAACGGTGGCATCGAAATCGGCTTTGGTCAGCCCCGCTCTGACGGCGATGGCGATGCCCTGAATGACTTCGCCTGCCTCTTCGCCCACCATATGAGCCCCCACTACGCGATCGCTGGCATCGTCCACGACCAGCTTCATCAAACAGCGTTCGTCGCTGCCTGACAGGGTGTGCTTCATGGGGCGAAAGTCCGCGCTATAAATACGCACATCACCGAAGCGTTCACGAGCCTCCTCCTCGGAGAGCCCAACCGTACCGATATTCGGATGGCAGAACACGGCCGTCGCGATATTCTCGTAATCCAGCGGGCGTGGCGCCGTCCCGCCATAATGGATCTGCACGAGATGCATGGCTTCTGCCAGCGCAACCGGCGTCAACTCCGGGCCGCCAATGATGTCGCCAAGCGCTAGGATGCTGGGCTCGGAGGTTTCGTAGCGATCATTGACCTTCACGGTGCCGTTGGCGTTGAGCTCTACGCCTAACGTGTCGAGCCCCAGTCCGGCCAAGTTGGGACGTCGTCCCGTAGCGCCGAGTACGGCGTCGACTTCCAGCTGCTCTCCGTTGGTCAGAGTCACCTGCAAGGCATCGCCCTGCCGGTCGATACGCTCGATCGTGGTTTCGAAATGCAGGGTTACCCCCTTTTTCTGCATTTCGTTACGCGTGAATTCGCGCACTTCCCGATCGAAACCGCGCAGGAACAGCTCGCCACGATAGATCAGGTGAGCTTCGCTCCCCAATCCATTGAAGATGCTGGCAAACTCGACGGCAATATAGCCCCCGCCTAGCACCAGAAAGCGCTTGGGGAACGTCTCGAGATCAAAGACCCGATTGGAGTCGAGGACATGCTCATGCCCTGGAAAGTCCGGAATCCAGGGCCACCCGCCCGTGGCAACCAGAACCTTTTCTGCACTGTAGCGCTGCCCGGCGATTTCCACGGTATGGGCATCAACGATCGAAGCCCGGCCGTTGATCAGCTCGACACCGGCGCCCTCGAGCAGGCGGCCATAAATGCCGTTGAGACGTTTGATCTCTTCGATCTTGTTATCGCGCAGCGTCGCCCATTCAAAACGCGGCGCGTCGGAGAATGTCCAGCCGAAACCGCCACTGTCGGAGAATGACTCGTGAAAGTGCGCGGCATAGGAATAGAGTTTCTTGGGCACGCAACCTACATTGACGCAAGTGCCGCCGAGATAACGGTCTTCGGCAATGGCGACGCGTGCGCCGGTTGCCGCCGCGGTACGGGCAGCGCGAACCCCGCCTGATCCGGCTCCGATGACGAAAAGGTCGAAGTCATGTTGTGCCACATCGGTCTCCTGGTGCGTAAATATTGCCGATGATACCAGTCCGGCAACAGTTCAGGGAGGGGCGCTACAGGTTGACCTGCACCAAGATGTCGGAGTAAAAGCGCATCACTACCAAGATCCAAAGGGTATGGACCGATCCATGAACGAGATAGATAAGTTACTGGAACAGAACCGTTGCTGGGCGCAATCCATCAGTGAGCGTGATCCGGATTTCTTCTCTCGCCTGTCTCGGCAGCAGAATCCTGATTACCTATGGATTGGTTGCTCCGATAGCCGGGTGCCAGCCAACCAGATCATCGACTTGCCCCCCGGAGAGGTATTCGTACACCGCAACGTGGCCAATATCCTCTACCACAACGACATGAACGCACTGTCGGTGGTTCAGTTTGCGGTCGATGTCCTCAAAGTGAAACACGTCATGATCGTGGGCCATTATGGCTGTGGGGGGGTTAGAGCGGCGATTACCGGCGGGGAAAACGGCATCGTCGATTACTGGCTGCATAGCGTGCGCGAACTGTACAGCCTTCACCGCCCGGAATTGGAGCAACTGCCTCTGGAGCAGCAGGTCGATAGGATGTGCGAACTCAACGTCAAGGCGCAGGTGGCCAATCTTAGCCGCACCAAGATCCTGCAGCGAGCTTGGCAGCGCGAGCAGCCCCTCTCCGTGCATGGCTGGGTCTACAGTCTGACGGATGGACGCGTCACCGACCTGGGCTGCACGCATTCGGGGCTTGAGCAAGTGGCCCAGCTGTATCGCATGGATCGCTTGCAGCCCTCGCCCGACGCCTGATGCTTGGCTTGCATTTCCTGTCGGCCTTTGCGCCGGCAGGCTCAGCGCTCCTTGAAGCGGCGATGACAATTCTTGCAACTCAAGGCCACGTCACTCAATGCCTGCTTGGCGGTATCGAAATCCTCGGCCTGTGCGGCTTGGTTCAGCGTATCCACCTTGGCCTCGAGATCCGCGAACCCCTGTGCAAACGTTTCCCAGTTCTCCCATATTTCGCGGCGGGCTTGCGACTCGCCCCCATAACTTTCCATGCGAAACGCAGGCAGCATATGCTCGGCATTGGCCTTTTCCTTAAGCAGCGCGAGAGGCTCACGTGCCGCCTGCAGGTCGGGATGTACCACTAGCGAGAAACGCAACTTCTTGATTGCCCGCTCGATCGACTTGAATTCATCGCGCCGCCAGGTGATGGCTTGCTCAGGAGTGTCCCAACTGACCTCGGAAGCCTGGGGGGGCGACGTCGTGACGTCATCTGCCAGGGTTCGAAAAGATATCGCGAGCAACAGCGAGGCAACCGCCGCAGGCAGAAGAAACTGGGTATTCACCATCTAAATCCTTTTTTTTAAGCTACAAGATACAAATTGCGCGCTCGTGCAGCCTGAGCGCCGGTAAAGTTCCTGCAGTTACAGTCTGTCTGAAATATCTGCACTTGCCCATGTCGTCAATTTTCACCGTGCCTGGACAGCATTCGTCGATTTTTCACAGAAGACCATGAGGCACCGCCATGGTTCGTTCGGACACGTTATTCAGTTCATGCATGATGTCAGTGACAATTTCGATTGTCGCTAGGCCATTCACGTCTTTATGTTGTGTTATCGGTCACAAGGCCGCATAACAACATACCATGGGCAAATTTCATGCGACTCAAGAAAACCTTGCTAGCGACCTTGGTGGGCGCAGCCGTCAGCCTTCCCTTGACAGTAATGGCACAAGCCGAGAATACCGATAGCGAAGTCACCCTGCGCGTGGCTTATGACGCGGACCCGGTATCCCTGGATATTCATGAGCAGCTTTCCGGGGGCATGCTCCAGCTGTCTCACCTGACCCATGATCCGCTGGTACGCTGGACCAAGGACTTCGACTTCGAGCCGCGCTTGGCGACCGACTGGGAACGGATCGATGACACCACCATGCGTTTCACGTTGCGCGACGGCGTCAAGTTCCACTCCGGCAACGATTTCACGGCCGAAGACGTCGCCTGGACCATCGAGCGTCTGAAGCGCAGCCCGGACTATAAGGCGATCTTCGAGCCTATCGAGAGCGCCGAGGCGATCGATGAGCACACCGTAGAGATCAAGACCCGCGAGCCCTATCCGCTGTTGCTCAACCTCGCCACCTATATCTTCCCCATGGACAGCGAGTTCTATTCCGGCACGACCGAGGACGGCAAGGACAAGAGCGAGATCGTCAAGAGCGGCAACTCCTTTGCCTCGCGCAATACGTCAGGGACCGGCCCCTATACCGTCACCAGCCGTCAGCAAGGCGTGAAGGTCGAGTTCGAGCGCTTCGATGATTACTGGGACACTCAGTCGCCAGGGAATGTCGATCATATTGTCCTGACGCCGATCAGCGAAAACGCGACACGCGTCGCCGCCCTGCTTTCCGGCGATGTCGACTTCATCGCTCCGGTGCCGCCCAATGATCTCGATCGCGTGCGAGCCGACAAGAATGCCGACCTCGTCACCATGTCGGGGGCACGCATCATCACCTTCCAGCTCAACCAGAACCGGGTCGAAGCATTCAAGGATCCTCGCGTGCGCCTGGCGTTCAACTACGCCGTCAATCAGGAAGGCATCGCCGACCGATTGATGAAGGGGTTCGCCACGCCAGCAGCCCAGCTGTCTCCTGAAGGCTACGCCGGCCACAATCCGGAGCTGACGCCGCGCTACGATCTGGAGAAGGCCAAGCAGCTGATGGAGGAAGCCGGTTACGCCGATGGTTTCAGCATCACCATGATGGCGCCCAACAACCGCTACGTGAACGATGCCCAGATCGCCCAGGCCGTTGCCGCAATGCTCTCGCGCATCAACGTCAAGGTGGACCTCAAGACGCTGCCCCTGGCGCAGTACTGGGATGAGTTCGATGCCCGTGCTGCCGACATGATGATGATCGGCTGGTATTCGGATACCGGCGACTCGGCAAACTTCTTCGAGTACCTGACCGAGTGCCCGAATCCGGAGACCGGCGCCGGCCAGTACAATGCGGCCAACTACTGCAATCCGGAAGTCGATGCCATGGTGGACGAAGCCAATACCATGGTGGATCGCGAGCAGCGTGCCGAATTGCTTCAGGCCGTGGAGAAAGCCCTGTATGACGATGCCGCCTTCATGCCGCTGCACTGGCAGGATCTCGCCTGGGCGGCCCGCAAGGGTATCCAGATCGAGCCCGTGCTCAATGTCATGAACTTCCCCTACCTGGGGGACCTCGTCGTCGAGGAGTGAGCTCGGCTCGCTCCTCGCTTGCAGGAAACCGGGTATCCGGCGGCTTGCGGGGAGCGGCTCTCTCTACTTTCGGTAACTCACCCAAGCTCGGGAACGACGCGGCGTATCCTACGTCCGCGTCGTTCCCGTCTGCAGACAGGACACGCAATCCATGATTGCCTTTCTGATCAGGCGGCTGATGCACGCCATTCTGGTGATGTTTGTCATCAGCATCATCGGCTTCTCCATACAGAGCAATCTGGGCGATCCCATCCATCAGATGGTCGGCCAGTCGGTGCCGGAGAGTGAACGCGCGGAACTGCGCGAGCAGTTGGGGCTCAACGACTCTTTCCTGGTGCAGTATGTACGCTTCGCTAAGAATGCCGTACAGGGCGACTTCGGCTATTCATACTTCTTCAACGAGCCCACGACCGATGTCATTCTGCGCCACTTGCCGGCGACACTGGAATTGGTCATCGCGGCGACCTTGATCATCATACTGCTGTCGGCACCCATCGGGGTGTATAGCGCCATCAAGCCGCGCTCGCCTCTGTCTCGACTGTTCATGGGCGTCTCCATCGTCGGCATCTCGATCCCCGTGTTCCTCACCGCCATCGTGCTGATCCAGCTCTTCGCCGTCGGCGTCAGCTTCACCCCCTTTCCCGACGATACCGGCTGGGGAAGCTGGCTCAACGGACTGCTGTCCACCGAAGGTGGCATGCCGGCTTACGGGCGTGGCAATGACCTGACCCATGTTGCCGGTACCTGGTATACCAATTTCGCCTCGTGGGAGGGGCTTCAGTACCTGGTGCTGCCAGCGCTGTCCCTGGCCTCGATCATGTTGCCGCTATTCATCCGCCTGATTCGCGCCGAGATGCTTGAAGTCATGCAGTCGGACTACATCAAGTTTGCCCGGGCCAAGGGCATCTCCATGCGCCGCATCTATTTCCTGCATGCGTTGAAGAACACCATGCTGCCGGTCATCACCGTCGGTGGCGTGCAGATCGGCACCATGGTCGCCTACACCATTCTCACCGAGACGGTATTCCAGTGGCCGGGGATGGGCCTGATGTTTCTCAACGCCATCAACCGTTCCGACATTCCGCTTATCGTCACCTACCTGATGGTGGTTGGCCTGATTTTCGTGATCACCAATACCCTGGTGGATCTGATCTATGGCCTGGTGAACCCCACCGTCAAGCTGACAGGGAAGCCCGCATGAACACGCCCCTACAGACGGTCCCGACGCGTTGGTCGAGGCTGCGCAATTCCTATCTGCTCTACAGCTTCAAGCGGGATATCGTCGCCCAGCTATGCCTGGTGGTGTTCGTCGCCATGGTTCTCGCGGCGTTTCTGGCGCCCTGGCTGGCGCCGATGAATCCCTACGACCTGACGCAGATCGATATCCTCAGCTCCGAACTACCGCCGTTCTGGGTCGACGGCAGCGACCCCATGTACCCGCTGGGCACCGATGCCCAGGGGCGCGACATGCTGTCGACCATCCTCTATGGCGCTCGGGTCTCGCTGATCATCGGTTTCGGTGCGGTGATTCTTCAGGCGCTGATCGGCGTCACCTTCGGTCTGATGGCAGGCTACCTGGGCGGACGTGTCGATGCGTTCCTGATGCGCCTGGCCGATATCCAGTTGTCATTCTCGACATTAATGGTGGCGATCATCGTTGGCGCGGTGATCAAGGCGTCTTTCGGCGGCGCCATCTACAGCGACTATGCCGTGCCGATCCTGGTGCTGATCATCGGGCTTGCCGAATGGCCGCAATATGCGCGTACCGTGCGCGCCTCGGTGCTGGCGGAACGCAGCAAGGAGTACGTCGACGCTGCGCGGGTGATGGGCTTTCGCGCCAAGCGGATCATGTTCCGCCATATCCTGCCGAACACCCTGTCGCCGATTTTCGTCATCTCCACGGTGCAGATTGCCAACGCCATCATTTCGGAGGCGGCGCTGTCGTTTCTCGGCTTGGGCATGCCCGAAACCCACCCGTCATTGGGCTCGCTGATCAAGTCCGGCTTCGACTACATCCAGTCGGGATCCTGGTGGATCACCCTGCTGCCCGGTGCCGTCCTGGTGGTGCTGGTATTGGTCATCAACCTGCTGGGTGACTGGCTGCGCGACGTCATGAACCCCCGACTCTACAAGGGCTGATGCACATGGCATTACTCGAAGTCTCCAATCTCGACGTGCGCTTCGCCCTCCGCCAGGGCGAGGTTCGCGCGCTGCGCGATGTCAGTTTCACGCTGGACCGCGGCGAGCGCCTCGGCATCGTCGGCGAGTCCGGCGCAGGCAAGTCCGTCGCAGCGTTCACGTTGTTGAACCTGATTTCCAAGCCGGGCTACATCGCCGGCGGCAGTATCCGCTTCGATGGACAGGACCTGACGAAGCTATCCTCGCGTGCCTTGCAGCGCATCCGCGGCAATCGCATGTCGATGATCTTTCAGGATCCGATGATGACGCTCAATCCGGTACTGTCGATCGGCGAGCAGATGGTCGAATGCCTGAAGGCGCACCGGCGCATTTCAACCCGCGAGGCGCGGGCCATTGCCTTGCAGAAACTCCAGCAGGTGCATATCCCCTCGCCCGAGAAGCGCCTCGATCAGTATCCGCATGAACTCTCCGGGGGGATGCGTCAACGCATCATCATTGCCATCGCGCTGCTGCTCGACCCGGACATCATCATAGCCGACGAGCCGACCACCGCACTGGACGTCACCATTCAGGCCGAGATCATGGATCTGCTGCTCGAGCTGTGCGAAAAGCACAATGTCGGTCTGATCTTGATCACCCACGACCTGGGGGTGGTCAGCCAGGTGACCCAGCGCACCCTGGTCATGTATGCCGGGCGCATCATCGAACAAGGGCCCACACGGGAGATCATCAACGACGCCCAACACCCCTACACACAGGGGTTGATCAATGCCTTGCCGCAGATGGCGACTCCCGGCCAGCGGCTCAACCAGATACCCGGCGCCATGCCGTCACTGTCGCGCATTCCCAGCGGCTGTGCCTTTCATCCGCGTTGTCAGTACCATTTCGATGCTCAGGGCAATGCGCGGCAGGACTGCATCGAGACGGTGCCGGGATTCGTAGCCGCCGGTAATTGCCGCGTCGCCTGCCACATGGTGCGCGATATGCTCGAAGAGAGGGAAACGTCATGACCCTGGATTCCTCCAGCGCGATGGCATCGCCCGATGCTGTCGCTGATCAACGCGCCCTTTCGGGAACCACGACGGCCAAGACCTTGGTCGAGATTCGTGACCTCGAGAAGCGTTTCCCGCTGACGGAAGGTCTGCTCGAGCAGCTGCGTTTCGAACGCGGAAGGCTGGTTCGGCGCCGGGAGGCGGTGCATGCCATCAATGGCGTCAATCTCGAGGTCAAGCGTGGCGAAGCGTTATGTGTTGTAGGCGAGTCCGGCTGCGGCAAGTCGACGGTTGCGCGTACCGTCATGGGCCTGCTGACGCCGAGTGCCGGCGAGATCCACTACGATGGCGAACGCATCGATCATCTCAGTCCGCGCCAGCTGCTGCCCTACCGCCGTCGCATGCAGATGATCTTTCAGAACCCCTACGCCTCGCTCAACCCGCGCATGACCATTCAGCAGACGCTGGAGGAACCCCTGCGCTTTCATCATCCCGGCTCGACGCAGGACCAGGTTCGCTCCAAGGTCGCCGAGGTGATGGAATCGGTCGGCATCGATCCCGACTGGGGATCGCGTTTCGGTCATGAATTCTCCGGGGGGCAGCGTCAACGCATTGCCATTGCCCGGGCGCTGGCCGTCGATCCGGAATTCATCGTGGCCGATGAGCCGATTTCAGCACTGGACGTCTCCATCCAGGCACAGGTGCTCAACCTGCTAATGGACGCCCAGGATCAGCGCAACCTGACCTACCTGTTCATCACCCATGATCTTGCAGTGGTCGAGCATTTCGGCACCCGGGTGGCGGTGATGTACCTGGGCACGGTATGCGAGCTGGCGGACACCCGCAGTCTGTTTGCCGCGCCCCGCCATCCCTATACCCAGGCGCTGCTCTCCGCGATTCCGCGTCTCGAGGATGACCGGCCGGATTTCGTCCGCCTCTCCGGTGAGGTGCCGACGCCGGTACATCTTCCCTCCGGATGCGTTTTCCACGCCCGGTGTCCACATGCCAATGCACGGTGTCGTCAGGAAGTGCCACGCTTGATCGCCACCGAAGGTGACAATCGCGTGGCGTGTCATGCGGTGGAAGAAGGCCGTATCTGACCGCGGCACAAAGATTGCCTGCCCGGCGATACGAACCGTGATATCGGGAAGCGAACATGTACGCCATGATATCTTCCCGTTATCGCGTTCGGGATATCGTTTGCCTTCGGAAAATTTTATTCGCCACGAGAGCCGAAGATGGAAATCCGCTGGCTGGAAGATTTCATTGCCTTGGCCAAGACACGGCATTTCTCGCGTGCCGCCGATGAGCAGAACGTCACGCAGCCGACGTTTTCTCGTCGTATCCGTCTGCTGGAAGAAGAAATGGGCACGACGCTGATCAATCGCCAGACATTGCCGCTGAGTCTCACGCCGGCCGGTGAAGAATTCCTGTTGCTTTGCGAACAGGTCACCGAGCGGGTCCGGCTGACGCGCGAACGCTTGCAGAGCATCGCTTCCGCAGACGCGAGCCGTCTTTCACTGGCGGCCCCGCAGAGTCTGGTTTCCCACTTCCTGCCGCGATGGCTGGAAGTCCACGGCCTGAGGCAACGCCTGATCCCTTACCTGCGAGCGACCACCTGGTTGATCGGCGACTATTTTCAGGCACTCGAACGCGGCGAATGCGACATGGCATTGTGCTACTGGCCGATGGGGCGCTTTGACATGGCCAACGACTGGCAGGGACTGCGCTATCTCAATATCGGTGAGGAGCGTCTGATTCCGGTCAGTGCCCCGGATGAGCAAGGCAAGGCGCGTTTTACACTACCCGGCCGGCGCCAAGCCCCGTTGCCGCTCATCGCGTTTCATCCGCGCGGCCTGATGGCCGCAGCACTTGAGGCGCATCTGCAGCGTTCGGCGCAAACGGTGTATCTCACCCCCCTCAATGAAAACATACAGACGGCCAGTATCAGGGAGCTGGTCATTCAGGGCTATGGCATGGGCTGGCTGCCGTGGCGTACGGCGCGCCAGGCATTGGACACTGGTGAACTCATCCGGGCTGGCGATCAGCGCTGGGATGTTCCGCTGCACTTGCGGCTCTATGCCCGGGAGGACTCGCGCCATCCCGGCCTGGCGGATATCTGGAAACATCTACGGGAGACACTGCATGACGGATGATATGAAGGATGCTCAACGGGAGCCGCTTCACCACGCCCATCTGGACAGACTCGAGCGTGAGTATGCCCGTATACTCGGTGAGCAAGGCTATGATGGCGTGTGGCTGTACAGCGGTCATCCGCATCAGTTCTTTGGCGACGACCAGCATGCCACGTTCACAGCCTATGGCCACTTCGTGCATTGGTTGTCCCGCTCCGATATCGAACACAGCTGGCTGCTGATTCGTCCCGGACAGCGCCCATGCTTATGGTGCTATGCGCCTGAAGATTTCTGGCATCTTAGCCCCGTCCTTCCGGACGGGGTGTTCGCAGAACGCTTCACCATCGCGCCACTGCGTGACGCGCATTTTGCCGAACAGGTCCCCGGCAAGTTGGCCGCGCTCGGCGATATAACGCCATCTCAGGCACAAGCGCTAGGTGCCGAGGCCAACCCCGCCCTGCTCATCGCTGCCCTGGACGAACTCCGGGTCCGCAAAAGCGCATATGAAGTCGCTTGCCTTGGCGAGGCCAATCGTCTGTCACTCTTGGGCCATACCGCGGCACGCGATGCCTTTCTCGCCGGCAGTGCCGAACTCGATATCCAACTGGCCTACCTGGCGGCCAGCCGTCAGCGTGAATCTCACGTGCCCTACCAGAACATCATGGGGCTCAACGAGCATGCCGGGGTGCTGCATTATCAGCATTATGCGCTGGTCCCGCCTCGGCAACGCCATTCGCTGCTGGTGGACGCCGGTCGTCGCGTGGCGGGCTATGCCGCCGACATTACCCGTACCTGGGCGGGTCCGGAGTCTCACGATACGTTTACGGCCCTGCTGGACGGTGTCGAGACCCTTCAGCAAGCGCTCATAGAGCATATGCACCCGGGCACGAGTTACCTTGACCTGCACCTCTCGATGCATCGCCATCTAGCGGTTCTGCTCAGCCAGGAAAAGCTGGTGCACTGCAGTGCCGAGGCGGCATTCGACCAGGGGATTACCCGCGCCTTCTGCCCGCACGGTCTGGGCCATCTGCTGGGTATTCAGGTGCATGACGTAGCGGGACGGCAGAAGAATGCCAGCGGTGAAGTATTGCCCCCTCCCGATGAGCATCCGGCCCTGCGTCTGACGAGGCCGCTGGAAACGGGCATGATCGTTACCGTGGAACCGGGGCTATACTTTATCGACATGCTGCTAGCCCCCTTGAAACAACAACCTGTCGGGAGCGACATCGACTGGGCACGTGTCGATGCGCTGCGCAGTCACGGGGGGATCCGCATCGAGGATAATGTCGCGATAACCGAACAAGGCCCGTGCAACCTGACACGTCGCTGACAGCAGCGACGTTATCGTAAGCGCTTGCGCCAGACGTCGGGCAGCCAAGCTGTCGTGAGCAAACCGGGACATCGCTATGTCACGCACCATCGTCGCCGCCGATTTTCTCGCCCCTCGAGGCCTTGGCAACCGCCACGTACAGACGCTATTGCCGAGACTGTTACCACTGCGACCTCTGGAGCGCGACACCGAAATACTCAACCTGCCGGACGGTGACTTTGTCGAACTGGCCTGGGTGCGTCCGGCTCCCGCCAATCCCACTGCGCCGATTTTCCTGCTCTTTCATGGCCTGGAGGGCGGCTTCGACTCACCTTACGCGCGCGAGCTGTTGTACATGGCTTCGAGACTCGGCTGGCGTGCGTTGATGATGCACTTCCGAGGCTGTGGCAAGACGCCCAACCGGCTGCCGCGCGCCTACCATTCAGGCGATACGGCCGATGCCTATTGGCTGATCGGACAACTTGCCGCGCGCTATCCTCATGCGTTGAAAGTGGCCGCCGGCGTCTCGCTGGGCGGCAACATGCTGCTCAAGTTGGTGGCCGAACAAGGCGGAGACGGACTTGACCTGGCCGGTGCCATTGCCATCAGCGCGCCGCTCGACCTGGCGGCCAGTGCCGACGCCCTCAACCTTGGCTTCTCACGTGTCTATCAGCGTCACCTGCTCAAGTTTCTCAAGCGCAAGATTGCCTTGAAGATGACCAGCGGTTGCTCTCTGCCTATCGATCTTTCGTTGCAGCAGCTCAAGGAACTCGACACCTTCTGGGCCTACGACAATGAGGTGACCGCGCCGTTGCATGGCTTCACCTCTGCCAGCGACTATTATCAGCGCGCCTCTGCCGGACGTTTCCTGGGGGACCTCGAACTGCCGACATTGATTCTGCACGCTGCAGACGATCCCTTCATGCCGGGCGATATGTTTGCCCGGCTACCGCCCCCCTCGTACGCAGTGCGCGTAGAGATCGCCGCTCAGGGCGGTCACGTCGGATTCATGGAGCGACGCGATGCCACCCTGGCGTCTTGGCTATCTCGTCGGGTAACCGCTCAGTTGCAGGAATGGGCGGCGATGGCCGGACACGTGAAGGAGACGGGCACAGAGTGGCGCTCAAGCCGGCAAGAGTAAGCCCCGCGCATCGTCTCCCCTAACGTTTCAGGCGATCGGACAACTCACCCCGGTCCCCTTCAGACCGCAGTAGCCACCAGGATTCTTGGCCAAGTATTGCTGATGATATTCTTCGGCGTAATAGAAGGCTTCGAGCGGGGCGATTTCGGTCGTGATCTCGGCAAGACCCGACATCTGCAGCGCTTGCCGATATTCGTCACGGCTCTTTTCGACCAGCGGACGATGTTCGTCCTGCGTGGTGTAAATCGCCGAGCGATACTGGCTGCCGATGTCATTGCCCTGGCGCATGCCCTGGGTCGGGTCGTGCGCTTCCCAGAAAACGCGCAACAGCTCGGGCAGACCGATAACCGTCGGGTCGAAGACCACCTTGACGACTTCGGCATGCCCTGTCTTGCCGGTGCAGGTTTCTTCATAGGTCGGATTGGGCGTCACGCCGCCGGCATAACCTACCGCCGTGACATGCACGCCGGGAAGCTGCCAGAACAGACGTTCCGCTCCCCAGAAGCACCCCAGCCCCAGCACGATCACTTCGCTGCCTTCGGGATAGGGCGGTATCATCGAGCGGCCCGTCACGTAATGTTCGCCACTAATACGGACGGGTGTGTCGCGGCCCGGCAATGCTTCCTGCGCGGTGGGAAGACGGGTCTTGTTCAATGTCCACATGGGAAACGTCTCGCTCTGATGGATGCCAAGAATATTGATTCATGCCCTTGCGGTAGCCGGCAGCGCTTCGCCGAATGCTGCGGCCCCGTACATCAGGACCCACGTCGCGCGGCGACACCGCAGGCTTTGATGCGTGCCCGTTACACGGCCTTCGTCCTGCAGGACGTCGACGTACTGCTGACAACCTGGGAACCGGACCAGCGTCCGTCACGTGAATCGCTTGCCGCACCTGGGCCTCGCTGGATCGGGCTGAATATCGAGGATGCCCAAACTCAAGATGGGGATGCTAGCGTGACTTTTCGAGCCCGGTTCATCGATGCCGGCCGCTTCGGGGAGCTACGCGAGACCAGCCGCTTCCGCTTTGCCAACGACGTCGGTCACTGGCGCTATGTCGATGGCGATGCCCAGTGGCGGCGACTCGATATCGGCCGCAACGCGACCTGCCCCTGCGGCAGCGGCCTCAAGGCGAAGCGCTGCTGCGCCCGCGGCTGAAGGTATAGATCAGATCCATCGCCTGGGCGGCCCCGCTTATGACCTCGACATACAGATTCTGCAATAACTGATAGCGCAAGGTGAGCTCGGCAATCGGCGAGAAAATCCCTACACCATAGCTCACCTTGAGATCGTCGAAAACATAACCGCTAACCACAACCTGACTCTCATCGCCACTGCCGGCGGTGTCCAGGCTCAAGTCCTCGACCCCGAATGCTTGTCCGATCTGCCCCACGACACGGCCGCTGCGGGAAAGCGACAGGCCAATCAGTGCCGAAGCCAGAGCGTTGTCATCCGCCGTGCTTTCAGGCGCTCGGCCACGCAACAGATAAGCCAGCGCCCGACTCTCGTTCATGGCAGGTTCCGAGAATACCTCGAGGTTGGGTTGGGACGCCGGCCCAGTGACGCGTAGCCCGGCAATGACATCGTCCTCGGTCGCTTCGGGGTTGCGTATCGCCTCAAGTTGCAAGCGCGGCTGCGAGGCCGGACCGCTGAACAACACCTGCCCCTGCCGGATGATCAGGTCCTGTCCGAAAGCGCCGTAACGGCCATCTTCCAGATTGATATCGCCGAAGAGCTGTACCGGGCCGGTGGACTGACGGACTTCCAGCGTGCCGGTCAAGCCGGTTTCGAGTCCAAAGGCCTCGAGCAGGACATCATCGCCCAGAATCAGCTCGATGCGCACATCCAGTGCCATGCCGGCATCAGCCAATGCCTGGGCCGCAGCTTCTGTCTGCTCTGCGCCAGGAGCTTCGGCGGTTCTGCGGGCATCCTCGCTTTGCGTGATGATGACTTCATCACTGCTGGGCGCGACGGCCGACGCCGGGACTTGGTCCACTTCAAGGCGGGCCCAGGGCACCCGAACCTGCCCGCGCACTCGCAATAAGTCGGGATTGACCGCGATCTGCAGATCCGGTGCGACACGCAACCGGCCGAAGTCGGGAAGCGCCACCAACAACGGAGCCTCGACGCCATTGAGATTCATGCTTGCCCGCCACTCGACAGGGTCCTGCCAGCCGGCCGTACCATCGAGATTCAGGCGACCACTGTTCTCACCGGCCACGTAGCCATCGATACGCGCCGAGGTTCCCTCAAGGGTTACTGCCAAGCGCGCATCCGCCACGGTGACGGGAATATCGGCTCCCTGTGCCTGGAGTCCATCCAAAAGCAGGTTGCCGTTCAAGCGCGGTGTTTCCAGGGTCCCGGCAAGCGCCACGTTAGCGTTTAAGGTTCCGTCCAGCCGGTTCAGCGCCTCGGTCAGCGCACGATAGGGAGCAAGCTGCAGATTGTCGATATTCAAGCGACCCTCCAGTGCGCGAGCACCGATAGGATCGTCGATATCCAGATCCAGGCGCACATTGCCGGCATCTTCCAACTCCAGAACCAGCTGGGTGCTGGCTTGGCGCGGTGTCGCTTGCGCCTGCAGGCTCAGTGTCGCCGGCGGTACCTGCCAGGGCTGACCGGACGCATCCTCGCCCGTGACGATAAACTGGCTATCGACATCTGCACTGGCCGACCATTCGCTACCCCCTTGGCTCCAGCGTAGCGACGTCTGGCCCGCAAGCTCGCCGGCCATCGCCCATCCAGGCGGCAAGGACGCGTTGACCATCGATAGGGGGACATCCTGTAGCGCCAAGCGGGCATTGCCTTGTTGGGCGGAGGCGCTCAGCACGTCTTGCAGACATGCGTTGCCTCCTTGTTCGCGAACCAGGCAGAAAGGCTGGACCGTCACGTTCTGAGCGGCCAGATCGGCGGCGAACGGCAAATCGTTCCCGAGGTGAATGTCACCATAATCCGTCGCGGCCTCGAGTCGAGTGAATCGGCCCTGGTAGCGTTGAGCCTGTTGGTCAAGCCCACCTTCCAAGGTCAGCTGTGAACTCGACGCGGGCAGCCCCTCTCCCAGATCGGCCTGTAACGTCAGCCGGTGTTGGGACAAGCGCCCGGTGAGGTCGGCGCTGATCGATGCAATACGGTTCCCTGCCGCGACGAGTTCCTGCATGTCGAGATCCAGGTCCAGACGCGGGTCCACGAGCCCAGTCGAATGCGCCTCGAGGCTCAGGGAGCCAAGACGATTCTCGGCATACTGCAGCGAATCACCCTGCAGGTTGATATCGACCTGGGGCGCTTTCAGCGTACCGCTAGCCTCGAAGTTGCCCCGCAAAGCGCCGCCCAACTCGGGCATCAGCGTCGCCAGAGCCGGCGCCTCAAGCGAGCCATGCATGGCCAGCCTGTCACTGATTCGCCCCTGGGCTTGCAGGCGATTCTGTCCCTGGCGCAGGTCCAGACGCTCGATCTGCCACTGCATGGCACTGTTGCCCTGCAAACGTGCTTCAAGACTTAAAGGACGCCCTTGCAGCGTGCCGTCCACGGAAAGCTCGGGCAGGCTGAGAGCCCACCCACCCTCGGTCATGTTGAAGGCCAGCTCTGCCTCGCCATTGAGGATGCCTTCCACCGCATCCGTCACCAGGTTTAGGGGTAACTGGTCGAGATGGAGGTGCGCTTTGACTGCCAGGGCCGGCTGCCAGTCGATTCGACCGGTACTGCGCAGCGAACCTTGCTGCGCTCTCACTGCCAGAGGCTCCCAAACGAAGTGCTCCATATCTCCCGCCCCGGTCAGGGCGATATCGGTGGCGGGGAGCTCACTACCCTCTGCCCTGGCGGTTAGCGCCACCCGGTAAGCGTCGAGACTGCCATCAGCCTGCAACTGCAGCCTCGGGAGCCGGTAACTGGGAATACCGGCCTGAGCCAGCTGTCGCGAAGCCTCGACAGCCTCCTTGTCGAGGCCTTCGGGCCCACCTGCCAGGTCCATGGCGGGGCTGCCCGGCAGCGGCCAGCGTAAATCCTGGGCGTGCAGTGCTACTGAGAAAGGCAGCGATGATGACAGTGCGTCAAGCTCGGCATTGAGCTGGGCGGTGACTGCCCCTTCAGCCTGCAGGTCGAGATTCAACGCCGCCAAAGAGCCGTGGGCTTTAAGCTCCACATGCTGTTCATGTAATACTTCGTGGCTGATATCAGCGATCAGATGGGCTTCGAGCGGGTAATCATCCTGCAACTGCACTTCGCCCTGAAAGCGCAGGCTGCCGTCGGGCGTTTCCATGCGCAGTTGATCGAGAGCCACCTGGCTGCCCTGAGCGCTGGCGGAGAGCCTCAGTTGATCGACCCGGTACGGCGTCGGCCCTTGCAGGCGAAAATCGCTGACCACCAGGCGTGGAATACGCACGTCGAGTGGTAACTGGATATCCGGCAATGAGAGCCGCTGTGCCTCTCCCGTCGTCACCTCCGGCAGTGCCTGGGCAATCTCTTCCGCGGGTGTCGGGGGTGTCACGAGCTCGGCCGCGGCGACATTCACTTCGCGCGACAGGCTCTCACCGGGGGACGTGGATGGCGCCGGTTCGCGTATCGCGCTAGCGGCGTCGATAGCCTCCGCGGTGAGAGAGGTCGAGCCCTGCGTTTGCTGCAGCGCCAGTGATTGCCCCGGTGATTCCGGCAAGCTCAAACGCACCGCCTCCCAGCGCGTGGGGAGTAACGTGACACGTTGGCCGGAGGCGCGAACGCCCGAGCTAAACCGCTGCCAGCTCAGCCGTGTCCCGTCGGGGAGCAAGACGGCAACATCCTCGAGCACGAGGGCGCGCAACTCGATGGGAAAGGGAAGTGACATACGAGGCATGCCCGCCGATATGGATGACTCGGACTGAGGCGTCTCGTCGGTAGGCTCGTCCTGAGTGATTCGGATACGTGCCCCGCGCAGCTGCAAGGCGTCCAGGCATAGCTTGCCATCCAGCAGACAATCGTCTGCCCAGGCCAGTCGCAGCGTCTCGGCGGAGAAGTCCACGGCGCCGGCCTCAACCTGCAAGCCATGGAGCACCAGGGTGTCGAGCGGTGCGCCTTCCACGCTCTCCACGCTCAACCAGCCCTGCGTTTGCGCTTGGGACATCAGCCAGGACGTTCCCCAGGGAGAAAGTGCCAATCCCAGCACGAACAGCAGGAGCCCCAGTAACCAGAGAGGCACGAAGATCAGTGCACGGATCAGAATTCCGGCCCGATGGCGAAATGCAGACGCCACGAGTCCTCCTCGTCATCGAAGGGGTGAGCGATATCAAAACGTATGGGGCCTACCGGCGAAACCCAGCGTATCCCCAGCCCGGCACCGGTCTTGAGATCCTCGGGCCACCAAGCGTCGAAGGCGTTGCCGGTGTCGACGAAGGCGGCCCCCCACCAGTCACCCGTGACACGCCGCTGATATTCCAGACTCGCGGTGAGAAGATGTTGGCCGCCGAGCAGTTCGCCCTCTTCATTCTCCGGCGACAGGCTTTCGTAGGAGTAGCCACGCACGCTCTGATCGCCACCGGCGAAAAAGCGCAACGATGGTGGTACCTGATCGAAGGTGTCGGTCGCCATTGCACCTCCGCCCATGCGGCCGACAAATCGGTTGTCGTTGCCCAGCATCCGTACCCATTGACTCTCGAAGGTGGTTCTGACGAAGCGTGCATCCGAACCCCAAAGGGGATCGGAGACTTCGATAGACAGACGCTGTCGGTCGCCCCAGGTAGGAAAGCGCGGGTTCCGGGTGCGCACACGCGCCCAACTGATCCCCGGATACAACAGGAAGACCTGCTCCTTCTGATCCGCCTGGGTAAAATCCTCGTAAGCGGCACGCAGGTAAACATCCTGACTCCAGCCATCGTCGAGGGTATCGAATTCCCAGTGGCGGGCCAATTCCACGGCACTCACAAAGCTTTGAGTGTCTTCGTTATCGATGCTTTCCAACCCATAGCGCAGTTGGTAACTGTCACGCAGCGGGTTCGCTAACGGCATGGTGTATTCGCCGCTGAAGCGTTGCTCGGGAGCGGACAGGAACAGCTCATGCTCCAGACTATGACCGCGCGAGTTGATCCAGGGCCGATTCCAGGCAAACCGGGTCCGTGGTCCGACATCGGTGGCATAGCCGACACCGATCTCGAACTGGTGCCTGTCGGCGGGAATCAATCTGACATCCACCGGGACGCTAATGTTGCGCTGACCGGCCAGACGCCGTGAAACACGGATACTGGCTTCTTCGATTCGGGGCACAGCCTGGAGGCCGCTACCCGTGGCTTCCTGCCACCAGGTCGCGGTCGATGGTGGTGAAAGAGGCTCGTCGTCCACATGGGGTCGTACGCTAATTCCGCGAAACCAGTTAGTACGGCTCAGGCGCTGGTTATACAAGGCGAGATCACCCGCCAGGTAGGGCTCGCCCGGTGCGAAGGGCAGCATATTGACCAGACGATCCTTTTCTATCTGACTCCCCTCGAACGAAACATTGCCAAAATGGTAGCGCGGCCCACTTTGCATATTGAGAGAGATCCTGGCGCTCTCTTCCCAGGGCCGGACCTCAATACGCTGCTGAGTAAACGTGGAGTCGAAATAGCCTCGCTCAAGCGACAACGTCGATAGCTGGCTCTTGAACGCCTCGTAAGGCTCATGACGCAGAGGGTCGCCCTCGTGCAGCGAGAAACGGGTTAGCGCAGCCTGAAAAGCTTCATCGTCCTTGGCATCGCCTTCGACAGCCACATCGAGGTGCGTAATCTTTACCTGCGGTCCCGGCGCCAAGGTGATGATCACCTCATCACCCCGAGGGCCCTCGGGGTAAGCCGTTTCAATCTCGGGCTGGTAGTAGCCGAACGCCCGTAACGCTTCCTGGGTTCGTGAACGCACCACGGCGTCCAGACTTTCCTGGTCGGGCTCCTCGGATGCCTCCAACTCGGCCAGATAGTCCTGCACGTTAGCGGCAGCGGGGCCGGAAAGGCCTTGCACCTCGACATCCATAGCCTGAGCGGGCAACGCTAAAAGCGCCCCCAAACATGCACCGTAACGCAGCATAGGCGTACAGCGCATGTTTACCCATTCCTCGTCTGGCGCTGGAGAGTAGCGACATCCGAGAGCAGAGAGGTGACTCGACGAGTGAGTTGAGCACGGCTGGCTTCCAATGATTCCATCCTTGTCGATAGATCGCGCAGTTCCCGCGAAGAGGGTCCCTGCGACAGCGATTCCATTCCTGCGCGCAACGATTCCAGGCTGGCGCTCATGGCGGTTTGCGCCTGGCGTAGCTCGCGCAGCGATCGTTCAAGCTGCTGTACATTATCGTCCAGATTGGTCATGCGCGTCTGTAAAGACTCGTCACTGCTCGCGAGCGTCTCAAGACGTTCCTCGAGTCGGGCAACTTCAGCCGAATCCTGCCCGGGCGCCGCTTCCAATGAGTCCAGCCGCGCTACGATCGCTTCTTGCGCGCTGCCGAGATCGTCGAGCCTATCGCCTCGGGCACTGACCTGCGCTTCAAGCCTCTCGGTCTGCGACATCAACGACTCGAACGCCGTTTGCTGCTCTTCGACTTTCTCGGCCAAGGAAGCCAACGCCGCCTGACGTTCGGCAATGTCTTCAAGCTGCTCGCTCTGGCGGGACTGCGTGGCAGCCACCCCCTCGAGCCGCTCGGACAGCAGACCACGCTTTTCTTCACCCAACCTTTCCAGCGCCTGCATGGACTCCTGTAGCGACACAAGCGTTGCCTGGCGAGTTGCATCGGCCTTCTCGAGAGCATCAATCGAGGCTCTCAGCGCTTCAGGACGTAGCTGTTCGGTATCCACGACTCGCTGATCCAGGCTGCCGATGACGGCTTGGGACGCTTCGAGATCGCTGCGCAGGCGGTCGAGTTCATCACGTAAGCTGGCTCCCGAGGCATCGAGAATGTTATCCGTGGCAGCGATTCGCTCCTGTAATGTCTCCACCCGCTGGTTCATGCCTTCCAGGCGGGCTTGCCAGGCTTCGCGCTGCTGCCAGTAAGCATAGCCTCCGACACCCATGCCAGCCGTTAGCAGAAGAGTCAGCACCCATAACGGCCAAACGTGAGGCGTGCGCGAGGTAGCGGTATTATTCACCTTGGTATAGCGTGTTGGCTGCGCGCCATCTTCTCTTTCCGGCACGATGGGGCCGAGTCGTGTACTGTCGGGTCGATGTGCCATAGCGTTACCTTCCGTCTCGAGCCCTTCTGGCAATAGGGTGACAATTCCTCGTACTGGCCGTGGAATTGGTGCTGTAGGAGCGCAATGCTAAGCTGGCTCCGCCCCGCTTTGCGGGTGGCTGGCAGTATAAGGTTTTTTGCCGCCGGGTGTGACCTTGCGGTCCGCTCCCCAGTAAGTCCAAGGAGATCCTCATGGTATTTGAACTTCCTGCGTTACCATACGACAAGACGGCGCTGGAACCGCATATTTCCGCGGAGACGCTGGAATACCATTATGGCAAGCATCACCAAGCTTATGTGACCAAGCTCAACGAGCTGATCGAGGGCACCCCCGACGCCGGAAAGTCTCTTGAAGAGATCATCTCGTCATCTTCCGGGGGGCTGTTCAATCAGGCCGCCCAAGCCTGGAACCATACCTTTTACTGGCACTGCCTGTCGCCGAGCGGTGGCGGCGAGCCAAGCGGCCCATTGGCAGACGCCATCCAGGCCCGGTTCGGGTCCTTCGAGGCGTTCAAGGAAGCATTCAATGCCAAGGCCATCGATAACTTCGCCTCCGGCTGGACGTGGCTGGTCAAGACGACAGATGACGGCGTGGAGATCATCAATACCGATGACGCCGACTCGCCCATTGCGCGCAGCCAGATTCCGCTGCTGACGGTCGATGTCTGGGAGCATGCCTACTATGTGGATTATCGGCATGCACGTGCCAAGTATCTGGAAGCCATCTGGAACGTCATCAACTGGGATTTCGCTTCTCAGAATTTTGCCTGAGCCTTGGGACGTCCTGCCGCAGGGGATGAGCTAGCCGGAGCGGTATGATCGGGTTGAACGACACCCGCATTGCGCGGAGTGTCGTTCGGACATTGGCAGTCGATCAGGGGTCGGCCCGACGCCCTATGCCACGATACACCAGCCCACGCGATGCCACATATGCCGGATCATAGATATTGCGCCCATCAAGGATCAATGGAATGCGCAACATCTCGATCAGTCGACGCCAATCTGGATTCCAGTAGCACTTCCACTCGGTCACCAGCATCAGGGCATCGGCCCCCTGGCAAGCGGTATAAAAATCCCCCTCGCATGTTTCTAGCAGCGGCTGCTGAGGATAGTGGGCTCTCAATGCCGGCAGCGCCTCGGGGTCGTGAACGCGAACCTTGACACCCTGGGCCCATAACGCTTCCAGCAATATCAACAGTGGAGCATGATCGATGCGCGTCGTGCCCGGTTTGAAGGCCGCCCCCCAGATGGCCACGGTACGTCCCTCGAGCTGGCCATTGAAGTGACTCCACAGCTTACGGAACAAGGTTTCCTTCTTGTTCTCGTTGATGTCGAGCACGTGCTCCAGCAACAGGGACTCACGGCCCGTGGAATGCTGCACATCGGCCAGACGCATGAGATCGCGAGAGAAATTGGGTCCGCCGAAGCCACAGCCGGGATAAAGATATTCGTAGCCGATACGCGGGTCGGCTCCCATCCCCTGGCGCACGTATTCGACATCGACGCCTAGCGAATCCGACAGGCCCGCCAGTTCGTTCATGTAGCTGATACGTGTTGCCAGCATGCCGTTGATGGCCAGCTTGGTCAGCTCAGCGGCACGCCGAGGCATGCATTGGAAGATTTCATTGCGGCGGTTGAAGGCCCGCAACAATTCACGCAGCTGTCGGGTCGCCCAGTCATCCTCACTGCCCAGCAGCCAGCGTGAAGGACGCGTGAATGTCTGCCAGGCACGCCCTTCCTCGAGCATGTCGGGCAATGCCACGGCGACTTGTCCGGCATGTCCCAGCAGTGCCTCGAGACGCTCGGTCTGACCGATGGGAAACGTGGAATTATTGACCACGACCAGCGGGGTCGTTTGTCTACCCGGCACGCGCGCTACGTAGGCATCGGCAGCATCCCGCTGATCTGGAGCCAGTGCCAGCCAATGGATGTCGGCATCGGCTTCGGCGGAGACTTCCTCGACTAGACGGAGCATCCCCGAGCTCAAGCTATCATCGATTTGCGTCTTGAGGCCGGGCTCACGCGTCAGCCATTCCGCATTCGACAAGCTGGACCAGGGAAAGTCGGGGTGCGGCCACCATGCCACCTGATGTCCGACCGACGACAGCGCTGCAGCGGCCGTAGCCGCTGCCAATTCACTTCCGTGCACCACCACTCGCATAATATCAGCCCTCTTTGGCGTAGCGAGTCAGCAGTTCGCGGAAACCTTCCCCGAACTTGGGATGACGTTTGGCCAGTACCATGGTGGCTTCCAGATAACCCAGCTGATGCCCGCAATCATAGGTGGCGCCCTGCATCCGGTAGGCGGCGACCCCTTGGGTTTCACGTAATGTGTCGATGGCGTCGGTCAGCTGAATCTCGTTGCCTGCGCCAGGAGGCGTCTTGGCCAGGATCGAGAAAATGCTGCCCGGTAGAAGATAGCGTCCGATCACGGCCAGCGTCGAAGGGGCTTCTTCCACCTTCGGCTTCTCGACCATGCCGGTGATTTCCTCACTTTCTCCCGGTGCTGGCGTATCTCCCTTGAGGGCGACAATGCCGTACTTGTAGGTCAATTCTTCAGGCACGTTCTCGACCATGATCTGGGCATCGCCCGACTTCTCGTAGGCGGCAATCATGCCGGCCAGATCGTTACGCTCGAGGCCTTCGGCGTCGACCAGCACATCAGGCAGGAGGACGGCGAAAGGTTCGTCGCCAATGACCGGCTGGGCACACAATACGGCATGCCCCAGGCCCAAGGCTTCAGGCTGGCGGACACTGATGATTTTGACATCCGCCGGCACGATACTACGGACTTCCTCGAGCATGTCCTGCTTGCCCTTGGCCTCCAGCATCGATTCGAGTTCGTAGTGCTTGTCGAAATGATTTTCGATGGCACTCTTGCTGGAATGGGTGACCAGGACGATTTCCTTGATCCCGGCAGCCACAGCTTCTTCGACTACATACTGAATGACCGGCTTGTCGACGATGGTAATCATTTCCTTGGGAATCGCTTTGGATGCCGGCAAACAACGGGTACCCAGACCAGCGACAGGCAGCACAGCCTTACGAATCATAAAAACTCCTTCCTTGGTGTATATGAAAGCGACTTTCGCAGTATGGCATAGCTGCGCCCCGCTTGCGACGTCACCCCGCATTGACTTGGGGATGGTTTCGATAAGCCCGGCCAGCGTGATAACACGGAATTGAACGTGCCCAATCTCTCTGGCGCCATGCATCGCTCGCCCTTTATGCCAGCGTCTCGTTCACTTCTCCACAATAATATTCTCGGCTCGACGGGGTCATGACAATGGGCCCAAAATCACACCGTGAGAGAGTAGAATGGGCCGATCATACTCAAGGAGGCCATCGATGCCACCCGCGGGGCTCGAGGCCGAGCCGCTGATCGAAGCCTGCGGTGTGCCGCCGATGGCTTCAGGGCTGCTGAGGCCATGATGACCGTCGGCGAAGCGATCGATTCGGAAGAGTTCAAGACCATGGCCATACATTACCAGCGGACCATGACAGGCACGCACGTTACGAACACTATGAGGGAAGGCAAATGACAGCACCGCTACGCCACAATGTGGACCAGGGTGAAATCGCCAAGTTCGAGGCACTGGCCAACCGCTGGTGGGATCGCAACAGTGAATTCAAGCCGCTGCATGACATCAATCCGCTGCGTCTGGGTTTCATCAGTGCACGTGCCGGCCTGGCCGACAAGAAGGTTATCGACGTTGGCTGTGGCGGCGGGATTCTCAGTGAGGCCATGGCGCATCATGGCGCCCAAGTGACGGGTATCGACATGGGCGAAGCCCCTCTGGCGGTGGCACGGCTGCATCAGATGGAAACCGGCGTGGAGGTGGATTATCGCCAAGCCAGTGCAGAGGAGATGGCCGCGGCGCATCCCGGCGAATACGATGTGGTGACCTGTCTCGAAATGCTCGAGCATGTCCCGGACCCCGCGGCAGTCATCCGGGCCTGCACGACGCTGGTAAAGCCTGGCGGCCACGTATTTTTTTCTACTATCAATCGTAATCCCAAGGCTTATGCCTTCGCGATTCTGGGTGCCGAGTACGTCCTGCAACTGTTACCCAAGGGCACTCATGAGTACCGCAAGTTCATTCGCCCCTCCGAACTTGCCTCCTGGTGCCGCGAAAGCGGCCTGCGCGTACGCGAGCAGACCGGACTGACATATAACCCCGTGACGCGTCGCTACCGACTGACCGGGCGTGACGTTTCGGTCAATTACATGATGCACTGCACGCGCGAATGGACCTCGCCAGAGCCAGGCCTATGACATCGGCTGTTGCATCCTTGCCCGATGCCCTGCTCTTCGACCTGGATGGCACGCTGGTCGATACGGCACCCGACCTGGCCAAGGCAACCAATGTGCTGCGCGCGCATCATGGCCTTGAGGACTTGCCCTACGAGGTCATCCGTGCCGAAGTTTCCAACGGCGGCAGTGCGCTGGTTCGTCTGGCGCTGGGGCTGGAAACCTCGCATGTCGATCACGCCGAGGCCCGACGCTTCCTGCTCGAAGCCTACGGCCACGATGTCGCGTCGCAAAGCTGCGTGTTCCCGGGGCTTCAGCGGCTGCTGGATCGCTGGGCAGATGCCGAGCGTCCCTGGGGCATCATCACCAACAAACCGCGTGCTTATGCGGCCCCCTTGATCGAAGCCTTGTCACTCACGCCAGGAGTCCTGCTTTGCGCCGACGATCTGCCGGTCAAGAAGCCCGATCCCGAGCCGCTATGGGAAGCGGCCAGGCGTCTGGGAATCGCCGCCTCCCGCTGTTGGTACATTGGCGATCATTTGCGCGACATGCAGGCGGCCCGTGCCGCTGGCATGCAGGCCATTGCGGTGCGTTACGGATACATTAGCGACGAAGAGACGCCCGACACTTGGCCAGTGGACTGCTGGTTCGAGACGCCTGAGGCGTTGACCGATGCGCTGCTGACACAACTGGAGAGAGGCTCATGACACGCTGAGCGGATAGCAGAACGCCTCCCGACGGGAGGCGTTCTGCTAAAACGCTATCCAACAGGAACATCGTCAAGAGCGCGGCGGCTGAGCGTCGAAAGACTCTCCCGAATGCTCTCGACTGTCCGGCCCCATCAGCCACAGGTAGGTCGGCATGATATCCTCCGGGGTTCGCAACGTGTTGACGTCTTCTCCCGGGTACGCCGTCTTGCGCATCTGGGTACGTGTTGCGCCCGGATTGAGGCAGTTGACGCGAATTGAGGCGAGATTCTCCAGCTCATCTGCGAGAACCTGGACGAAGCCCTCGGTCGCGAACTTGGACACCGAATAAGCTCCCCAATAGGCGCGGCCCTTACGCCCTACCCCGGAGGAGGTAAAGATGACCGAGGCATCTTCAGACGCTTTGAGAAGGGGCAGCAATGCCTGTGTCATCCAAACCGGGCCATTCAGGTTGACTTGCATGACCTGTTCCCAGAGCTGGGGATTATACTGCTCGAACGGCGTGAGACGCCCCAGCTGGCCGGCATTGTGCAGGATGCCATCGAGACGCCCGAACTCCTTATCCAGAGCCAGGGCCATGTCCTGGTAATCCTTGAGCGTCGCCCCCTCGAAGTTCAGAGGGAAAATGGCGGGCTGAGGCGCCTTTAGTGCTTCGATCTCATCATAGACTCTCTCCAGCTTGGCGGTCGTACGTCCAAGCAGGATCACTGTGGCGCCATGGCGAGCATAGGTCAGCGCCGCTGCGCGGCCAATCCCATCACCGGCGCCGGTCACGAGGATGACCCGCCCATCAAGCAGATCGGCGGGCGCCTGGTAATCAATCCGACAGTTCATTGCCACTCCTGTCATGCATGGAATCAGTTACCGGACTGGTTGATGAAATCCGAGGCCATTTGTGCCGCATTGCTATCGGGATATTCGCTCTGGACACGCTCAAGCAATTGACGGCTATCCTCTGGCTGTCCCTGGCGGGCACGCAACAGACCGAGTTTATAGAGGGCGTCAGGTACCTTGCTGCTTTGCGGGAACTCGTTGATGACGGTTTCGAAAGCCTGCGCGGAAGCCTCGAGATTCGATTGTGCGGAGTACAACTCACCCAACCAGTAATGAGCATTGGCTCTTAGGCTGGATTGCGGATGGTTATCGATGAAAGCCTCGAAGTCGCGAATCGCCGTATCGAAATCACGCGACTGAACCTTTTGGAATGCGGCCTGATAGGCCTCGCGACCTTCCGCATTTCCACCATCATCACTCACGGCGCTCGCATTTTCGGTCGTTCCGGCTTCGCTGGTCTGGCCATCGCTGGGGTTGGAGCCACGGCTGGGCGCCTGTCCCAGGCGTTGTTCAAGATCGAGATATCGCTCCTGCGATAGCTGGCGAAGCTGTTCAAGCTGATGACGCAGCTCTTCGATTTCTCCGCGCAGTTGTTGAATCTGCTGCTGGTTTTCCTGAACGTCATTGAAAAGGGTCAGACTGCCTCCCCCTTTCTCACGGACCACCGCCTGATTATAGATGGACTGGGGTTGTGCCGTCAGGTCTTCGACTACAGGTTGGGCCCATACGGACAACGGGAGCACTAAGGCTCCCGCGCCGCACAGTCCTTTCAGACTGTGTTTCATGCTTGATTCCCTTTAACGCTTACTAGGATCAAAGCTTAGCTTAATAGACAAAGACTACGCGACGATTCTGAGCGTAGGATTGTTCGCTGTGGCCCTGTACGGCCGGACGCTCTTCGCCGTAGCTGACGATCTCGATCTGTGAGGGAGAAACGCCCTGCACGGTCAGGTACTGCCGGACGGCCTTGGCACGACGCTCCCCCAGTGCCAGGTTGTATTCCCGAGTACCGCGCTCGTCGGCATGACCTTCCAGCACGATATTGGTATTCGGGTGGGACTGGAGATACTGGGCATGCGCGTTCAGTACGGATTCGAATTCCGGACGAATAGTATCGCGGTCGAAGGCGAAATAGATTGTCCGTACTTCCGGAATCCGATCCTGCTGGCCCAGTTGCTGGGAACCGGAGGTCCCCTGACCCGTTGTCATGCCAGTGGTGCCGGTGCCAGTAGTACCGGCAGCGCCATCCATGCCCCCATCCTGGGTGCCACCGCTGCTGGAGCAACCAGCCATAACAGCGAGGGACAGAGCTACAGCCAGGCTCTTGGCATACGGTTTGAATTGCATTGTCATCTCCTTGCTCGAATGACACAACAACATTTAGTAATGCTTATTTAAAAGGGTGACCACGCGGGTTCGCGAACGTCACCTTGTGGCGAAGGCAGGCGGAAAGACGCCCGTCCATCGGCCGACACTGCACCCAATACCCCTCGGGTTCCTTGCTGGGTGGCGAAGATTACCATAGTGCCATTCGGCGCAACGCTGGGCGACTCATCCCACTGGGAATCCGTTAGAACCGTGACGCGTCCTGTCTCCAGATTCTGCTTTGCCACGTGATAACCGCTGTCATCACGATGCACCATGTATATCTCTTTACCCTCTGGTCCGAAACGGCCGCGGGAATTGTAATTTCCGGTAAAGGTTATGCGTTCTGCCTGCCCGTTGGCAATATCCAAACGATATAATTGTGGTCCTCCGCTACGATCGGAGGTAAAGATCACACTCCGGCCATCCGGCGACCAGCTGGGCTCGGTGTCAATCGCTGAATTATTGGTCAAACGCTGGAAACTGCGAGCCCCTATGTCCATGACATAAATCTCGGGCTGACCGTCTTTCGACAGAGTCATCGCCAGTTTTCGTCCATCGGGTGACCAGGCCGGGGCGCCATTAAGGCCTTCGAAAGAGGTGGCGCGTACCCGCTGACCGGTCGCCAGATTCTGGATATAAATAGCGGGCCGTCCTGTCTCGAAGGAGACATAGGCCAGCTTTTGTCCATCCGGCGCCCAGGCGGGTGACAGGATGGGCTCGTCCGAAGAGAGTATCTCCTGACCATTGTATCCATCCGCATCGGCGATATGCAGTGAAAAGCGGATGTTATCGCCGACACCGCTGGCCGTAACGTAGGCGATACGTGTTGAGAAGGCGCCGCGAATACCGGTAATGGCCTCGAATATCTGATCACTGATGTAGTGGGCGCTGGCGCGTAATTGGTCGCGATCCGAAGTGACCACCTCACCGATCATGCGGCGTTCGCCATAAATGTCCATAAGTTCAAACTGGATACGATAATTGCTGCCATCCGGCTTGACGCTGCCGACCACCAGATAATCGGCATTGACCTGACGCCAGTCACGATAAAAGACATCCTCGCTACGGCTGGGCAATGCAATAAGCGAATCGCGGCTCAGCGGCTCGAACTGCCCGCTGCGCGCCAGATCATCGCTAATGATGCGCGAAATATCTTCGGAAATCCCCCCCTGCCCGCTAAACTCGAACGGGACAATAGCGATGGGGATGGCCTGATCATTGCCCTTGGTAATTTCAATGGTCAGCTCGGCATGCGCCATGAGGCTCGCCAGCAGCATGAGCAGCCCAAAACATAATATATTGATTCGTTTCATCAGCGCATATCCTCTGGTTTGAAGTCCAGATTGAATTCACGGAACTGGCGTTGTGCGGCCGGATCAAGCTGGCGCAGCTCTCTAAACGGTGCAGCTTTTTCTACTGCCACGACCACGGAGCGGTCGAACGCAGCATTGCCGCTACTTTGAATTATAGTGGCATCAACCAGCTCACCGGTGGGTAATAGGCGAATGCGCACAATGGCACGCATTCCTGCGGAAGAACCCGCAGGCAGCACCCAATTCTGCTCAACGTAACGCCTCACCAAATTCTTGAAACCGTTGGCAGCCTCATTGGCCTGTCGTGCATTGGCGATCGACTCTTGCTCGTTGGCAATCATATTGTCCAATGAGGAAGAACTTGCCTCTGCAGCGCGCCGCGCCGCCTCTGCGGCCTGACGTTTCTTCTCGGCTGCCGCTTCGGCCTGACGCTGCTTCTCGGCTGCCGCCTCGGCCTGACGTTTCTTCTCGGCTGCCGCTTCGACCTGACGTTTCTTCTCGGCTTCCGCTTCGGCCTGGCGTTTCTTCTCGGCTTCCGCTTCGGCCTGACGCTTCTTCTCGGCTTCCGCTTCGGCCTGACGCTTCTTCTCGGCTGCCGCTTCGGCCTGACGCTTCTTCTCGGCTGCCGCTTCGGCCTGACGCTGCTTCTCGGCTGCCGCTTCGGCCTGACGCTGCTTCTCGGCTTCCGCCTCGGCCTGACGCTGCTTCTCGGCTTCCGCCTCGGCCTGACGCTGCTTCTCGGCTGCCGCTTCGGCCTGGCGCTGCTTCTCGGCTTCCGCTTCGGCCTGGCGCTGTTCTTCAGCGGCTATTTGAGCCTGTTCGAGGCGTTGGCGTTGTTGCTCGGCCTGTTCAGCTTGCTCTGCACGCCTCTGGGCTTCCGCTTCGGCTTGGCGCAGGGCTTCTTCTCGCGCTTGCTGTTGGTTAGCCTGTTGCTCGGCTTCGGCTTCGGCTTCGGCTTCGGCTTCGGCTTCGCGGGCCTGTTCTTCCTCCTGAGCCTGGCGGGCAGCAGCTTGTGCTCGCGCTTCCTGTACCCGCTGGGCCTGGTCCGTCGCGGTTTCGGTGCTTACCAAGGTGGCCTGAACGATAGACGAAGATGTCGGAGTCGGTTCACTCGCCGGAAGTTTGAGCATCGTCAGCAGCAGAACCCCCACATGTACGCCAATCGCCAAAACGATAGGCACACCATAGCCTACACGGCGTTCGTGTCTCGCCATGTCGACTCCTTAGTTGTCTTTGGCAGGGGGCTCGGAGATCAGCCCCACGTTCGCGACACCCGCTATCTGCAATGTGCTCATCAGAGTGACGATCTGCCCATAGGCGACATTGCGATCCCCTCGCACCATGACGGGGGTTCCCGGTCGACGACCGAGGATTGCCATGACCTGATCGCCGAGTGTCTCCAGGGAAACCGAGGTTTCCTCATCGCCCAGCGAGATGTAGTAATTGCCCTCTCGATCGACGGAAACGATCAGTGGCTCCTGATTTTCGGTATCGATCGGCTCGGACGTGACTTGCGGCAACTCGACCTGCACCCCCTGGGTGAGCATCGGCGCGGTAATCATGAAAATCACCAGCAGTACCAACATGACATCAATGAATGGCACTACATTGATTTCTGCCATCGGCTTGCGTCGATGGCCACGATTATAGGGACCTTGCATGATTCGGATCCTTGCTCAGGCAGCGCTACGTTCGTCGCGACCCTGCAGATTACGATGCAGGATGGAATGAAACTCCTCGGCGAAATCTTCGTACTTGCCGAGGAGCTGCGTCGCCTGGGCCGACAGCCGATTGTAAAAAATAACGGCAGGAATCGCCGCGAAAAGCCCCATCGCAGTTGCAACCAAGGCTTCGGCAATCCAGGGGGCGACGGTGCTTAAGGTGGCCTGCTGCGCCATGGAGAGGCTCTGGAACGAGCCCATGATGCCCCATACAGTGCCGAACAAACCGATATAAGGACTGGCCGATGCCACCGTTGCCAGAAAGATCAGATGCAAATTGAGACGATCCTCCTCACGGGACAAAGCCACACGTTGAGCGCGCTGCACACCTTCAAGCACCGCATCGGAGCTCTTCGTCTTGGGCAGCAGCCGATTGAAATCCCGGAATCCCGACCGAAAGACGTGCTCGGCCCCGTGCACTTCCTGCTCGGGAGGTGCCTCACGGTACAACTCGTTGAGGTCAACGCCAGACCAGAAGCGCTCTTCAAAATCGGCATAGGCTTTCTTGGCCCGCCTGAGGGCGAAGCTACGCTGAAAAATCACGACCCACGAGGCAATCGAGCCAGCCAGCAGCAGCAGCATGACTAACTGCACCACAAAACTGGCATTCATGATCAAGTGGGGAATGGACATGGTGTCGTTCACGGCTATCCTCGTTACGCTAATGTCAACCGTTAAGCACTGGACGCAGCGCATCCGGCCATCTTATGGGGCGAAGCCGCTCGGCATCGAGACAGGCAACATCGACCTGGGCTTCGCACAATCTTTCCCCGCGCCCCACCACCTGCTGCCTGAACGTCATTCGACACGCCGATGTATCGACAACCTCGGCACTGACCAGCAGGTGATCGTCAAGACGGGCGGGCTTGGCATAGCGGCATTCCAATCGATGAACAACCAGTTGGATTCCCGCTTCCAGCAATTGTTGCTGGGAAAGCTCGTACTGCCTGAGCCACTCACTGCGTGCCCGCTCCATGAATTTGAGATAATTGACGTAGTACACGATGCCACCGGCATCGGTGTCTTCGATATAGACCGTGATCGGATGCTGAAACACACTCATGTCGCATCATTTCCTGGCGTGAGGTCGGCCACCGAGTCGGTAACCGGCAAGCCGAAATGCAGGTAGGCCAGCCGCGTCACCATGCGTCCTCTGGCAGTCCGCAGCATGAAACCTTGCTGAATCAGATACGGCTCGAGAACATCCTCGATCGTGTCACGCTCCTCACTGATCGCGGCAGCCAAGCTGTCGACACCTACCGGGCCGCCGTCGAACTTCTCGATCATGGTCAGCAGGAGACGGCGATCCATATGGTCGAGTCCATGGCGATCCACATTAAGCATATTCAGTGCCTGATCGGCAATCTCGACATTCAATCGGCCGTCGCTGCGCACTTCGGTAAAATCCCTGACTCGCCGCAGTAGACGATTGGCAATACGCGGCGTACCACGCGCACGCCGGGCAATTTCCGCAGCGCCTTGCGCATCCGCCTCGATCCCCAGTAGATGTGCCGAACGCGTCACGATTTCGCTCAGCTCTGCGACGTTATAGAACTCGAGACGCTGCACGATGCCGAAACGATCACGTAACGGTGCAGTCAGCAATCCGGCACGGGTCGTGGCGCCGACCAGGGTGAATTTGGGCAGGTCCAGCTTTATCGAGCGCGCCGCCGGGCCATCTCCGATCATGATGTCGAGCTGGTAATCCTCCATGGCGGGATACAGCACTTCTTCCACCGAAGCAGGGAGCCGGTGAATCTCATCGATGAACAGAACATCGCCGGCCTGAAGATTGGTCAGCATCGCCGCCAGGTCACCGGCACGCTCCAGCACCGGCCCCGAGGTGGATTTGATGTCCACGCCCATCTCCTCGGCGATGATGTTGGCCAGGGTCGTCTTGCCCAGCCCCGGCGGGCCAAACACCAGCGTGTGATCCAGGCTGTCGCCACGCTGACGAGCCGCCGTGATGAAGATGTCGAGCTGCTCGCGCACACGAGGCTGACCGATGTACTCGGCCAATCGCCGCGGTCGAATGGCGTGGTCGGCACGCCCTTCTCCCTCCATGGGCTGAGCCGCGATCAAACGGTCGGTTTCGATCATCGCGACATCCTTATCCGGCCAGCTGGCGAGTCAGGGCAGACTTTATCAAGGCTTCCGTCGACAGCTCCCGGTCCAGTCCGGACAGCATTCGCGCTGCCTCTGTCGGCTTGTAGCCCAGTGCGACCAAGGCCGCTTCGGCATCGGCATGTGCGTCGTGCTCGAGCGCTGGCGAGGCCGCACGCCCCAAGGCCTCTAGACCGTCACCGTGCTCAAGCGACCAGTGCGGGAAGCGATCGCGCATCTCGACGATCAAGCGCTCGGCGGTTTTCTTGCCGACCCCCGGTAAACGGGTCAGCGCCTTGGCATCGTCTTCCATGACACAACGCACGAAGGCGTTCTGCTCCATCCCCGACAAAATGGCTAACGCCAGCTTGGGACCTACGCCATTGACCTTGATCAGGGCACGAAACAGCTGCCTCTCCTGCGGGCCGGAAAAGCCATACAGCAGATGCGCGTCTTCGCGCACCGTCAGGTGCGTATGCAGCAGCACTTCTTCGCCAAGCCCCGGCATCGCCAACAGCGTGTTCATGGAGGCTTCGAGCTCATAGCCCACGCCACTCACGTCGATCACGATCCAGGGCGGCTGTTTCTCCAGCAAGATGCCGCGCAGGCGTCCTATCATGCCGTTTGTATCCCTTCTAATGACTGGAGGCCACTATACTGGTCAGCCGTTCGGCTGACTAGCTCCGTGCGTTGCGAGCGTCAGCCCGGGCGGAAGTCCCGCCAACGCTGCTGCCCTCGCCCGGCTTGGCGACCACTTCGGCTGGCGCGTGGGATCAGACCTTGACGGGCATAAGCATGGGTCAGCGCAATGGCCAAGGCATCGGCGGCATCGGCCTGAGGCGTAGCATTCAGGCCCAGAATCGCCGTGACCATATGCTGCACTTGAGCCTTTTCCGCCGCGCCGGTTCCCGTCACCGCCTGCTTTATCTGACGTGCAGCGTACTCGAAGACCTCGAGGCCGTGATTGGCGGCACACACGATAGCGGTACCCCGCGCCTGCCCCAGCTTGAGTGCCGAGTCGGCATTCTTAGCCATGAAGACCTGCTCGATGGCGAACTCGCCGGGACGGTATAGTGCCACCAGTTCCGCCACACCGGCATACACCTGGGCCAGCTTCTGGGCCAGGCTGTCGGCCTGGATACGGATGCAACCGCTGGCGACATAGCAGGGCTTGGGTAAGGAGGTATCGATGACGCCGTAACCGGTGATACGCGAACCGGGATCGATGCCGAGCAGAATCATGAGCTCACGACGATAGACAGAAGAAGGGAAAGGCCATTTAGGACCCTCGGTAACGCTAGTGTTGCGCTGATA
Organism: Halomonas sp. WWR20; assembly: GCF_054602495.1. Classification (NCBI taxonomy): domain Bacteria; kingdom Pseudomonadati; phylum Pseudomonadota; class Gammaproteobacteria; order Oceanospirillales; family Halomonadaceae; genus Halomonas; species Halomonas sp. WWR20. Next base: position 282,894 of record NZ_JBTRHR010000003.1, read on the forward strand.
AGGTCAGTCAAGTTGCACCAGAACGTCATCGGCATTCGTATAGACATTCTGTACGTCATCAAGCTCTTCGAGCATATCCACTAAATTCAATACCCTTCTGGCCACCTCAGGCTCGGTTACGGGTGAATAACTCTCAGGATACATGCCCACTTCACTAGCGACTGGTTCAATACCCGCGGCCGACAGGGCACCCTTGACGTCACCGAATGCCTGGGAAGAAGTCACTACCTCAATGCTGCCATCATCATGATTGACGACATCTTCGGCGCCAGCCTCCAAGGCGATTTCCATGAGTGTCTCTTCATCCGTTTCTGCCGCGAAGCTCAACCGCCCCTGCGGGTGGAACATGAAGGCAACCGAGCCAGAAGTGCCTAGATTGCCGCCGTTCTTGCTGAAAGCGTGACGTACGTCCGAAACCGTGCGGTTACGGTTATCGGTCATGCATTCGACGAGCACCGCTACCCCTTCGGGGCCGTAGCCTTCGTAGACGAGTTCTTCCATGCCGTCGGCATCGCTATTGCCAACACCACGCTCAATGGCACGCTGAAGGGTGTCCTTGGTCATGTTATTGGCCAAGGCTTTGTCGATTGCGGCGCGCAGACGTGGGTTGTCATTGGGGGCGTCACCGCCCTGCCGAGCGGCGACGGTCAATTCGCGGATCAGCTTGGTGAATATCTTGCCTCGCCGTGCATCCTGGGTCGCCTTGCGATGCTTGATATTCGCCCATTTACTATGGCCTGCCATCGATGAACTCCTCTCGCAGGTCACCGGCACCGTAAACATGGTGCCGGCAGGTTCAGCAAGTTCGGCTACCTCGTGCGATCACTCATTTTTCCACGGCGGAAGAGTCTGTCTGAGCCTTCTGACGCAGACGGATATTGAGATCCTTGAGCTGGTCCGCGCTGACTTCGCCCGGCGCATCGGTCATGAGATCCGCGGCACTCTGGGTTTTCGGGAAAGCGATGACTTCACGAATGGTACGTGCACCAGTCATCAGCATCACCAGCCGGTCAAGACCGAACGCCAAGCCACCATGGGGCGGAGCGCCGTACTTCAACGCATCGAGCAGAAAGCCGAATTTTTCCTCGGCTTCGGCCTGGCCAATTCCCAATACCTCAAAGACGGCGCGCTGCATGTCCTGGTCGTGAATACGAATCGAGCCGCCACCGAGTTCGGTGCCGTTGAGGACCATGTCATAGGCACGCGACAGAGCCTTGGCAGGAGCGGCCTTGAGTTCATCGCCGCTACAAGACGGCGCGGTAAAGGGGTGATGCAGCGCAGACAGGCGGCCGGCATCGTCGGCTTCGAACATGGGGAAATCGACGACCCACAGCGGCGCCCATGGGGTAGTGTAAAGATCGAGATCCTCACCCAGCTTGACGCGCAAGGCTCCCAACGCTTCATTGACGACGCGGGTCTTGTCGGCACCGAAGAAGATGATGTCACCATCCTTGGCCTCGACGCGATCGAGTAGCTCTTCGATCACTTCTTGCATGTTCTTGACGATTGGCGACTGAAGCCCTTCCACACCCGCCGCACGGTCGTTGACCTTGATCCAGGCCAAACCCTTGGCGCCATAGATTCCAACGAACTTGGTGTAGTTGTCGATCTCTTTGCGCGACAGCTTGGCACCGCCACTGACTTTAAGGGCGGCGACACGGCCATCTTCGGCATTGGCCGGGCCGGAGAAGACCTTGAAATCGACGTTTTTCATCAGATCGTCGACATCCACCAGTTCGAGCGGTATGCGCAGGTCGGGCTTGTCGGAGCCGTAACGCTGCATGGCCTCGGCATACGGCATGCGCGGGAAGTCCGGCAACGCGACGTCGAGCACTTCTTGAAAGAGCTGACGAATCATGGCCTCGGTAATGCCCATGATATCGTCCTCGTCGACGAAGGAGGCCTCGAGGTCGATCTGAGTGAATTCCGGCTGCCGGTCTGCGCGCAGGTCCTCATCGCGAAAACACTTGGCTATCTGATAATAGCGATCGAAACCGGCCACCATCAGCAACTGCTTGAACAACTGCGGCGACTGCGGCAAGGCGAAGAAGCTGCCCGGATGCGTGCGGCTGGGCACCAAATAGTCGCGCGCACCTTCGGGAGTGGCGCGGGTCAGTACCGGCGTTTCGATATCCAGAAAGCCCTGGCCCTCGAGATAGGCACGCACGCTATGCGAAATGCGCGAGCGCAGACGCAGCTTCTCGATCATCTCGGGGCGGCGCAGATCGATGTAGCGGTGCTTGAGACGCACTTCCTCGCCGACCTTGCCATGCTCGTCGAGCTGAAACGGTGGCGTCGCTGCGGTATTGAGCACTTCGACTTGCTTGGCCAGCACCTCAATCAAGCCGGTAGGCATATTGGGGTTTTGCGTGCCTTCCGGGCGCATGCGGATGCGCCCGGTGATACGCAGCACATATTCACTGCGGGCGCGATCCGCATTGGCGAACGCCTCGGCCGTGTCGGGATCGACCACGACCTGGGCAACACCGTCACGGTCTCGCATGTCGAGGAAGATGACCCCGCCGTGATCACGCCGGCGGTGAACCCACCCGCAAAGCGTGACCTCCTGATCAACCAGAGTCTCGTTCAACTGGCCGCAATAATGGCTGCGCATGACAAATCCTGTTTCTGTTACTGCTGTGGTGATCTAGTGATGATCTGAATCGATGGCTAGCGATGGGCCCCGCCTTGCGGAGCCCATAGGCAATCAGGCGGACGCCTTGGCGTTATCCTGATTCGACGCAGACGGCTTGTCGCCTGAATCTCCTGCCAGGTTCTTCTTGCTGCCTGATTTAAAATCGGTTTCGTACCATCCGCCACCGGCCAATCGAAAGCCGGGAGCCGATACCAGGCGGGAAAGCTCGGATTTGCTGCAGTTAGGACAGTCCGTCAACGGCGCGGCACTCACCTTCTGCAGTTTTTCCAAGCGGTGGCCACAGGCCTTGCACTCGTATTCGTAGATGGGCATGGTTCTCATCACTCTGTGATAAACAAGACAAGCGCAGACGGACCCAGCCTGCGACGGCTTGAATATGTGGCCTCTCGTGGCGCTTTCCAAGCCTGCCATGAAAGCCGGGCATTATAGCGTGTAGCGGGGTCGGGCGGGCAAGGGCAAGCAGATTTCTTCATCAGCTGTTTATGGCAATGTCCGCGTCTTACCCATGCTTTCCATAACACTAAGGAACTATTGATGAATGCCGTATTACTGGATGCAGCCAGCCTGGGGGACGATATCGACCTCTCCCCGATCCGCGACGTGGTCGATCATTTGCAAGCCTACGCCTACACCGCGCCGGAAGAGCGGCGGCCACGGCTTGAAGGCGCCGACGTGGCGATCGTCAACAAGGTAATACTCGATGCCGAGCTTCTCGAGGCCCTGCCCCAGCTAAAGCTGATCTGCGTGCTGGCGACGGGCACCAACAATATCGACATGCAGGCAGCCCAGCGGCTGGGCATCGAGGTCAGAAACGTCAATGCCTACGGCACGGCCAGCGTGGCTCAGCATACATTGATGTTGATGCTCGCGCTGGCCAACCGGCTGCCATTGTACACACGCGATGTCGCCCAGGGGCACTGGGGCGAGAGCCCCTTTTTCTGCCTGCTGGGACATCGAACCCTGCAATTGTCCGGCAAGAAGTTGGCGATTGTCGGGCGGGGCACGCTGGGCCAGGCAGTCGCTCAGCTGGCCGAAGCCTTTGGAATGCAGGTAACCTTCGCGGCACGCCCAGGCAGCGAGGGACAGGACGCTCGCCCCGCACTGGCCGACCTAGCCGGAGAACTCGACGTACTCAGCCTGCATTGCCCGCTTACCGATGCGACTCGTCATTTGGTGGACGAAGCACTTCTTGCGCGCATGAAGCCCGGCGCGCTGTTGATCAACTGCGCACGGGGAGGAATGATTGACGAAGAAGCCGCCTTGGCCGCCCTGCGCGAGGGACGCCTGGGAGGACTCGGTGTGGATGTGTTGCCACAAGAGCCTCCCCGCAACGGTCACGCACTGATCGAGGCCATGACGGAGCCATTGAACCTCATCGTCACACCGCATAGCGCCTGGATTTCCCCTGAAGCTCGCGCCAACATCGTGCGGTTGACAGCGGATAACCTGAGCCGTCAATAATCGCACGAGTTCCTCTTGTGGGTGAGCCGGGCACTGCTTAACGAGTATGTCCAATTCCCTTATCATTCGTCAGGTTTTTCAGGCGAAGCGAAGCTTACATGACAAAGTGAGCTGCCCTACACTCTCGTCATACTCGGTCCGGCTTCGCTCAGGGCGCACGTCTTATCAGGAGGGCTCATGCTCTACAACTACGGATCCATCAATATCGATCACGTCTATCGTGTGCCCCACCTGGTACGCCCCGGCGAAACGCTTTCCAGCCTCGGCTATCGGCAGGTGCTGGGCGGCAAGGGCGCCAACCAATCGTTGGCGCTGGCGCGTGCAGGGGGGCATGTCACCCATTGGGGACGCCTCGGTCAGAAAGATCGCTGGGTACTGGAGATACTCGCCTCCGCAGGGGTCAACACCACGCACATCGAGCTGACTGCCGAGGCTAGTGGCCATGCCCTCATTCAAGTCGAGGACGCAGGCGAGAACGCCATTATTCTGCATCCCGGCGCCAATCATGGTTTCACCGACACCCATCGTGACGCACTGATGGCATCGGTAGAAGCCGGCGACTGGCTATTGATGCAGAATGAATGCAACGCGCCCGACAAAGTCCTAAGGCTGGCGGCCGAACGCGACATGAAAATCGCGTTCAATCCCGCCCCACTGAATACCAACGTGCTGCGCCTGCCTCTGGAATACTGCCAATTGCTGTTTCTCAATCGCGGCGAAGCTGCCGCGTTAACCGGCAATGATGAGCATGCTTCGGCGCATGGTCTGCTGGACGCCCTGCATGATCGTCTTCCCGGTGTGGAGCTCGTGCTGACCCTGGGTCATGAAGGGGTCTACTATCAATATGACTCTCAGCGTATCGAAGTGTCGGCACACAAGGTCGAGGCCGTGGATACCACGGCCGCAGGCGATACCTTTATCGGTTATTTCATGGCAGCCAGGCAGGCGGGAAATTCCATCGAAACCTGCCTATGCAAAGCCAGCACGGCTGCCGCGCTGTGCGTGCAGAAAACCGGAGCCGCCCCCAGCATCCCTCTCGCCAGCGAGGTAGAGGACGCGGCAAGGATATGGCCTGCACTCGAGCTGCTGCATAATTGATCGCTTCCACCCGGACAAGGATTTCACCATGAGCATTCCCATTATCTTCGATACCGACCCCGGCGTTGACGATGCCCAGGCTATCGCGATAGCGCTGGCGCATCCTCAAATCGAGCTGCTCGGAATGACCACGACATACGGCAATGTCGATGTCGACACCGCTACTCATAATGCCCTGCTGCTCACCCAGCTGGCGGATCAGGATATCCCGGTAGCTCAGGGAGCGGCAGCTCCGTCAGTCAAGGCCAAGCATCCGGCACCAGCTCATATTCATGGTGCTAACGGGTTGGGCAACATCGATCTGCCTGCACTTGAGCGCCACGCGGTGGCACAGACCGCACCCGCCTTTATCGTCGAGCAGCTCAATGCTCGACCGGGCGAAATCGTCCTGGTGGCGGTAGGTCCGCTAGGCAACCTGGCAGCGGCATTGCAGCTCGATCCCACGATCATCGATAAGGTCAAGCAGGTGGTGATCATGGGGGGCTCCATCCGGGAGGGAGGCAATGTTTCCCCGGTGGCCGAAGCCAACATTTTCAACGACCCCCACGCCGCCGCCCGCGTCCTGACCGCTGGCTGGCCTTTGACCCTGGTGGGCCTGGATGCAACTCACCGTTGCGTATTGAGCCCCGCACATATGGAGAAGATAGCCGCATCCCAGGGCGAGTTGGGCAAGGTACTCTCCGAAAGCTACATGTTCTACCGGCACTTCTATCAAGGCGCGCTGGGAATCGATGGATGCTGCCCGCATGACAGCTGCGCTCTGGCCTGGTTGTTGAAACCGGAATTTTTCACCACGGCTCGCGGCCATTTGAATGTCGTCACCGACGGTTTTGCCGAAGGCCAGACGGTATTCGCCCCCGAGGGGCGTGAATTTCTGGGCAAACAGTGGTCGCAGGCACCGCTCGTGGACGTCTGTCTGGGCGCCGATGGCGAAGCCATCGTCGACTGGATTGTCGAGACACTCACCGCCTGAATATCCCGTTTCATAAGAATTAATTCTAGAAGTTATCTGCGATTCGACATGTTGCGCCTGGGCACGTTAGGCAGCCAACATCGTCGAATTGCTCTAGGCCTTGTCTAAAGAACCGACGAGCGAAGCCTAGACAAGGCAAAGATCAGCGAAAGTACGGACTGCCCTCGCACACGAGTCTACGCGATGCAAAGCCTTTGAGCGGAGCATTAACGCAGCGTGGTCAAGCGCAGATATTTTCCAGGCTGCCCCTAAAACCCTTGTTATTGCCCCTTTCGAGCCATTTTCATGGTCCGCCTCGATTGTCACCTAGTGGAGGTGATACTAGCCTTCAGCACGGTGGGAGAATAATTGTCTCCTGCGAGGATGCACAAGGTGAAAAGCTTTGTTAGCACATTAAGAACAGGAGCAAGCCATTATTCGGCAGGCTATTGTTCGGCCAAGAAAGAAAGGGAGATTTTTTATGAAGGAACTGAAGCTAACACGTAAGCTACATGTCGCGACTATTGGCGCTGCAAGCGTTTTTTTATTAGTGCCTCTTGCCCATGCGCAATCGAATAACAATGATCAGGAAATCGTTGTCGAATCGCAACAACCGCGCATTGAAGTGGATACAAAGTCACCCGACGTGACGGTCGATCCGGCAGAACCTGATGTCGATGTACAACAGAAAGCACCTGATGTAAACGTGGACCCGGCGGACCCGAATGTCACCGTTGACCAACAGAAGCCCAAAGTTACTGTCACGCAGCCGAAGCCTGAAGTCACGGTAAACGTGCCTGAACCGAAAGTTGAGGTCGAAATGCGCGACCCCGACGTTAACGTGGAAAAAGGCAAGCCTGACGTTCAGGTCGAACAACAGGAGCCTGATGTTACAGTCAATCAGGGCCAGCCTGATGTGAGTGTACAGCAGCGCGAACCCGACGTTTCGGTGCGGCCTGCGAAACCGCAAGTCACCATGGACAGTGATGCCCAGCAGGCCGATGTTCAGGTTGACGACCAAGATAACCAGGATAGCTCCCAGGTACAGGTGGATCAGTCGAACCCGGATGTTCAGATCGAGAACAGCGATCCCAATGTCAATGTCGATCCGGCCCAAGGCGCTAACGTCAATGTCGATTCAGCCGATGGCGCTGACGTCGATGTCGACCGTCAACAGGATCAAGAGCAGAGCCAGCAGGATCAACAGACCCAACAACAACAGGATCAGCAGCAGAGCGCCATGAACGGGCTCCGTATCGATGAACTTGAAGGACGTACCGTCATCAACAGAGACGGCAATGAACTGGGGTCTGTCGATCGTGTCGTGATAGCCCGTAACACCAGCAATCCTGGGGTAGTCATTACCGTAGGTGGCATTCTAGGTTTCGGGGGTAAAGACGTACTGATTCCCCTTAATGAATTACAGCTCAACGATGACCAGCTTGTCTGGCAGACAACGAAGTCTCCCGACGAGATCAAGCGGACAAACCAATATAACGCACAAGAGAACACTGAAGTGTCCTCGCAAGAATATGAGACTGTAGGTGATCTGAACAGCAACTCTTAAACAGTAACTCTTAATTGAATCGGCAATAGCTGTACTTGACACGAATCGTCTACGTTATAGGCTATTCGTGCAATCGAAGGACGTCTTGGGGCGCTAAGCCTGTTCACCGCATAGGCGGGCACGGCAAATAAGCGCCCTTTTTTATGTCTATGACCCGGTATCGTGAGCTTCACGGCCATCGAATGGGCGTGATCAATAGGTCAAAAAGCTATCCTTGTCCTGCCAAGGCAGGCTCTCGACTTCGACATGCGTTACCTGGGCATCGGGCGGACCTTGCCATAACCACTGCATGACAGCGTTGACCGACTCTCCTTCCCCACATAATAAAACCTCGACGCGGCCATCCGGTAGATTCTTCGCATACCCGGTGACCTGCTTGTTGAGAGCTTGTTCCTGAGTGGCACGACGAAACCAGACCCCTTGCACCTTACCCGTCACGACGGCTTTTACACTGCACTTAGCCATATCTATCTACCCCCTTTCTCCGCATTTTCCCTTTTCGCGTTACGAACTACGCTCGGCCTTGTCACTCCGGGAGACGATCTCATGTTTGATCAAAACGGCGGTATTACGAGGGATGATGGGCCTACCACGAGCTAGTAGATGGACCTTGGTGAAGGCTGCCCCGAAAAGCAGTATCAGCGATGAGTAATAGACCCACAGCAGAATCAAAACCACGGAGCCTGCCGCACCATAGGTAGAAGCCGTTGCCGTGTAGGCTAGATACGCCGCGATAGCGTAACGCCCCAGGGCGAACAGTACCGCCGTTACCAGCGCCCCGACCAGAACGTCATGCCAACCGATCACCACATCCGGCAGCACCTTGAAAATGGTGGCAAAGAACAGCGCGATCATGGCCAGGGAAAGCAAGAACTCGAACCCGCTGAGGAGAAAACCGGGTACCGGCAGCCACTCGTTGGCGTAACGAATCACCGCTCGCAGTACGACACCCAGGATCAGCGAAACCAGCAGGACAAAACCGATCGACAAGACTACAGCCAATGATAGTATACGTGTCTTGAGGAACACCAACACGCCGCTGCGGCCTGGCTGTGCCGTGACACCCCATAGCATGTTGAGTGAAAACTGCATCTGCCCGAAGACTGTCGTTGCGCCGATCAGCAGGGCTCCCACCCCTAACAAGGTGGGCAGTATCCCCGACTCTTCGATACGCGATTGAGATACGGCCTGCTCGACGGCTGCTGCGGCGTCCGTTCCAATCATACCCTGCAGTTGGGCGACGATCTGGCCCTGAGCGGCGTCTTCGCCGAGCACCAGTCCAATCACGGTAACGGCGATAATGACGGTCGGCGCCAGGGAAAACAGGGTATAGAACGCTAGAGAACCGGCATAACTGAATGCATTGCGCTCGAGCCATAGCTGAATGGCACTCTGGGTAATGCGAAACCAGTTAACGCCCACCTGTTTTCTCACGCCAACTCCTCATGGATAGGTTGTACTTGGATAGCATAGTCAAAGCGGCACACTAGCCTGCTTCTCACTAATTGCAGCCGGACTATAGCCTGCCCATAATGGTGACGCCTAGCGTTTTTCTATCAGGGAGTTTTCATGGCGTCAGCGCCTTCCAGCTCGTCACCTTCGCATGATTTTGACTGTCTCGTATTCATCGGACGCTTCCAGCCGCCGCATCTGGGACATCTGGAGGTGATACACGAAGCACTTCAGAGAGCTAGGCAGGTTATCGTCTTGGTGGGGTCGGCTTGGCAAGCCAGATCACTAAGAAACCCCTGGAGTTTCGCGGAGCGCGCCGAGATGCTGCGCAGTTGCTTCGACGCTGCCGCCAATCAACGCCTGGAAATCGAGCCTCTGCTGGACGCGCTTTATAACGATGATGTCTGGGTGAGAGATGTTCAACGCAAGGTTCGCGATATCGCGCGGCCCACGTATGGCAAGCTGCCACGCATCGGCCTGATCGGAGCCAGCCGTGGACAGTCGAGCTATTATCTGAGCCTGTTTCCCCAGTGGGAATCGGTCAGTGTGCCCTTGGTGGACGGGATTTCAGCCAGTCAGATCCGAGAGCGGCTGTTCGATTCGTCATATTCCGCGAACGAGTATCTGGCAAATCACGCCACGCATGATCTAGCCGCACCGATACATCGCAAATTAATAGAATTCCAGCATAGAGGAGCCTACCTGAGCTTATTGGAGGAACAGCACCTGCTAAAGCAGCATCAGGATGCCTGGGCGCAGGCGCCCTACCCTCCCGTCTTCATTACGGTCAATGCCGTCGTAGTCCAGTCCGGGCATGTCTTGCTGGTCAAGCGTAGTGCAGCTCCCGGAAAAGGCCTGCTGGCCTTGCCGGGCGGATTCGTGCGGCAGCATGAAAGATTACTGGATGGCTGCTTGAGGGAACTGCGCGAGCGCGTACGCCTCAAGGTCCCCGAAGCGGTACTCAAAGGATCCCTACGTAGCCAGCGCTTGTTCGATGAGCCCCATCGCAGCTGGCGAGGACGTACCTTGGCAGAAGCATTTTATTTCGCTTTGCGACCGGAACAGCAGCTTCCCCATCTCAGACCCTCCAGAGGCGGCGAGCAGGCACGCTGGGTACCCCTGGCGGACCTTGAACCCGAGACCCTCTTCGAGGATCATTTTTTCATCATCCAGAACTTCCTGGGCCTACCCGCCGGCATAACCTCGACATGAAGTTTGAGCTTGGAACAACGCTTGGATTAGGAAGCCGCTTGGGCCTGCAGGAAATCGCGCGGTAGTTTCATCATCTGACGCCACAATTTCTCGACGCCAGGCTTATGCACCAGTGAGCAGCGGTAGAGGCGAATCTCGAGATCGATATTCCAGTCAGCGCCCCCCGCCTGTACAAGTCGCCCCGAACCAAGCTCCTCGCGAATACAGAAGTCGGGAATCCAGGCCATGCCGACCCCCTGCAGGGCCATCCCCTTTAAGCCTTCTGCCATTGCCGTTTCATACACTGTCTTGAGGCGCATGCGCAACGGATCGTTCTTCAGCAACATGCGTACACTGCGGCCTAGGAAGGCGCCCTGAGTGTAGGCAAGAAAAGGAATGGACTCTTCTTCACCCGACAGGGGGAAGCGTGGCGTTCCATCCTCGCGAGGCACACATACCGGAAGCATCTTGACCTGGCCAATGGAGAATGAAGGAAAAGCTTCTGCATCCAGTTGCATGGTCGCATAAGGGTCATGGTAGGCCAGCATCAGGTCGCAATTGCCTTCACGCAGGACATGGATGGCATCGCCAACGTTCATGGCAACCAGACGAGTCGGCAGCTCCCCCACCCCTTTCTGCAACCGCGAAATCCACTGCGGATAAAACGCCAGCGCCAGAGAGTGGGCCGCAACGATATCCAGTGCCTCATTGGCTATCGACAATCCCCGCAAGTGGCTTAGGCATTCGCCGAGCTGTTCGACCAAGTTGCGTGCGGTGATAAGGAACAGTTGCCCTTCGGGAGTTAGGCTCACCGGAGTGGTGGATCGATCGACTAGAGTGGTTCCGACCGCTTGCTCAAGCGAACGGATTCTACGACTAAATGCCGGCTGGGTTACGTGGCGCTGCCGGGCAGATGTGGAAAAACTCCGAGTGTTGGCTAAAGCCACGAAGTCTTCCAACCATTTTGTTTCGAGATTCACCGGGTCTCCCCTTATCTATGGATATGGTCGCTGGCTGACCTCTCCTACTGGACGGGGGCAAGCAGATATGCTGCACGAGAGACCAGCTTTCGCCACAATGGGCGTGCTTCGAGTTCTTCCAGGCTGACTTCTCGGCAGTGGTCAAAATCGTTTTCGAGCATTTGGGAAACTTCGGCGGCAAACTGAGTATCAGGAATATAGGCGCTAATTTCGAAATTCAGCCTAAAAGAGCGATTGTCGAGATTAACCGTACCTAACATGGCGGTGTGATCATCGATAAGAAGGACTTTTTGATGTAAAAATCCAGGAAGATAACGGTATATTTTCACCCCTTGTTGAATCATGTTGGGCAAAAAGGCAAACGCCGAGAGGAAGACCAGCAAATGATCGGGCCGCTCCGGTATCATCACCCGTACATCAACACCTCGCAGCGATGCCAACACCAAGGCATCTTGCACTCCTTGGTCAGGCACGAAATATGGGCTGGTTACCCATAACCGTTTGCGAGCACTATGAATGGCATGCTGCATGAGCAAGCTTGCCGTCTCGCGACGGTCCGCGGGCCCCGAAGGGACGATGATAACATGCTGGCACTCCTCGCAAGTGACCGAGGGTTCCCATTGCAAGGTGAGTATCTTTCCCGTCGCCCAGTACCAGTCTTCCCAGAAAGCCTCCTGCAATCCCAGCACGCTAGGCCCTTGCAGTTTCAAGTGGGTATCGCGCCAGTCACCAAAGCGCGCCACCTTGCCGAGATATTCATCGGCGGCGTTCAAGCCTCCCGTCCAGCCGACCTGCCCGTCCACGACGGTCACTTTACGATGGTTGCGAAAGTTGAGCTGAAAGCGATGCCGCCATCCACGCGACGAGTTGAAAGCCGACACCTCGACACCGGCTTCCTCCAGATCTCGCAGGTACCCATCGGAAAGCCCATGGCACCCGACCTCATCATAGAGAAAACATATCCGGATGCCCTTCTCCGCCTGACGAATCAAGTGTTGCTTCAATGTGATACCCGTTTCGTCGACGCGCACGATAAAAAACTGAACGAGAATGTATTCCTGCGCAGCATCGATACCGGCCAGCAGGCTCTCGAAGGTAGTTTCACCATCGATCAACAACTCGGCACGGTTTCCGGTCGTCATCGGCATCATTGCCAGACGCTCTATGGCATGAATGTGTCCGACATCCTGATCGGGATGAGACAGATATGGCAACAGATTGGGACGATAGCGCTGCAGCACTTGACGCAAGATGGTATCCCGCTCATCGCGGGCGGAGACATAACCGTAAAAACGCGGCTGACCGAAAACCCAGTAGATAGGCACGGCCAGGTAAGGGAACGTGACCAGTGCCACAATCCAGGCCACCGCCCCCTGTGAGGTGCGTACAGACATCAAGGCAATGATTGCACTCAACGCTCCCGTTACATGAATGAGAAAAATGGCTGCCCCGATAAGTTCGGACGTCATCGGCATGGGTCTCTCTTGTGGTCAGGCACCCGCTTGTGACAATCAGGCCCCGCGTCAGCGGGACCTGATAACGTCTGCCTAGGCACGCTCGGCAATGATTTCCTTCCATTTCGCCGGGCCGATCCGGTGAACCGACTCACCTGCGCTGTCCACGGCAACGGTGACGGGCATGTCCTCTACCACGAACTCGTAGATTGCCTCCATGCCGAGATCGGCGAAGCCCACCACCTCGGCTTTCTTGATCGCCTGCGCCACCAGATAGGCTGCGCCGCCCACGGCCATCAGGTAAGTTGCCTGATTGTCGCGTATGGCCTCTATCGCCAGTGGACCACGCTCTGCCTTGCCCACCATACCCAATAATCCCGTCTGTTCGAGCATGGTACGGGTGAACTTGTCCATGCGCGTTGCCGTTGTGGGTCCGGCCGGGCCGACCACCTCGTCCCTCACCGGATCGACCGGCCCAACGTAGTAGATGAACCGTCCTTTCAGATCGACGGGAAGCGGCTCACCCTTGGCCAGCATTTCCACCATCCGCTTGTGGGCGGCATCTCGTCCGGTCAGTAATTTGCCCGAAAGCAGCACGGTATCACCGGGCTTCCACGTCTTCACTTCTTCCGGAGTGATCTCGTCGAGATTGACTCGGCGCACGTTATCGCCAACCTCCCAGGTGATTTCCGGCCAATCCTCGAGTTTGGGCGCAGGCAGCTCGGCCGCACCACTGCCATCGAGGGTGAAGTGAACATGGCGAGTGGCCGCACAATTGGGAATGATCGCTACCGGCTTATTGGCAGCGTGGGTGGGGTAATCCTTGACCTTGATATCGAGCACGGTCGTCAAGCCACCCAGGCCCTGAGCCCCAATACCGCTCTTGTTGACCTTGTCGAACAGCTCCAGGCGCAGCTCTTCGGCGCGACTGGAGGCCCCGCGTGCCTGCAATTCCTGAATATCGATGGGATCGAGCAATGCTTCCTTAGCGATCTCCATGGCTTTTTCGGCGGTGCCACCGATACCGATCCCCAACATGCCCGGCGGACACCAGCCCGCCCCCATCTTGGGTAACTGCTCAAGCACCCAGTCGACGACGCTGTCAGACGGGTTGAGCATAGCGAACTTGGACTTGGCCTCGCTGCCGCCGCCCTTGGCCGCGACATGCACTTCGACCTTGTCACCAGGCACGATCTTATGGTGGATGATCGCCGGAGTATTGTCCTTGGTGTTCTGACGCTTGCCGTCGGGATCGGCCAACACTGAGGCACGCAGCACGTTATCGGGAAGCGAATACGCCTGACGAACACCTTCGTTGATCATGTCATCGAGGCTCATCTCAGCCTCCCAGTGCACGTTCATGCCCACATGCACGAAGACCGTAACGATACCGGTGTCCTGACAGATGGGACGATGCCCCATGGCGCACATGCGGGAATTGATCAGAATCTGCGCGATGGCATCGCGTGCCGCCGGGTTTTCCTCGCGCTGATACGCCGCATGCATGGCGTCGATGAAATCCTTGGGATGATAATAGGAAATGTACTGCAGGGCATCAGCCACGCTCTGGATCAGGTCGTCCTGGCGTATCACGGTCATGAAGAAGAAGCTCCTTGCGGATGACGGACGGGATGCGACGCTTGTTTGCCGTCAGGGGTTGGTCGCACTTCGTGAGCACGAATTATACCCCATCCCCCATTGCTTCGGCAGGCTTGGTTGCTTCGGAACTCGCCTTGCCGCTGGCGACCATGCGCCGCAACTCATTGTCTCTATGCATCTGCTATAAAGGAAATACACATTTACTCTTATACTCGTTAGCGGATGACCGGTAAGACACCCGGTAGGCATTTGCTCTTGATGCACCGCCCTCAAGCGGTTAGTGGAGCGTGAGATGGAGTTCAAGGATTATTACCAGACACTCGGGGTCGCGCAGGACGCTTCATCGGATGAGATCAAGCGCGCCTATCGCAAGCTGGCACGTAAATATCACCCCGATGTCAGCAAGGAGGAGAACGCCGAAGCTCGATTCAAGGAGCTGGGCGAAGCCTACGAGGTACTGAAAGACCCCGAAAAACGCGCAGCATACGATCAGCTTGGCCAGAATTGGCAGGCGGGTCAGGACTTCCGTCCTCCTCCCGATTGGGATGCTGGCTTCGAGTTCAGTGGAGGCGGCTATACGCAGGAAGATACCGCGGCATTCAGCGATTTCTTCGAATCGCTATTTGGTCAGCGAGGCTTCGGTCAACAGCGAACTCAGTCCTCTGCGCGCCGCGGATTCAATCTACGCGGCGAAGACCGCCATGCCCGGGTCCAGATCGATCTCGAGGATGCTTATCACGGGGCGACGCGCACCATTACGCTGCAAGCAACCGAGCTCGATTCCCAAGGGCGCGTACAGCGCCGCGAGCGCACATTGAATGTGCGTATTCCCAAAGGGATTAAACAGGGCCAGCGTATTCGCCTGACCGGTCAGGGGGAACCCGGTGTGGAAGGCGGCACGGCAGGTGATCTGTACCTTGAGGTGGGATTCAAAACTCATGAACACTATCGTGTTGAAGGCCACGATGTATTTCTGGAACTGCCCGTCGCCCCTTGGGAAGCGGCACTTGGCGCAACCGTGAGAGTCCCTACGCCAGATGGCAACGTAGAGCTCAGGATACCTGCCGGCTCACAGGCTGGACGTCGCTTGCGGCTTAAAGGGCGCGGTATTCCCGGCAATCCGCCTGGTGATTTCTACGTCATTTTGCAAATCGCTCTTCCCCCTGCCAATAGCGAAAAGGCACGCCAGGCCTATCAGCGCATGGCCGCAGAATTGGATTTCAACCCACGTGCAGATTGGGGAGTTTAATCATGGCGCACGACACAAATCCCGTCCTGGCTGGCGAAAACCTCGATGAAGCTCCGGTAATGACACTGAACGAACTATGTCATGCATGTACTGTGCATACCGAATGGGTCATCGAGCTGGTTAACGAAGGAATCATCACGCCCGCTGGCCGTGACTCTACCAACTGGCGATTTTATGGTGCCAGTATGCGGCGCGCGCTGGTGGTTCGGCGTCTGCAGCAGGACCTGGGGGTCAACCTGGCCGGCGCGGCGTTGGCCCTGGAATTGATGGACGAAATCGATACCCTGCGCGCGCGGCTACATGCCGAGACTGCCAAGCCGCGTTTCTGAACAGTGCGTGGGCATGGAATCGGCGGCAAACTTATAGAGACTATCTTTATTGGGTTGTTAATTATGTGTGAGGTTTTAAGATAACGGTATAAAATCTACCTCCCAAGGTATGCACGACGTACCTCGTCATTACTCAGCAGTGCCTTGCCTGTGTCATGGAGTACGACAGCAAATGTATCGCCGAATGGCCCGACAGATCGCCACTAACTTCCTCGAAGCCACGCTGAACGCTCTGCCTTACCGTGCTGAGGGATGGCGGAGCGCAGCTTGTTGCGAAGAAGGCGGGAACCGAAGCCTACAAGCCTCATGCCTTTGATGGTATATATTACCGTTACGGGACCGAACATTGATTGACGAAGCCCTTTCCTTCCCTGGCCCAACGGGCAGGTCGAGCAAATGAATCGCCCCCCTCAAGGAGGCCATTACTGGGGCGTTTCTCTACACCTCGCTGAACAGTTGCAGCCCCATCTGAAGGACTACCTGTGGATCTATAGTGCTAGGTCACTCAGGGGCAAAACACCGATAGGATTTATCCTTGAACAGTGGCAAAAAGAGCCCGAGAACTTTATGACGGTCCGAACCACTACTTCTCGGAACCACCAAACAACTAGACCAAGAAGCGCCTAGGTTAATGAACACTCGCCCAGGTGTTTCTGGGCGAGCATTCAGGTGCACTGAAAACCGCAGGTGCTGCACTTATTGATTGAATCCAAGGTTAAATGTAAAGTTGCGGATTGATAGGGATATCATGCTCTTTGCAGTAGGATTCATAATGATTAATAAACCACCAAACATCAGCGGTCTGCACAAACTGTGCATTCTCATCATAAAAGTCTATTGCCCCTTGCATCCAGCCAAAAAGCTTTGTGCCCTGCGGATGCTCAGTCACTAGTGTATGAGCTTCACCAGGAACTTCCTGGATAAAGCCTCCCGGTTGTGCGACCCAATCATACTCTAGATAGCGGGCACTACCTTCTAAGCATACCATCACGATACGCCCTCGATGGTAATGAGTACCAATTACTCCCGGCTTCTTGATCCAAAGAATGTTGCTAAAAATATTATTGCGCACATCGAAGGCCAAATGGCGAATAGCAGCATCTTCGCCAAATGGAATCCATGGGCTTTCTTTTTCAGACGGACCTATGAAGGTTCCCTGACATCCACGGCGCTCAAAAACATCTTGAAAGGGGTTCGGAACGTCGACAATCTTGAATGCTGTTGATGGCGGGACATCCATAACATTATTTTTATCTTTCATGGTTACTCCTTTGTATATAAGAATTATTTTAGCACGAGACTGGCTGCAAAAATTTTGCTAATTTATAGCTAGCAACCAGGATTACCACAATTAAAGGTAATTTAGGCTTTCCGAAGAGTACAATTCAAAAAGTCGAATTTCCCATACGTACTGCTTATGCTTGGGAATATTTACTCTTTATTATTTTAGACTTTGGTTAAATCTCAAGCGCTCCTCGTAACTTCAAGACCAGTGGTAAAGCACACCCCAAGAATATGTCGGAGCGGCTATAATATTGTCGCAGCGGTCACTGCAAGCGGCTGCTCTCCTATTAATAAAGGCCTTAGTTAAATATATATATTTTAAAATTACATAGAAAATCATACAAATGGCCTGACTGGTTCTGAACCATCCCAATCAATCGAAGCCCGGTAGAATTTACCGAAGGCCTCATCCATCGTAGGGCTTGCTTCGATCAACTCGACAAACCCAGGTAGATGCTCATGCGCATCAAAATAAGCGACACTGCCTCCCGTAGGCACCTTGGCCATAAAAGCGAGCTCGCACCCTAACTGCAGCATCTTTTCCTTGTCTTCGTTGAAGTCATCAGACGCCACTCCAAAATGATGAAAACCAAAACCTTTAGAATTAATTGTCTCCTTGTAGACAGATGGATGATCATCCATAGGTTGGATCAATTCGATAAGAACGTGGCCAGAGAAAGCCATTGCTATATTTATAGTGGCTTGAGATTCCTGGGAACGATACATGGCGTCTTCTCCTTTAAAACCCTCGAGTAAGAACCATGGGCCGACACCAAGTCCTTTGATCCATTTATTGATAGCGAAGTCCATATTTTCAACAGTATAAGCCATCTGAATTATAGACCCTATCGGCTGCCCAAAACTTAAATTCACGTTTTACTCCTAAGCTTAGCAGTCTAGTTTAGACTGCCATGCAGCCTTCGTGTATTTGCGTTCCGGGTCACTGGACCCAGAAGCCAAACCTTTGGTTGATTAAAGCACCCCTCAAGCTTGTAAATGTAAGTTTGAGGGGCCTCGACATTATTCTGTCAGTTCTGTTAAGCGTTTAAGGTGGAGCGTCTGGGCTTGCCGAGGGGTAATAATCTCCTCTTCAGGGATTCTTTCGATGACTATGCTGGACTTGTCTTCGTATAAATGTTCGCCTTTCAATCTCGCTTCACTATCGTAGTGCCAGATAAATGCCTGGCGGCTTTCGTAATGATAGTATGCTTCTGGTTCATCGATATCAAATCCAAGCTTTAACAACTCCCGGCCGGTTGTTAGTTGGTGAAATGTCAGTTCGTCGGCTATCCCCCAATCAGCAACTGAAATATTGTTGTCTGTGTTCCAGAGGACTACTTCACCAACACTGCGGTAAAAATTTAAAACCCCGTCTCTACCTTTAACGACAACAGGATTGGCGCCCCAGGTGATGCGGTATACTGGGTCATCGGCCATCATATCTGGAGCAACGATTTCTTCAAACCGGCCAGCGCCTTCCAAGTGGACATGCTTTCTATAATTTTCCAGCATTGCCTTGTGCAGCGGGTTCACTGTCTTTTCTAAAAGCAGAGCAGTTGCATCCATGCAATGGTAAATTGATTCTTCAATTTTTTTCATCTTTCACTCCTGGTGTTTGTTGTAAATCTCCACACAGCTAATCATGATAATAATAAAAATTATCTGTGAATATAACTCCCCTTGTGCGATTAATTTTTTAATCGGCTGCTTTCTTCAAAAAAATTGTCTCAGATACACTTCCTTTCAAGAGAGTCATGTCTCAATCAGATATGGTTAGTCCTGTAGCCATGCCAAGGTTGATTCCAAATTGTAAGGCTACCACGAACCCGTCATCATTGAGGTGGCGAGCTCCTGGATTATAGAAGTTGCTGGGATTGATAACGTATTGTATAGAAGGTTCAAGAAATATGTAGTGAGGAAGACCAACGTGATAATTCGCTTCAATCCGGTACACGTCGTCTGATCCGATAGTGTCCTCTCCCCCTTGTGCTACACGCGCCTCACGTTGGGCTTGGAGCTGGCGGCTACCGAGATGGACATAACTTATTTTTGTACTTGCCATATCGGCTGAGCGATCGAAGGGGTTCAGGTAGGTTAGCCCAGTTTCGATAAAGGCCTGATAAGGTTGGTTATCACCGGGGGCAGCTTCAAGCGACCCAAATAACATAAGTGCCTGTGGATCCTCGACCAAGTTTCTTCCACCATCAGGCCTCCAAACAGCTTGTCGGAATTTAAACATAATCCCCCCAGTACCGCCCTCATCCAATTCACCTGTTCGAGGATCGTATTGGTCGCTGGTATTATAAAAGCCAATAAGTTCATATCGTCCTGGGTAAGCTTGCTCAGAGAAGGCCGTCTTGTGCCCTATAGCGGCGAGAATGGTTTCTCCTGCTGAATCTGACGCGTTCCAGTCGAAACCATGCCCTTCATCTAAGTATTGTTGAGGATCGGATTCAAAGATACCTAGCTTCACATGCTTATAGTTGCCTAGCTCAAGTTGTCCAAATGCTCCCCAAGTAGAATAAGGAGGCGGCAGGGAACCCGTTGCATTATCCCAGATGGGGTCGTTGCAAGCGACGACGCTGGAGCAGTTGTTTTCGAAAAAGTAGCGTCTGGCATTGGTGCGCCCTAGGACAGCCTTCAATCGGCCATCAAAGTAATTCTGCTCATAGGAAAACTGAGACAGATAACCACTTGAAATATCATTGCGCGCTACTGCCCCTCCGAAATAACTTCCAGCGGCTCCAGCGTATGCGGAGGATGCGGGTTGCCCTACATTATGATTACTAGGAAAAAAAGTATATTCAAAATGGAAGGCTGCATCAGGGATCCCCAATAGGTTTTCCAGATCAAAGTCGGTACCAAAAAATATATCATTAGTAATTGCATACTCATCCTCCCGCGGCCCTGTTGAAGGGTTGCTGACCCATAACGACCAGAGCGAGAGGTGAGGGGTAATTCCGGCAGTGTCTAATTTCTCTCCGATCTCGTTGAATATAGGCTTGCCTTGGGTAAGTTGAGGCACATTCCGGTTGTTGTCGAGCCGCTCCGAGAGCTCCGAGGGTTCTGTAGGCTCGGCCAAGGCATAAATTGGAATAAGCAGGAGACTTGTCAATATTAATCCCCATATTGAAGTTACACAGGAGAAAATCGTCTGCCGGTCTTTTTTTGGATGTGTGCAGGTTGAATAAAGCATTTTGTTATCCTTATAGTATTTTATATAACGCAACATACAATTATCAAAGGCTTTGCTGGTTCCTTATTATTCTCGATGGCAGGCTTCAGCCGAGAGATGTCGGGGCAAAAGTCTCTTGTGACCGCTTGGCCAAAACCGCTGGGGCTGTCTCCCTAATTCCGAACGCCAATATGCCCGCAAGGACGCAAATACCACTCATTAACCATAGCGGTGCGGACTGGCCAGCGAAGTCAGCCGCAGCACCGGCCAAGGTGGGCAGAATGCCGCCGCCAAGCACTTCGCCGATGCCACACACAAAACCGAGCGCGGTTGCAAGATAACGTGCATCAACTGACTCAGAGGGGACGATGGCCATGAAAAGCGGAAATATGCCATTCAATGCCCAGCCGAAGAAGAACAATATCGCCAAGACAATAGCAGGCCCATCAAAATACATGGCACTTAAAGTAAGAATAAGCCCCATGAATGGCGTAATTATCATTACCGGCTTGCGGCCAATTTTGTCGGAGAGGCCACTGACTACGAAGCTTCCGACTGCTGCTGAGACACCTAAGGTCCCCATCAGCCACCCCATGGCTCCGGGAGAATAGCCACGTACATTGGTGAGGTAAATTGGCATGAAGGACCAGCAGATCACTAAGTAGCCGACCAGTAACACTGCAATAAGCGGGCATAGCACCATATTCCGATGGGCAAATACTTCTTTGAGGCTTGGGCGCTGATAGGGCTGATTCACACCCGTTGCGGAGGGTACTGGAGATGTTCCCGGCTCACGCATTAGCCACCAGAGGAATCCAGCAGCCAGAAGGCCGGGAATCCCTGCGAGGAAGAACGCCTCTCGCCAGCCGTAGGCCGAGGCGACAGCAACGAGCACAACCGGTGCAGCAAAAGAACCAAGCAGATTCGAACCGAAGTTCTGCATGACCCCCATGGAAATGCCCCGTCGTTCAGGCGTGACTTCCATTGCCGTTACTGATTGCGATATAGGTAGGATAGGGCCTTCTGCAACACCCATTAGCAATCGCGCACCGAGAAGCAATAGGAAGGAAGTGGCAAGTCCCGATAAGAAGGAGCAAATCGAGAATATGATAGTAGCCAAAACCAAGAATATCTTTCTTCGACCACTACGATCAGACATTGCGCCAAACACCAAACCAGATATTGCCCAGGTGATCGATAACGCAGAAGCCGTTAGGCCTATTTGCGTATTCGTCAAGCCTAACTCTGGCTGAACGAATGGCATAAGAAAATTTAATGCATTCCTGTCAAAGAAAACGATACCAAAGTTTAAACTTAACAATGTTACCAGAATAATTTGATAGCGTGAGCTACTTGGAGCGTGAGGCATGATATTAGCATTATAGTTAGTCATGGCTTATTAAAACCTTGCATTGATGAGTGCGTTTTTTTAGAGCCTCAAATACTGTTGGCACGTTGTTAAGTGGCACGGTCTCAGTAATTAAATGGCGCGGCTCAGCAGCACCAGAATCGAGGACATCAAGTGCACTTTCGTATTCACGTCGAGAGAAGAAGGCGGCGGTTTGGAGGCGTACTTCCTTCGATAAGGCAGTGAAGGGCACAAAGCTGTCAGGCTTAGTGCATAAGCCAAGGAGCAGAATCGTACCGTGAGTGCGAACCTGTTCAATAGCTTGTGCAATGAGACCTGGAACGCCCGCACACTCAAATACTATGTCTGCTGAGCCTCCGAGCTCCCGCTCCGCAGCTTTTACTGGCTCATTGGGGTCGCAGACGAATCCAGTCGCTCCCATGTCATAAGCCCGTTGCTCTTGGTATCGGGTAATATCTTGAATGATTACCTTCTGCGCGCCGAAGCGGCGTGCCCAAAAAGCGACTGCTAGACCAATAGGGCCAGCTCCGAGGATCAGGACCCGGTCATTAGGCTTCATGCCGGATAGCTGGAGACCGTGGAGAGCGACAGCTAAGGGCTCTACAATCGCACCGTCATCTGTGCTCGTGTTGTGAGGAAGAGAAACGCATTGCCGCGCAGCGGTTACAGCGAGTTCGCCGTAGCCCCCGCCTTCGAGGACCATTTGCTGACACCAGGCAGGGTCTCCTGAGAGACAAGCGAGGCAATGACCGCAGCTACGGAATGGCACGACTGATACAAGATCTCCAGTCCGCAAGCCGCTAACGTTTCGGCCGTAGCCTACTATTTCGCCAGCATATTCATGGCCCAGTACATCGCCAGGACAAATGCCGAAGATAGGGTCTTCGGTCATATGGAGATCGGAGCCACAAATCCCACATCGTTTCACCTGGATGACGACTTCATCATCTCTTGGTGTAGGATCCGGAAGCTCGCGAACTTCTAAAGGTTGGTGTAAACCCTGAACGACTGCAGCACGCATCAGCCGACCCTCCCGAGGGAGGTGCCCCCGTCAATGACCATTTGAGCGCCGGTCATGTAAGAGGAGGCATCGGAAGCTAGATAGAGCGCAAGTGCCTTGATCTGCTCCGGATCCGCGACCTGCCCGAGAGGTACCTTGGCGTCCCAGCTTCGACGAACTGCTTCGTCTTTCAGCCAACCACCACCAATATTGGTCGCGAATCCGCCGGGGGCGATTGTGTTGACCCTTATTCGGAATTCTGCGAGCTCTAATGCCACTTGACGTACTAAGTGTGAGACTCCTGCTTTTGCAGGCATATAAGCAAGGCCAACCATAGGTTCAGTAATAATGGCGGCATTGGAAGACGTAACAACGATAGAGCCTCGACGCTGCGGCTTCATGTATTTCGCCGCCATGCGCATGGTATTAAAGATACCGGTCAAATTAATAGAAATTGTCCTGTCCCAGCGGGCTGGGTCTAGAGTATCAATCTGACCATCGTTGTTCCGCCATCCCGCTGGGTTCCAGAACCCTGCTCCAGGGTCGATTCCCGCATTAGCAAATACAATATCCAAGCTATCAAACTGCCGAACATGCTCTTCAAAAGCCAGGCTCGTTTGAGTTCGGTCCGCGACATCGACCTGGACAGCACGAACCTCAAAGCCTTCCTTTCGAAGCCTTTGGGACTCACGTTCTGCAGAGTCGATATCGATATCCGCAAGTGTCACTCTAGCCCCGTTTTCTGCCAATGCTTCGGCATAGGCTAGACCCAAGCCTGAGGCTCCCCCCGTGATCAGGGCTGAGCGCCCTTCAACGCTGAACTGCTCCAAAACACGCATATTCCACCTCACAGAAACAGCTGTTCGTTGATAGGGATGTTGTTTTCTTCGCAATAAGTGACGTAATGGTTAATGAACCAGAATACGTCCAGCGTTTCTGCCCATTCTCCGTTTTCATCATAAAATTCGTTAGCCCCCTGCATCCAGAACAAGGCCTTCATCCCGTTGGGGGTATCGGTCACTAAGGTATGGGCCTGACCAGGCATTTCCGTTATAAACTCGCCTGGCCCGCAAACCCAATCGTATTCCAGATATCGGAAGGCCCCTTCCATCCCAACGGCCCACACCATTCCTCGGTGCTTATGGGTGCCAATAACGCCAGGGCTTTTAATCCATAGGATGTTGCAATAAATGTTGTTCCTCACATCAAAGGCGAGATGGCGTATCGCTGCGTTATCACCGAAAGGAACCCATGGACTTTCAATTTCAGAGAGCCCGATGTAGCTCCCTTCACGTCCGAAACGATCCTGCATTGCCTTCATCGGTTCTGGCACTTCAACAACTTTGTAAGCGGTGCTAGCAGGCGCATTGGTCATTATTTTTTCTCCTTTGGACAAAGTTTTTGCCAGACGGTGTTTGGCAACAAACATTGAGCAACTGCTATGCCAACTCGCTTATCGTTTAAACTATTGGCTAATAAGCGAGAGTAAGCCCTTGTTGTTAAAGGAGAGCTGTGGTGCCTCATGAAGACTAATGGCTAACTGCAAAACATAAACAAACCCTCCATCATTTAATGAGTTTCATTTTTTTAATAAAAAAATAATCAATAAGCTGCATGATCTCGCCCCCTGTTGCGACTTTGGTAGGATAAGTACATGGCAAGGAAACTAAGCCTTTCGGAAATTGCAACGCAAGTTCATCAAGCTTGGCCTGGTAATTCCGGTCTTGATGCTGGAGATCCGCCGACATTACATGATTTAACTGAAGGCCTCCGTTTCACGCCTAACGATGGCAGAATCTGGTTCGATGATCGCCGCATGGTACTGTTCGGGGCCAATTCGTTCGGGGCTTTGCGCCGTGAGCTAATCGAAGCTCTAGGTCCTACCGGTGCGCGTAGCTTATTGATGCGCGTAGGCTTTTCAGCCGGCGCTGCAGATGCGGCTTTCGTGCGTAAGCACTGGCCCCTAAGCGATGAGGCTGGCGTTTTGACAGCAGGAGAGCGGTTGCATGCAGTCATGGGCATGGTCAAGGTCGAAACTGTACGACGTGATCACGACATTCCGAATGGCGTCTTTGATGCGGAGTTTCTCTGGCATGCTTCTGCCGAAGCCGCCGAGCATATAAAGGCGTACGGTCTGTCTCGGGAGCCGGTCTGCTGGATGCAGTTGGGGTATGCTAGCGGTTACGCGAGCGCCTTCTACGGGAAGCGGGTGATATACCGTGAACTGGAGTGTGCCGGTTGTGGTTCGTCGTATTGTCGAATCGTAGGTGAGACGACAAGCCAAGACGAAGATGACATTGATGATCTAAGTTGGCTCAGTCTCGACGAGAAAATGTCGCGGGAAGCTAATAAGCCGCTTGGTCAGTCCAGGACGAAGACAGCGGCCGCCACGCCCTTTTCTGTCTTCTTCACTGAGAAAAGTGATTCTCAAAGAATCGTAGGCGTTTCAGCTGCGGTTAGTGTTGCATTACAAAAAATTGAGCGAGTTGCACCGACGCCAGCCACGGTATTGTTTAATGGGGAGTCCGGGGTTGGAAAAGACTTATTTGCTAACACGCTTCATTGTAAGAGCCTCTTAGCCGAAGGTCCTTTTGTCGCCCTTAATTGTGCTGCCATTCCTGCTCCGTTGGTTGAAGCAGAACTATTTGGGGTAGAAAAAGGGGCGTTCACAGGGGCCGAACGGAGCCGGCCTGGCCGGTTTGAACGGGCGAATGGAGGCACGCTCTTCCTTGACGAAATCCCGTCATTAAGTCTAGAGGCACAGGGTAAGCTGCTGCGCACCTTGCAAGACGGGGAAATCGAGAGGGTCGGTGGGGAGAAGCCGATCCAAGTTAACGTCAGAATTATCGCTGCCTCGAATAAAGATCTCTTCAATGAAGTACAAGCCGGTCGGTTCCGTGAAGACCTGTACTATCGTTTGAATGTCTTTCCGATCCGCCTTCCTCCTCTTCGAGAGCGCCGTGACGATATCCCTCTTTTAATCGATTACTTCTTATTACGTTATTCAAGGTTTTATAATAAAAACGTACCTGGACTCACCCGAAAAGCTATAGACACCCTACTGGATTATGACTATCCTGGGAATATCCGTGAACTCCAGAACTTAATAGAGCGCGGTGTCATTAACACTGCAGACTCCGAGCCAATAGATATTTTTCATATATTCGATGATATTAGCTTTGCTGCGGATCCTGGACTTCAAATCAATAATAAAGGCAGCTTGGAAAGAGCCGAAAAAAATATCGATAAATGGAAAGCCGAGGTATCGCAAGAAACCGTTAAACCCGGCAGCGATAGAGAAATTGACATATTATCAAGAGCGCTATCTAAGTCCGAAGGAAACGTGTCTCAAGCTGCAAGAGAGTTAGGAATAACGCGAGCTAAGCTGGCCTACCGAATTCAAAAGGCTGGGTTGGACCTTAGCACGTATCGATATCCAAAGAACTCCTAGAGTGGTTTTTCTTTGGTCTGATAGTAGGCATCGCTTGTAACTTGAAGCCGCCAAGCTTTCAGGGAGGTTGTGAAGGAACTTTAAAATGCTTGCGTAAGAAACTCGCGACGAGGAAGCGAAACTCTCTCTCGATCGTTAAGTTAAACGTGACGAGATCCCTGACCGTCAGGGTACTATTTCCGAAACTACTGGTACGGTGCAGCCTGGATGACAACCGAGAGATTACGGCATGCTTCACCTTCGCCCTGTGGCACATCGCTGGAGAAACTGATTCTGGCGGCCAAAGCATTAATGGGATATCGGGTGCTGCTCCCAAGAGAGCAGGTCACAGCGGGACTGGATCAGTACGAGTCGCGGATATAGGTAGGTTGGCATCGTCATATCACGCTGGTTGTAGCTGCTTATACCTCGCTGGTCATGCTGCGCCGACGGTTAGTTGAAGTAAGTCTGTTGCTGAGCCTGGGTGGGCAGTCCTGGCCCTTTCCTTGGCCTAGATACAGCGATGGTTTTGTCTCACACCTGTCAGCCTTGCAATGAGGTGACACAAGGTTGTATTGCGATGGTCTCATCGGTGTTGGCTTCACCAGCATTATCCTTGGGTGAGACACCCGCGAGGAACAGACGTCCTCTAACAGTTATCTCTAATTGAAACACCTAATGCAAAATAACAGTATAAAATTTACCCCCCGAGATATGCACGACGTACCTCGTCATTACTCAGCAGTGCCTTGCCTGTGTCATGGAGTACGACACGACCATGCTCCAGCACATAACCGCGATCAGCGATCGATAGGGCACGGTGCGCATTCTGCTCGACCAGAAAGATCGTCGTGCCCTCTTCGCACAACTTTTGGATAATTTCGAAAATCTGCGCGATGACAATCGGTGCCAACCCCAGCGACGGTTCATCAAGCAGCAGAAGCCGTGGACGGCTCATCAGTGCCCGGCCAATCGCAAGCATCTGCTGCTCGCCACCCGACATGGTGCCACCACGCTGATGAAAGCGCTCCTTGAGCCGCGGGAACAGCTCGAGAACATGCTCTTTTCCCGAGGCAATTTCGTCCTTGGAACGATAATACCCGCCCATGGCCAGGTTCTCTTCTACCGTCATGCCGGTAAAGATGCGTCGCCCTTCCGGCACGACGGCCAATCCCGAACGCATAATACGCGATGTCGGCTGCCCCTGGATCGCCTCCCCTTCGAAACGGATCGTGCCGGAAGTCGGACAGGGATCGCCGCAGATTGACATCAGCAAGGTAGTCTTGCCGGCTCCATTGGAGCCGACCAGGGTCACGATCTCTCCGCGGCGGACTTCCAGAGACACGGCATCCAATGCCTGTATGGGTCCGTAATGAGTCGTCAGATTCTCGATTTCCAGCATCGCCGTGGCCACATTCACTCCTCGCCCAGATAGGCCTTGATCACCTCGGGGTTGCGACGCACCTGTTCCGGTGTGCCTTCGGCCAACGGCTTGCCCTGGTTGACCACGTAGATTCGATCCGATATGCCCATGACTAGGCTCATGTCATGCTCGATCAATACCACGGTAATACCCTCCTCCTCCTTGAGGCGAACGATCAAGCGGTCCAAATCGTGGGTTTCGTTGGGATTCAAGCCCGCCGCCGGCTCGTCGAGCATTAGCAGTTTGGGTTGAGTCACCATGCAACGCGCGATCTCCAATCGTCGCTGCTGGCCGTAAGCCAGATTGCCGGCTTCGCGGTTGGCGTAATCTACCAGCCCCACCCGCTCCAACCAGTGCACCGCTCGATCCATGAGTTCACGTTCACGCTTACGGTATCCCGGGGTCAGGAACAGCCCTCTGAGCAGGTTGCGCTCGGCCTGCATGTGCTGGGCGACCAGCAGATTCTCGATAACCGTCATTTCCTTGAACAGGCGCACGTTCTGGAAGGTGCGTACCATCCCGGCCCGTGCAATCCTGAAACCGGGCAGGCGTTGCATGGCGCGACCTTCGAAGACCACTTCCCCCCCGGTCGGCCGGTAAAAACCGCTGATGCAGTTGAATACCGTGGTCTTGCCGGCGCCGTTGGGCCCAATGATCGAGACCACTTCGCGCGGGTAGACTTCCATGCTGACGCCATCCACCGCCAGCAGTCCCCCGAAGCGCATGGTCAGGTTATGCACGCTCAGCAAAGGGGAGCCGGATAAAGAAGAGTCAGCCACGTTTGAGCTCCATCTGGGGACGTTTGAGCGGTAGCAACCCTTGCGGACGCCAGACCATCATCAGCACCATGATCAGCCCGAACAGCAACATGCGGTATTCGTTGAACTCGCGAGCCAGTTCAGGCAATAACGTCATGGCGATCGCCGCGAGAATAACTCCCAGTTGCGAGCCCATGCCCCCAAGCACCACGATCGCCAAGACGATGGCCGACTCGATGAAAGTGAAAGACATCGGGCTGATGAATCCTTGGCGTGCGGCGAAGATCGAACCGGCAATGCCGGCGAAACTGGCACCGATGGTGAATGCCGACAACTTGATCCCGGTGGGATTCATGCCCAACGATCGACAGGCGATGTCATCTTCCCGCAGTGCCTCCCAGGCACGCCCAATGGGCATACGCATCAGGCGATAGATCACATAGGCCACGGCCAGTGCGAACAGCAGGGCCAGGATGTAGAGATAGATCACCTTGTGCGAAGGGTCATAGGCGATGCCGAAGAACTCGTGAAACGAGGTGTAACCTTCATCGGCACGACGTGCGAACTGCAAATTGAACAATGACGGCTCGGGGATGCGTGAAATGCCGTTGGGCCCGCCGGTGATCCCGGTCAGGTTATTGAGCAGGATACGGATGATCTCGCCAAATCCCAGGGTCACGATCGCCAGGTAATCGCCCCGCAAGCGCAGTACCGGGAACCCCAGCAAGTATCCACACAGTGCCGTCATTGCGCCGGCAAGCGGCAGCGCCTCCCAGAACGTAAAGCCGAAATAGCTGTTGAGCAGCGCATACGTATAGGCGCCTATCGCATAGAAGCCGACATAGCCCAGGTCGAGCAGCCCCGCCAGCCCCACCACGACATTCAACCCCAGCCCCAGCATCACATAGATCAGGGTGAGCGTCGCAATGTCCACGGCACTGCGCTGGGCAAGAAAAGGGAACAACAACAACGCGCCAATGGACAGCGCGATCATCAGGCGGCGTTGCGCGGGGTTCTCCAAAAACGCGGGCAGCCGTAAACGTGAGCCCTGTCGCACATGCTGGCGCATGCGCTGGAAGCGCTCTCTGAACAGCTGATAGAGGAATACGACGCCGGCCGCAAGCGCCAGCCAGAGCCAGGTCATCGGCCCATGCACGACCACGATAGTATCGACACCACTGGATTCGAGCTGAACGCCCAGCATCGAAGCCCCCAGCAACAGGGTCAGACCGGCGGCGAAGATCGCAGGTAGAAACTTTCCAGACATCAGATCTTCTCCACTTCGGGTTTGCCGAGAATGCCCCAGGGCCGAAATAGCAGGATCAGAATCAGCAGGCCGAAGGAGACCACGTCATTGTATTCCGTCGACAGATAGCCTCCGGTCAAGGCCTCGGCCACCCCCAGAATCAAGCCACCGAGCACCGCCCCAGGGACACTGCCGATTCCCCCCAGCACGGCAGCGGTAAACGCCTTGAGCCCGGCCAGGAATCCGATGTAGGGGTTGACCACCCCGTAGTACATCCCCAGCAGCAAGCCCGCCACCGCGGCCAACGCCGCGCCGATGACGAATGTCATGGAGATCACCAAGTCGGTATTGATACCCAGCAGGTTGGCCATCCCGCGATCCTGAGAGCAGGCACGGCATGCGCGCCCCAACCTCGAGCGTGAGATGAACAGCGCCAGCAGCGTCATGCTGACCAGCGTGACGCCAAAGATGATGATCTGCATGTAGGAAAGGTTGACGGCGAAGCCATCACCGCCAAACTCCCAGCCTCCCGGCAATAGGCTGGGAATCGCCTTGTCGCGTGAACCCTGTGCCAACAGGACGTAATTCTGCAGAAAAATGGACATGCCGATGGCGGAAATCAGCGCAATCAGCCGCTTCGAACCGCGCACCGGCCGATAGGCCACCCGCTCCACGGCGAAGGCATGCGCACTGGCAACGATGATTGCCACCAGTAGCGCCGCTGCCATTAAAAATATCGTGCTATCGATCCCCATCATCGACAGGCCGGTAATGACGATGAACGCGACATAGGTCGAGATCATGTAAATCTCGCCATGGGCGAAATTGATCATGCCGATGATGCCATAAACCATGGTGTAGCCGATGGCGATCAGCGCATAGGTGCTGCCTATGGTAAGGCCGTTGATCACCTGCTGCAGGAAGTAGAGCAAAGCTTCCATTGGAGTTACCTGCGCAAAGACGCCCGCCGGCTTATGGCCAGCCAAGCGTAAGAGACCGTCGCCAACGGCGACGGTCAATTAGCGGATGGGATTGGAGCTGTCAATGCGCCAGACTACTCGGCCTCGGTTTTGCTGCCGTCGGCGTGCCAGTTAAAGACCACGAAGTTGAACTCTTCGAGATCGCCGTTCTCATCATATTTGACTTCACCGATCGGCGTTTCGAAAGTGTTCTGGTGCAGATATTCGGCCACATCGAAGGGGTCGGTCGACCCCGTGGCCCGCATGCCCTCGGCCATCAACTGTACGGCAGTGTAGGCCGGCATGACGAAGGGTCCCGAAGGGTCCTGATTCTTGGCCTCGAAGGCTGCAACGAGTTCGGCATTCTTGGGATCGGTTTCGAACGCCTGAGGCAGCGTGACCAATAGCCCTTCGGACGCCTCGCCGGCAATCTTGGAAATATCCGGATTGCCCACGCCTTCAGGCCCCATGAACTGCGCGTCGAACCCCAACTCACTGGCCTGGCGCAGGATCAAGCCCAGTTCCGGATGGTAGCCACCGTAATAGACGAAATCGACGTTTTCGCGCTTGAGCTTGGAAATCAGCGACGAGAAGTTCTGCTGTCCCGCCGTGATGCCTTCGAATAGCACCACATTGACGCCCGCCTCATCGACGGTATCTTTCACCGCTGTGGCGACACCCTCACCGTACTGCTGCTTGTCATGAATGATCGCCATTCGCTCGGGCTTGATATGCTCGGCGATGAAGCGACCGGCCACCGGTCCCTGGGCATCGTCACGCCCGATGGTACGGAACACCGTCTCGTAGCCGGCTTCGGTGATGTCCGGGCTGGTCGACGCCGCGGTAATCATCAGGATGCCTTCTTCAGCATAGATGTCGGAAGCGGGCTGGGTCGCGCTCGAGCAGAGGTGCCCGACGACGAACTGCACGCCATCGTTGACAATCTGGTTGGCTACCGCAACGGCCTGTTTGGGTTCGCAGGCATCATCGTACTTCACGCCTTTAAGCATTTCTCCGTTGACGCCACCTCGCTCATTAATCTGCTCGATAGCCATTTCGGCGCCCGTAAACTGCATGTCCCCATACTGCGCCACCGGCCCGGTAACCGGTCCGGCTAGCCCGATGGTAATTTCGGCTTGTGCGCAGAGGCTGGTCATCCCTGCACCAACCGCCAACGTCAACAGAGACTTACGCATTATATTTTTCATGTGATTTTATCTCGTTGTTATTTCTGAACCCCGCCGCACGTACACGGCCAACCGGCATCATTATTGGCCTTGGAAAAGCGGGCTGTAAAGACACGTAACGTTTGCCTTCTCCAAGCACACCGCCCCCTTCATGCCAACACGGCCCTGACAAGAGCCGCCTTCTTGGCGTTAACCTCTTCCGAAGCGGTAGATGCCAGAGGAAACATGCCTCCTGGGCAGTGAAAGCAGTTGAATGGTTTTTGTGCCGAGAAGGGATTTCTCGATAGAGGACAGAGAGAACCGATAACGGAGATGAATTGACGGAGGAAATACCGCCTCGGCGGGGATAAGCATCCTGCCGAGGCGGTGAAGAGGCCCGATGACCAAAGCGGGAATCCACTAACCCAACTCTATCAAGCGCGCCTTCAAGGTATGCAACTGATCGCGCAGGCGTCCCGCTTCCTCGAATTCAAGATTCTGCGCCGCTTCGAACATGGCATCCTCCAGCTTGGAGACTTCCCGGCCAAGCTGCTCGGTGCTCATGTCACGCAGCGCCTCTGGCGTATATTGGCCAGGCGCCTCAGCCACACGCTGCTCGGCGCGTTTGCGACCGCCCTTCTTGCCCGGTACCTGAGCGCCTTCCATGATATCGGCTACCGAGCGGGTCACGGTACGCGGGGTGATGCCATGCTTCTCGTTATGAGCGATCTGCTTGTTTCGGCGTCGTTCAGTCTCGTCGATGGCACGCCGCATCGAGTCAGTAATCCGATCGCCATAGAGAATCGCTTTGCCGTTGGCATTACGTGCAGCGCGGCCGATGGTCTGGATCAACGAGCGTACGGCACGCAGGAACCCCTCCTTATCGGCATCGAGAATCGCCACCAAAGAGACCTCCGGGATATCCAGCCCCTCACGCAGCAGGTTGATCCCCACCAGCACGTCGAACTTGCCCAGACGCAGATCGCGGATAATCTCGACCCGCTCCACGGTATCGATGTCGGAGTGCAGGTAACGTACCCGGATACCATGCTCATCGAGGTACTCGGTGAGGTCCTCGGCCATGCGCTTGGTCAGCGTTGTCACCAACACACGCTCGCCCACTTCCGTGCGCAGCTTGATTTCGGACAGCAAGTCGTCGACCTGAGTCGTGGCCGGACGCACTTCGACGTCGGGGTCCACCAGACCGGTGGGACGCACCACCTGCTCGACCACCTGGCCGGCATGCGCTTCCTCATAGGGCCCGGGCGTCGCGGACACGAACGTCGTTTGGGGAATGATCGATTCCCACTCGGCAAAGGTCATCGGCCGGTTGTCGAGCGCCGACGGTAGGCGAAAGCCATACTCCACCAGTGTTTCCTTGCGCGAACGGTCGCCCTTGTACATGCCTCCCACTTGCGGAACACTGACGTGAGACTCATCGATGAACAACAGGGCATCGTCGGGCAGATAGTCGAAGAAAGTCGGTGGCGGCGCTCCCGTAGCCCGTCCGGACAGGTAGCGGGAATAGTTTTCAATGCCGTTGCAGTAGCCCAACTCGAGCATCATCTCGATGTCATACAGGGTCCGTTGCTCCAGCCGCTGGGCCTCGACCAGCTTATCCTGCTTGCGCAGCACCGCCAGACGCTCCGCCAACTCCTCCTTGATCGACTCGATGGCATCCAGGATGGTCTGTCGCGGCGTCACATAGTGGGTCTTGGGATAGATTGTCACGCGGGGCAGCTTGCCACGCATTTCGCCGGTCAATGGGTCGAACAGCCGGATGGTATCGATCTCATCATCGAACAGCTCGATGCGCACCGCTTCATCCTCGGAGTCGGCGGGAAAGATGTCCATGACATCGCCGCGCACGCGGTAGGTACCGCGACGAAAATCCATGTCGTTACGCGTGTATTGCAGCTCCGCCAGCCGGCGCAGAAAATCGCGCTGATCGATGCGGTCGCCACGATCGAGATGGATGACCATCTGCAGGTACTTGGCCGGATCCCCCAGGCCGTAGATTGCCGAGACGGATGCCACGATCAGTGCATCGCGGCGCTCCAGCAATGCCTTGGTCGCCGAGAGTCGCATTTGCTCGATGTGATCATTGATCGAGGCATCCTTCTCGATGAAGGTATCCGATGACGGTACATAGGCTTCAGGTTGATAGTAATCGTAATAAGATACGAAATACTCGACGGCATTGTCGGGAAAGAACGACTTGAATTCGCCGTACAGTTGCGCCGCCAGCGTCTTGTTGGGCGCCATGACGATCGTGGGACGCTGCAGATGTTCCACCACATTGGCAATGGTGAACGTCTTGCCGGAGCCGGTCACCCCAAGCAGCGTCTGATGGGCCAGCCCGGCTTCCAGTCCGCTTATCAGGCTTTGAATGGCGGCAGGTTGGTCACCGGCGGGACGATATTGCGACTGAATACGGAATGGTTTGCTCATGGTTCTCAGATGGGGCTCGTGCCCCTCGGGTTCAAGGCATGTCTTCGCAGGACAGCAGAGCTTACCCTGGTCTGCCTGACAGCGGCGGACTCCGGCGTTGATTGAGGGTACATTCGGTCGTCCCTAGCGACGCGCCTTGAACCCCAGCGACTCGACCTTGTTGATCAGTACTTCAGGCCTCACCTGGCCCTCGACTTCGGCGCCATGACGATCGACCTCTGCACTGTCGACGCCCTCGATCATCATGAGCGCGGCCGTGACCCGGTTGACGTCATCCAGGGTTTTTACCCCTTCGAAACTTAAAGAGATAATGGCCATAATGCCTCCAGCGTCTCGATGATTGAATAATCCAGCGTTGCAATTGCCGCAGTCTAGCATGGCGAATACCGCCCCGCGGTTGGAAAAGGCGTCAGGGTCCCAATAGTGTAATCTCTATGCTACGGGCGAATACCGCCGCACTCAGTTGATCAGGGAGTTGTTGCCATGAATGATTGGACGGCCCATCTCGAGGCGCGAGGAGCACACATGCCGGCTCCCGAGAGTTGCGATTTCGGCGATGGACATCAGGCACGCCTGCCTCTGGAAAAAACAGTCCTGGCCCCTCTGCCGCATCTCGGCGTGCTTGAAGTCGATGGCGTGGATGCCAAGGCTTTTCTTCAGGGACAGACCAGCACCCAGGTATCGCTAGCCGATGGGACCTTTGCCCCCTTGACGGCTTTCTGCACCGCCAAGGGGCGTATGCTGGCCAATGCCCAGTTGCTGCAGGTGGCTCCCGAACGCTACTGGCTGATACTCGACACCCGCCTGACGGTATCGCTGCATGAACATTTGGGAAAGTTTGCGGTTTTCTACAAGCTTGCCATCACGGTTCGTGACGACATTGCCCTGCTGGGGCTCATCGGTGAAGAGGCTCCGGCGCTGCTGGAGACTTGCCTGAAGAGGGTACCCTCCGGCCAATGGAGCATGACGCATTCCGGCGAGACCCTCATCGCTCGTCATCCGGGTCCCATGCCTCGCTTTTTACTCTGTACGCCACAAGACCAGGCCGCGCCGCTCTGGGACAGATTGGCCGATAGCGCAACACCGGTGGGCAACGCCGTATGGCAGCTACACGACATCCAGGCCGGGCTGGCATGGATGACCCAAGCCCATCAGGACACCTACCTGCCTCAGATGCTCAATTGGGAGGCCCTGGGGGGCATCAGCTTCCGCAAGGGCTGCTATACCGGACAGGAAGTCGTGGCCCGGGCTCACTTTCGCGGCCAGGTCAAGAAGCGCTTGATGCGGGCCAAACTTGAGGGCAGCGAGCTGCCTTCTCCCGGCACACCGGTTGAAAACGCTGACGGCAAAAAACTAGGCGACGTATTCCGCGCAGCCGCCGACGCCGATGGACAGGTTGAAATCCTGGCGGTGGTGACCACACGCGATACACCGGATACGCTACAGGTCAATGGCGTGCCGCTCACACCATTGACACTGCCCTATGCGGTTGAGCGGCTGGACCCTGAAAGCCTGGTGCCCCAGACCGCTAGCTGAGACCCAGCAATTGCCGCGCATTCGCCGTACTGTGTGCGGCGATAGTCTCCGGGTCCTGCCGACGAAGTTCGGCGATACAATCACGGATATAGGGTAGCCGGGCAGGCTCGTTTCGCTGGCCCTGGTATCCGGCTATCGGCATGTCCGGGCTATCACTTTCAAGTACGAAACCATCGTTGGGGAGTGCCTCTACGGCCCGGCGTAGACGCTGCGCCCGGTCATAGGTGACAGCTCCCCCCAATCCGATACGGTATCCCAGATCCAGAAACCGGTGCGCCTGTTCAGGGCTCCCGGCAAAAGCATGTATTATCCCCCCCGCCGGCAGGTCGAGTTCACGTAGACGTTTGGCCACCTTGTCATTGGCATGCACGCAATGAATGATCACGGGGAGCTTGCGCACCTTGGCCAGGCGGAGTTGCGCATCGAACCAGTGCCATTGCGCATCCAGCGTGTCAAAGCGTGCATCGATGCCGCACTCCCCGAGCGCGACCACTTCGGGATGTGCCTCGAGCTGGGTTTCCAGCGCCTCGAGATCCTGCTCGGTGTGTTCGTCCGGGAAATAGGGATGCAGGCCAAGACACAGACTCACGTCGTCACGTTTGCCCAACGCAATGACCCCCTCCCAGCGGGCACGGGTCGTCCCGGGCACCACGAAATGCGCCACTCCCTCCTGGTGAGCGCGTGCGAACATGGCGTCTCTATCGTCCGCGAAATCATCGAAATCCAGATGGCAGTGCGTATCGATCATCATCAGCGTGCTCCTTGCGGGCGTAGACGGTCGGCGCAGAATCAGACGAGGTCTGGCCAGAGTGAACCAGGCGATTCTCAACTATCGGAGGGCGGCAGCTCGGACGTGCAATGTCCGCAACGCGTCGCCCTGAGAGGAATCGTCAAAAAGCAGAATGGGCAGGCCTTATCGGTGGGCGCCTTGGGGGCCACCGTCTCCTCACGCTTGAGGCGATTGATGGTGCGCACCAGCAGGAAGACGGCAAACGCCACGATAACGAAACTGACCGCAGCATTAAGAAACAGACCGTAGTTGATGGTCACCGCGCCAGCCTCGCGTGCCTCGGCCAACGACGGGTAGGGGCCTGGCAAGGCTCCCGACTTGACTACCCAAAAGAAGTTGGAAAAATCCACACCACCGATAAGCACCCCCAGCAGGGGATTGAGAATATCCTTGACCAGGCTCTGCACGATGAGCGTGAATGCCCCGCCAATGATAATCCCCACCGCCATATCGACGACGTTGCCTTTAACGGCGAACTCACGAAACTCCTTGAAAAACTTCGATGCCATAGCGTGTAACTCCTTGTCGCCAAGCGGCCCTCATCCCTGGGCCCGGTAAAATCGACTGCGTACCGGAATGGACCGCCTTTTCAGCATTGGCCAGACGGGGGCCCTCGGCAAGCTCCCGCGTTTTAATGTTCGCGTGTGGCCTGGAAGCGCACCTCCGGCCAGCGTTCCTGAGTCATTTGCAGGTTCACCCGGGTCGGCGCCAGGTAGGTCAGGTAGTCGCCACCATCCAGAGCCAAGTTGAGGCTTGCCTTGCGCCTGAACTCGTCGAGTTTCTTGGCATCGTCGCAGTAGATCCAGCGTGCGGTCTGGACATTGACCGGTTCGTACAGGCAATCAACCTTGTATTCCTCCTTGAGGCGGTGGGCCACTACATCGAACTGCAGCATACCGACCGCGCCGACGATCAAATCGTTATTGTCCAGCGGCAGGAACACCTGCGTCGCGCCTTCTTCCGAAAGTTGCTGCAGCCCCTTCTGTAACGCCTTCATCTTGAGCGGGTCGCGCAAACGAACACGCCGGAACAGTTCAGGCGCAAAGTGCGGAATACCCGTGAAACGCATATCCTCGCCGACGGTGAACGTGTCGCCGATCTGAATGGTGCCGTGGTTGTGCAATCCGATGATGTCTCCCGGCCAGGCTTCTTCGACATGCGAACGGTCAGCGGCCATGAACGTCAGCGCATCGGCGATCTTGACATCCTTGCCGATACGCACGTGGCGCATCTTCATGTTCTTGTCGTATTTGCCTGAGCAGACCCGCAGGAAGGCCACGCGGTCACGATGTTTGGGATCCATGTTAGCCTGGATCTTGAACACGAAGCCCGAGAAACGCTCGTCATCCGCTTCGACCGTACGCGTATCGGTTTCGCGTGCCAGCGGAGCGGGAGCGTATTCGACGAAACCGTCGAGCATCTCTCGAACCCCGAAGTTGCCCATCGCGGTACCAAAATAAACCGGCGTCAACTCACCGCGCCGGTACGCTTCGAGATCGAACTCGTGGGAGGCGCCTCGTACCAATTCGACCTCCATGCGCAGTTCTTCG
Organism: Halomonas sp. WWR20; assembly: GCF_054602495.1. Lineage (NCBI taxonomy): Bacteria > Pseudomonadati > Pseudomonadota > Gammaproteobacteria > Oceanospirillales > Halomonadaceae > Halomonas > Halomonas sp. WWR20. The sequence continues at coordinate 321,019 of NZ_JBTRHR010000003.1, forward strand.
GCCTGATCCGCCCCGAGCGTCTCATCGACTTGGGGGCTGTCGAGCCCTTCGATGCGAATATCGTCGGGGATACGGCTGCCCTGGCCCTGCTTATAGAGATGAATCACATCATTATAGAGATGGTAGACCCCTCTGAAATGACGTCCCATGCCAATCGGCCAAGTCATCGGCGCACATTGGATATTGAGCACCGTTTCCACTTCATCCATGACTTCAATGGGATCACGAATGTCGCGGTCCATCTTGTTGATGAAAGTGAGGATCGGCGTCGTTCGCAACCGACACACTTCCATCAGCTTGATGGTGCGCTCCTCGACCCCTTTGGCCCCGTCAATCACCATCAGTGCCGAATCCACCGCCGTCAGCGTGCGGTAGGTATCTTCAGAGAAGTCTTCGTGACCCGGCGTATCAAGCAGGTTGACGATGCGTCCGTTGTAGGGGAACTGCATGACGGACGTGGTCACCGAGATACCACGTTCCTGCTCCATCTTCATCCAATCCGATGTCGCATGGCGCTCCGCGCGCTTGCTCTTGACCGAGCCCGCCAACTGAATGGCATTGCCGAACAACAACATCTTTTCGGTAATGGTCGTTTTGCCCGCATCAGGGTGACTGATGATCGCAAATGTACGTCTGAGCCCAGTCTGTTGGGCTATTTTGGGTTCTGACATGTGTTGCTTTTGCCATTTTGTCCTCAAGCCTGTCCTGGCCCTTGCCAAATATCAGGCTTGAATAGGTGAAGTAACTCATCTAACTAACGCTTATGCCGCGCATCATACCACTGCCAAGCAGTAACGTGGATGGGGAGGCACAACCTGACGAAGCTGGTCTCGTCGGGTGCCCCTCTGCTCATTGCTTCCAGCCATGTAGGTGACGCGCCAGAGGCCGGCTCTTCCGGACAACGGATCGGATTTCAGTGCCGCCGTTCCGCTCCGCACGCCTCGTGGGTATGGATGGCTCTCGGCGGCACTCTGTCTTTCACATTGGCTCGGTTGTCACTAGCCCTGTTAACCAAGAATCTAACCTTGGAAGATTAGATAAATCAGCAACGGCTGCATGCCGCAGCGTTATAATTGAACGCCAGTTCAATTTAGCGGTGCTTACATTGAAAGCCAGCTACTACCCTGCAGCCATCAAATATAAAACCTGGGTAAACGCGCACCCGGATAGCTGGGCTGTGGTCCGGGAATATGACGGCAAATATTCAATCATTGAACGATTCGATTCTTACCGCGAAGCCGAACACCGGGCCGCTCAGCTAAGCCGGACAAGTCGAGTCCCGATGTCGCGCATGGACCCGGGGCATGGGCCGCCAATAGCGCCGGCTACCTGAGTCGCAATCCTGTTCGCTGTCTCTTGCCGACGACAGCGGGCGCTGCCGAAAAGCGCCTTCAATTAATTGCAGCTGCAGGTGATCGATAGGCTATAAGTTTATCAAGCATGGCCTCGCCATGCTTCAAATCGGCAACAGCGATAAACAGGATCGAGGACAAGGAGAAGACCGTGCTTAAGAAACCACTCGTTTCAGCGGCAGTTATAGCCACGCTTGTCGTTACGATTCCCGCCATAGCGGAGCAAGGAAGCGCAGAGAGCCGCCTTCGGGACCCTCATCAAGAGAAGTATCATCAGAATGAACGGGAGCGCATCGGTTACTTTACGGTCAATGATCAGCAGGATAATCAATACCGGAGGGGATACGGCAACCAGAATATCATCAGCGCCCCGAATGCCGATAGTCAACCACGTGGCGAAGGCGATCAAGGTGCCGAAGAGGCTAACCAAGGGGGGTCCGGTGGCCCCTATAATAGCCAAGGAGGCTAACGACTCTGCCACCTTCTGAACATTACATTTTGGCACTCCGAGATTGTGGGTTCGCCAGCGAGAATCTGAGTACGTCGAGATCCTGCTCGGCGTCAGTCTCGATAAATTTTGCCAACACTCGTGCCGCCTCATTGCAGGTAAAGGCTTCATATGAAGTGATGAAGGTATGACAGAAACGGCAACGTAGCCGGTCTGTAGGCCTGGGAATGCCTTTCCAGAAGCTGTTTTTATGACAATTGGGGCAAGTGACGCTCCGCGAGCGGTTAAACATCGTGTTACCTGACGGCTTATAAAGCGAGCAAGTTAACACTCGACGCAAGCCGCTTATATTAGCCGGAAGTTGTTTTTATGAATTGGTTATTTTTCAGGGTACAACTAAGCCTCTAGAACCAGATGTCTTTAACCACCACATGACCTTACAAAACAGTAATCAAATTGTCATTTCGTTAACTGTATCCTTCGATACCAGGCAGGAAGCCGATGGAGTACGAGGATACGTACTCGACAGGATGTCGCAGCACATGGATGTGCCCCTGCGTATAGTCAAAAGGCTCTTTTTATCTAGGCATCCTTGAGGGTCGCCTACACGCCTACGCCTGGCACTTTGTTTTTCTTGGTGTTTATTCGCTACGCTTGGATAAGAACGTGATACGAAAGTACTCCTGACGCCAAGAAACGGATGCCAAGAAACGCATTATGGAAACTCAACGACACGACCCCGAGGATCTTGAAGAATTGCTGGCCTTTCTGGAGCAGTCGAGCAGCCACCAGGATACCGAGCAAGTCAGCATCGACGCCATGCTCAGTGCCGTGGGGCGTCGTTCATTTGGCGCCCTCTTGTTGGTGCCCGGCCTGCTTGTCTTTTCTCCCTTGAGTGGGATACCGGGGTTGCCTTCACTATGTGGAGTGCTGGTAGCGTTAATTGCCGGACAGTTACTCGCGGGACGCTCGCATTTCTGGTTACCACAATGGCTGCTGAAGCGCTCTGTTCCTCGCGAACGCTTCCTGAGCGCGCTGCATTTTCTGCAACCCGGCGCTCGCTGGGTCGACAAATTCATCAAGTCTCGCCTGCAGTTCCTGACTCATGGAGCCCCCATTCCTTTGGTCGCCATCATCTGCCTGCTTATCGCCTTCAGCATGCCGCCCCTGGAATTGATTCCTTTCGCCAATAGCCTTTCCGGTGCTGCGCTGTCCGCGATTGGGCTTAGTCTCATAGCACGCGATGGGGTCTTGCTTGTCGCAACCCTCGCACTTTATCTCGCAGGTCTCGGGATCCTTCTTTACCGGTTCCTGTAAACGGGGCGCTGGCAATGGCGAGACGGATCAGACGGTTACGTCCCGCCCCACTACTGAGGTAGCACCAGGGCCAAAGGCGCGGTGTGGGTGTAGAACTGCTGCGGTACGCGGCTTCAGGTATGATAGGCAGACGTGCAATGTGGAGCCGTCATGCATCAGCCGCTGCCCCTGTCTACCCCGAACCGTAACCTGGTCCGCCTGACCATCGTCCGTGGCATCACCTGGACAGGGTTTCTCGCCGCCATCATCTTCGGCATCGAAATGCTGGGATTCCAGCTTCATGTCATACCCGTAATCGCCATTATCGTCGCCATGGGCATGGTCAACGTGGCGACATGGTGGCGATTGGGTCGGCCCCGTGCCATCACCGACACCGAGTATCTGCTGCACTTGCTCACCGATATCGCCGGTCTGACGCTGCTTTTTTATTTTACCGGCGGCTCGACCAATCCTTTCATTACCTATTACCTGGTTCCCGTCACCATTGCCGCGGCGACTTTGCCGTGGCTTTACGCCTGGATTATCGCCAGTGCCGCGATGGCCGGTTATACGCTTCTCATGTTGTTTTTCGAACCCGTGCCGCAACTCAGCAATAGTTTTGTGGGGACCGACATTCGCCTACATATTCTTGGCATGTGGCTGAATTTCGGCTTGTCCGCGGGTCTGGTCACCTTCTTCATCTTCAAGATGGCCCTGGCCCTGCGTCGTCGCGATCATACGCTGTCACGCACGCGCGAGGCCGCCCTGCGCAATGAACAGGTGCTGGCAGTCGCCACCCAGGCGGCAGGCACCGCCCACGAGCTGGGAACGCCGCTTTCCACTATGGCCGTGTTGCTCAAGGAAATGCGGGCGGATGCCCACGACAATCCCCTGCTAATGGAGGATATCGATCTGCTGCGCAACCAGGTCGACACCTGCAAGTCACGACTGCAGCATCTAGTGGCCAATGCCGATAGGCGGCGCCTGGCCAAGCCCGAGGCGCGGCCTGCCGAGGCTTGGCTGAATGAGGTCATTCAGCGCTGGCTGGTATTGCGTCCCGATGTCAGTCACCGTACAGAGAAGCTTGGCAAGCGGGGAACGCCCTGGATCGCGGTCGACGCGACGCTGGAGCAGGCGTTGATGAACCTGCTGAACAATGCCGCCGATGCCAATCCCGACAATGTCCTCATCAGCCTGGACTGGAATCAGGAGGAAGTGGTTATCGATATCCGTGACCATGGTCCGGGCATCGCAATGTCAATAGCCGACCAGTTGGGGGACACCTTTGTGTCGACGAAGAGCAAGGGCATGGGCATCGGCCTGTTTCTAACCCACGCCACTATCAACCGCTTCGGCGGTGGCGTCAGTCTTTTTAACCATGAGGAAGGTGGTACCCTAACCGAGGTCAAACTGCCCCGAACCCCGGCCAAATAGACCATTTGACCTGCACGCTCCTGAAGGAAATCGCATGACCTCCTCTGAACGCTTGTTGATAATCGATGACGATGAACAGTTCTGCTTTGTCATGGCAAGAGCCATGCGTCGGCGTGGATTCGATGTCGTTACGGCACAAACCGCCGCCGAAGCGTTACAGCTCGCCCAGCAGATGCCCCCGACTCTAGCGACACTGGATCTGAAACTGGAAGAAACCTCGGGGCTCAAGCTGCTTCCCGAGCTGCTGGATTTAGCGCCTGACTGCCGTGTCGTGGTGCTGACAGGCTATTCAAGCATCGCCACGGCCGTCGAAGCCATTAAGCTCGGTGCCGTCAATTACCTCTGCAAGCCCGCCGACGCAGATGAAATCCTGATGGCGCTGAATCGCGAGGTAGGCGATCCGGATATCAACATTTCCGAGACGCCGCCCTCGATCAATCGGGTCACCTGGGAGCACATTCAGAAAGTACTGCAGGAACATGACGGTAATATCTCCGCCACCGCCCGTGCACTAGGCATGCACCGCCGCACGCTGCAACGCAAGCTTCAGAAGCGTCCTGTCAGGCATTGAGCGAGCGATTGACGCCCGCTATTGCGCCGTCCAGCCGAGATCGATGTTCCAACTGGCCCCGGTCACCGCACCGGCATTCTCCGACGCCAGATAAGCCACTAGCAATGCCACTTCGGAAGGATCGATCAATCGCTTGATCGCCGCATTTTTCAACAGTACGTTAGCGACGACTTCCTGCTCGCTCAGGGCATGTATTTTCGCCTGATCGGCAATCTGGCTCTCCACCAGCGGCGTCTGCACGTAGGCCGGACATAGCGCGTTGGCGGTAATACCGTCTGCCCCGCCTTCCAATGCGGCCGTGCGTGTCAATCCAATCAAGCCATGCTTGGCACTGACATAGGCTACCTTGCCGGCCGAGGCCACCTGGGAATGGATCGAGGCGATATTGATGATCCTTCCCCATTGCGCTTGGCGCATATACGGCCAGACGGCTTGGCTGAGCAAAAACGGCGCCGTCAGCATCAGATCCATCATCTGACGCCATCTTGCTTCGGGAAACTCCTCGATAGTCGCTATATGCTGTATGCCCGCATTATTGACCAGAACATCGACATGTCCGAAGCGTTTAACCGCTTCCTCGACCGCCTGGCGACATGCACCGGCCTGGGTCAGGTCGGCGTGGAAGAAAGCCGCTCCCGCCGCTTCGGCGACGTTCTCGCCCGCAGCGCTGGCATCGACCGCCAGCACTTGCATCCCTTCCTGACAGAACAGTTTGACGACAGCCTCACCGATACCGCTAGCCGTGCCGGTCACCAGAGCGACGCGGGGATTACCGGGAGTGGAGGTTATGCTCATCGTGCGCTCCTTGACGATGGGAAATGACTTTCAGCATACGTCGGTCCAGAGCGCTCGCGCTACCTCAAGCCGTGGGGGTCATCACTTGCTGCATCAGACGCTGCGCTAAGCGACTGGCTTCCAACATGCCGTCAAGCTCGCGTAGATCATCCAGCAGCTCACAGCGCCACAACGCTCCATCGCCGACGACCCATTCGCCACGCATCGGGTAGTTGCCACTTGGCAGCGCCACGACACGGTCTTCCACTGCCTTGGCCTTGGCCTTGTCCGTGTCGGCCGGGCTGGATAGCGGCTCGACCAAGACCAGCGAAAGCGATAAGGGGGTCATCAACACGCCAAGCAGTTCTTCGAAATGCCATTGAAAGCACAGTGCATCGACTCCCAGGCGCGGATTCCGCCGTTCACCATGTTTATGCTCGGCGGCATGCTGGCCTGTATAGCAGGACGCCAGATGCCGAAGCCGAGAATAGTGCCGGAGAGATAGAGACTGCATGGAAGCTTACCCGTATCGCTGAAAACGGAACGTTGCCGCCGGCAGGGACGGCTGATACGGCTACCCCGCGGCCACGAGCTGTTAGACTATAGTGACAGCCTATTTGAACATCAATGCAGGAGAGCAACATGCAGTCATCGGAGCGCCTTGCTGAAGCGGTGCGTATTGCAGAGTTGGCCGGGCAGCGCATTATCGAGGCCCGCCAATCCCAGGACTTCACGCACCATTACAAGGCAGGCAGCGAACTCGTCACCGAAACCGATATCGCCGTCGACAAGCTCATTGCCAGCGAACTCGACAAGCAATTCAGTGGCGAGGCGCGCCTGACCGAAGAGCTCTCCCCGGAGCGGGACACATTGCATAAGGATGGGCCTCTGTGGATCGTCGATCCCATCGATGGCACCGTCAATTTCGCTTATGGTCACCCCCATGTCGCGGTTTCCATCGCCTGGGCCAAAGATGGCAAGGTCCGCCTTGGGGTCGTTCATGCCCCTTTCCTCGGCGAGACATATACCGCAATCCGTGGAGAAGGCGCATCGCTGAATGGCAAGCCGATCAGAACCGCCGAGGTAAAGGAACTCACGTACAGCCTGGTAGGTACCGGTTTCCCCTATCGCCGTGATGGACGCACTCCACTGCTCAGACGTCTGACCGCGGTGCTTAACCAGTGCCGGGATATCCGACGCAACGGTTCTGCGGCGCTCGACTTGTGCAACGTGGCCTGTGGACGTCTCGATGCTTACTACGAAAGCGTGTCGCCCTGGGATTTTGCTGCGGGCTTGCTCATATCGCGGGAAGCCGGCGCCCGTACCGGACACCTGTATGACGTTCCGGATCATATGCCGGCAGACCTTTATGGTGAAAATCTCCTGGTAGCATCAGCTAACATCTATACACCGCTCAGAGAGCTTTTGAAGCGAGCGGATGCCGGTCAGCTCGACGCCCCGAGCGCGGATGATTTATCCTGACCGCCTTTCTTCGGCAGACTGAATTTCGCAGAGCACTCGTTTCTCAACTCCATACGCAGGTCATTAGCATCGTTATAGCGGGATATAATCAATGATGTAGGCAGGCACTATTGGTATCCGTATGGAAAATACGAAACAATGGCCAAAAATTCATCTGCTCTTCACTTACTTTAGGAGAGATAAATGCTCACCGTTATTTTCGGACGCCCGGGCTGTCCTTTTTGCGTTCGCGCCAAGGAACTAGCCGAACAGCTCAGCGAAGCGCGTGACGATTTTGGCTATCGTTATATCGATATCCATGAAGAAGGTATCACCAAGGCCGACATGGAAAAAACTATCGGCAAACCGGTGGACACCGTACCGCAGATTTTTGTCGATCAGACCCATATTGGTGGCTTCACCGAGTTCGATCAGTATGTTCGCGATAACGAATTGATGCCCGCTAGCGTCTAATGTCGGCCTCAAGCCTTTAGGCTATTCCCAGACGCTGACTATCAGACAGGCAGCATCTCGTCTTGCTTCCCTTCGCCGCCAGCGCTTGCTGGCGGCAATTGCTTTCGCCCCCCTAAACGTTGCAAAGCGTTGAATGGTCCTGGTGACTCTGTGCCTATACTCCTGAAATGGACAGGCAACATGGTATGCACCATGAGGACCTGATACCCACCAATAACTATCCCAGCAGTAGGTTGGCCAGCCTAAGAAAAACCCAGACGGCTCACCCCCGACAGATCCCAGGCTTTCAAATATGGACAGTACGGGAAACGGCGTCGTCCAGGGCTGGCTAACGAAGCTTTTCAGGGGGGCATGGCTATGCAGCGCATGGAATTTCTTCAACAGCTTTGGCTCGACTATATCCACCAGCACCCCGATATAGGGGACATGCGCTTATGGCCTGTGGAGCAGCTAGCCGAATACCTTGTTCTGCTGACGCTCGACAAGCGGCCTATGGACACGGCCTCGCTCCTGCCAGGCTTGTATCGTTTCGGCTATCACCGGATGGGCAGCTACGCCGTGGCGGACCGCGGCCTGCTGATTACGCTGCTGTCTCCTCGCGACCATGGGCCTTGGCTGGTGCTGGCGGAGTTGCAGTTGGGCGCCCTTACCCGCGAGCCTCGTCAGGCCCTGGAGAGCCTGGTCGAACAGGCCCACCCTCAGGATGCCAGAGGGCAAAACCTGTTGTGCCGGGGCCGCCCTTGGCCGATGCCGGACTGGCCGACCTATCAGATACTGCAGGAGGCGCACCCCCTAGCGGCATGGCTGGCCGCCATGGGTCCCAGGTTGCATCATGCCGGCTTCGATTGTGACTCCCTCGGCAGCAACCTGGTGATGCTTGACCGTGCCATGCAGGAAAGCGGACTTACCGGCAGCGCCGACCGCCAGCAAGGCTTATTCCCGGTCTCGCCCTTGCTCAGTTACCGCTACTATCCGTGCTGTTCGCAGAAGCTGACATTTGCCCAAGGCGACGAGCACCGTATCGTCTCGGGAGGGATCGCCTTGGTACAGAAATGCCTGCCAGGCAAGCAGGAACGTTCAGCCGAGTTCCTACTGCCCCACCATACTCGCTGCGAATTCGCCTGAATGGCCGTCAGGCAACCTTGCGCTGCACTTCGGAATCGTCCAGGGACGGATCCTCGTCGTTGTCTTCATGAATCTCGAAATCGAACTCGAGCTGCTGTAGCTCCTGGCGTGGGTCGAGTTCGAAGTAATGGGTTGTTTCCATCAGCGGCACCGGAGCGAAGGGCTCTTGTTCCACCTCAGGCTCGCGGCGTCCCCGACGGCCGGCCAGACGGATCGTGACGAAGATTGCCAGTAGCAATGCAGCCGCTCCCAGGAAGAACCACAACCCCTCGGGACCGACCAACTGCATGACCAGAGAAGCACTGAACGGGCCGATGATCGAGCCGATGCCGTACCAGATCATCAGCTTGGAGTTGGCCGCGATGATCTCGGCCGGCTCCAACCAGTCATGGGTATGTGCCAGGCTCAATGAATACAGAGTATGCAGCATGGCCGTATGCAGACAGGCAACGAACAACAGCGCCAGGTAACTATAACCGGCCGCCAGAGAAATCAAGCTGCCAGTAACCGCCATGACGACAGCCATGCAAAGGATTACCTTACGCCGATCGATGCGGTCCGACACGCGTCCCAGTGTCCATTGCGCAACCAGCGCGACCATGGTGGTGATCGCCATGAACTGGGCGGTTTGACTAGTGCTCAAGCCGATTTCCTGACCGTAGTAAGGGGTCATGGCAAAGAAGGCCTGAGCCATCAGCCCGGCCGTGAAAGCGCCGACCAACCCCACCGGGGCCCGCCTGAACAGTTCCCGCAATTTGATCTTGTGCGCCACATCGTGGCTCGTCGACGGGCCATGAATACGATAGATCGACAACGGCACCAGCGACAGCGCAAACAAGATTCCTGTTATAGAGAACAAGGCCACAGTGGCCGGATCAGCCAGGTTCAGCATCCACTGTCCACCCGCCAGGGACAGGGTGGAAATGACCATGTACCAGCCCAGCACCTTGCCTCGATTCTCGTTCGTGGATTCCCCCGACACCCAGGACTCCATCACCATCAGCAGACCCGCCGTTGCGGCACCGCCGGCTACGCGCCAGACCAGCCAGGGCCAGGGGTTGATCCATAAGCCGTGCAGCATGGCAGTGGCCGCCAGCACGGCGGCACACGCTGCAAACACGCGGATATGGCCCACCGAGCGGATCCGCTTTTCAATAAAATAGCTGCCGAGCACAAAGCCCAGCGAGAAGCTCGACATCAGGAGCCCCGCCATTTGCGAAGGAAACCCCTCCAGTGACATGCGTACACCGAGCAGGGTCATGATCAGGCCATGACCCAGGAGAAAGAAAATCTCGCAGAGAAACAGGATAGGCAGCGTCGCGGGTAAACTGCGCAAGTCGACCTCCATCGAAGAATTGAAAAGCAAAGACGAAAAGGCCGCGCGGGGTGGGCACGGCCGACGGCTCTGCAAAATGTAGGGAAGCTATTCTAGTCACCGGTGCACCCGGCTTCATCCCCCTCGGACATTTTTTTCAACCGGGTAATGAATTATTCACAATTTCTGTGGATAAGCCTGTGCGTTACCTCGGGGTAGGTGCTTTCATCTTAGCCCCAAGGGCGCTTGGTACATTTTGCTCAGTTTTTCATCATCACGTGGCCAGCAACCCCACGGCGTAGGCGCCCGCATAGCCCACACTGTACGCCACGAAGAGAAAAGGTAGGTAACGCAGATAGCCTATGAACGTCATGGCCCGCACCTTGGCGAGCATGATGATCCCCGCTGCCGAACCGATGACCAACAGCGACCCTCCCACTCCCGTTGCATAGGTCAGCGCCAGCCACTCGGCTCGGTCCATGACGATGCCCGACTTGAGCAGTGCAGCGGTCAGCGGCACGTTATCGATCAGGGCCGACAACAGTCCCATCAGGTAGTTCGCGCCCAAAGCCGGCATCGCCTCGTAGAGCGCTGTCAGTGCCATGAGCACCCCGATCTCCTTAAGCATGCCGACGATCAGCAGTACACCGAGGAAAAACAGCAAAGTGTCATATTCGATGACTCGGATGTAGTCGAGAAGCCTGCGCTCATCCTGGTCAAAACGGCGTTCGGCGAAGTGTCCGATCATGAACATCAGCGACAGCCCGAACAGAAAGGTCAACAGCGGAGGAATGCCGAAGGCGACATTGCCCGCCAATGTCGAGACGATGGTCAGCAGAAAAATGACCGCAATGATCTTGTCGATGCGACGGGCATGCTGACGTTCACGGGGAATGCGTACCTCTCCGCCCAGCCCCGGCATCAACATCACTGCCAGCAGTAGCACACTGACGAACGCGGGCGCGGCCAGCGTAATCAGGTCGGGTATCGCCACCTTGCCGTCAAGGAAGATCATCAGCGTCGTGACATCACCGGTGATTAACGATACTCCCCCCGAATTCACCGCGAACACTGTCAACACCGCAAACTTGACGGTCTTCTGCGGCGGCAGCTGCAGCGACAGCACCAGCGCGATAGAGACCAGTGTGGCGGTAATATTGTCCGCCAGGGACGAGAAGAGAAAGGCAAAGGTGGCCGCCAGCAGAAGCAACTGGCGCTCGCCGATACGCTGGGGCAGGATACGATAGATGAGATTGCTGATCATGCCCTTGGCATTGAGATAGGCCACGAAAGTCATCGCGGCCATCAGAAAAAGCCATAACGTCGCGATTTCCAGAAGATTCTCATCAAGAGAACCCACCACGTCCTCAAGCCCCAATGCAGAATTTCCAAAAACGAACAACAACAGCCAACTCAAGGTACCGATAAACAGCGTCGACTTGGCTTTGTTGAGATGGAGAACGTCTTCCAGCGCGATGAGGACGAACGCCCCCACCGCCAATACCAGCAGTAAGGCCTGCAACCACATGCTAAACACTCCCGTCAGGACCTGCTGGGGCGCTCGGCATAACAGGAAGGATTCCCACAATAGTCGAGTGGACAAGCAGGCGAATCGAAGACTTAAATAATCGACTGGTACGCGGCAACCACTAGCGTATTTATCTTATTCGCTCTGAATCGGGTGGCATTATGCTAGCGTGACGCACCAGATGTCAGGTTTATCGCCTCCAATGCGTAATTCTTGATCTTTTTGGAGCCCGACATCACAAAAAAGGAAGACGCGCATGGAAAATCCGCTCTGGCAGCCCTCACAAGAAGCCATCGACGCCACACAGATGGCGGCGCTAATGCAGCGCATTGCTCGTGAACACGCTCAGCCGATTCCGGACTATGCCGCGCTGCATGCCTGGAGCATCGAACATCCGGAGCAGTTCTGGGCATTGTTGTGGGATGAATTCGAGCTGGTGGCCGAATCACGAGGCAGCCGGGTACTGGACAATCCCCAGGCCATGCCCGGCGCACGCTGGTTCCCTGAGGCACGCTTGAACTTCGCTGCCAACTTGTTGCGCCGCCGCGACCTGCACCCCGCATTGATCGTGCGCGATGAGCGTGAACGTCGGCGCGTCATCAGCTATGCCGAACTCTACGGCCAAGTCGCCAAGTTGGCCCAGGCGCTCCGGGAAAGCGGCGTCACTCCCGGAGATCGGGTGGCCGGTTTCGTGCCTAATAGCGAGCATGCGGTTATTGCGATGCTGGCCACCGCCAGTCTCGGCGCCGTCTGGTCATCCTGCTCACCCGATTTCGGGTTCAACGGCATTCTCGACCGTTTCGGCCAGATTTCCCCCAAAGTATTGATCGCTACGGATGGCTACACCTGGAATGGCAAAGCCATCGATACTCGAGATCGCATCGCCAAGATCAGTCAGGCCATCGAGTCATTGCACCAGGTAGTGGTCTTCCCCTTTCTGGAGGACGCTCCGGACCTTTCATCCATCGCCAAGGCTGTCAGTTGGCATGACTATCTCGACCGACCGGCCAGCGAAATCGATTTTCAAGCGATGCCGTTCGAACATCCGCTTTATATTCTCTACTCGTCGGGCACGACAGGGGTTCCCAAATGCATCGTTCACTCCGCGGGGGGGACCCTGCTGCAGCATCTCAAGGAACATCGGCTGCACACGGATCTCGATGAAGAAGACATCCTTTTCTACTACACCACCTGCGGCTGGATGATGTGGAATTGGATGGTCTCCGGCCTGGCAAGTGGCGCCACCTTATTCCTCTTCGACGGCTCTCCCTTTGCGCCCCGCCCCGAAGTCCTCTGGGACATGGCCGATCAGGATGGTATTACCGTGTTCGGCACCAGCGCCAAGTATATCGCAGCCTGCGAAAAAGAGGGCCTTAAGCCTCGCCAGAGCCACAATCTCAGCACTCTTCGCGCCATCCTTTCCACGGGCTCGGCCTTATCGCATGAATCCTTTGACTACGTCTATCGCGATATCAAACCGGACCTGCTGCTGGCCTCGATTTCGGGAGGCACGGATATCGTTTCCTGCTTTGCCCTAGGCTGCCCCGTGCGCCCCGTCTATCGAGGCGAACTGCAGTGTCGCGGGCTGGGCATGGCAGTCGATGTCTATGATGATGACGGCCATCCTCTGCCCACCGGCAAGGGCGAACTGGTCTGTACCCGCCCCTTTCCCTGCATGCCGGTCGGCTTCTGGAACGACCCCGAAGGTAAGCGGTATCATGAAGCCTACTTTTCACACTTTCCCGGCATATGGGCGCATGGCGATTATGCCGAGCTCACGGCGCATGACGGTGTGATCATTCATGGCCGTTCGGATGCCGTGCTCAATCCTGGTGGCGTCCGCATCGGCACCGCCGAAATCTATCGTCAAGTGGAAAAGATCGAAGGCGTGCAGGAGTCACTATGCATCGGCCAGGAGTGGGAAGGCGACACCCGGGTGATTCTCTTCATCCGCATGCAGGAAGACACCATTCTTGACGACAGCAAGCGCGATGAAATCAAACTTGCCATACGTACCCACACCAGCCCGCGCCATGTCCCTGCCAAGATTATCCAGGTCGCAGATATCCCGCGGACCCTCTCGGGTAAGATCGTCGAGATTGCCGTGCGGCATGTCGTTCATGGTAGAACGGTCAAAAACCTGGACGCCTTGGCCAATCCCGAAGCCTTGAGGCTCTACGAGAACTTGCCCGAACTCGACAGTTGAAGCTTGGCACGCTTACCGGTGCATGAAGCTGGGCAGCTTCGTCCGGTTCCAGTAGCATAGGCGGCAAGTCATTGAAGGAGAATGGCATGTCGACCCTAAAGGGCCTGGTAAGCATGCTGCTGCTGATTATCAATACCGTGGTCTGGGACCTGCCGCTGTATCTGCTGATGGCGATCAAACTCATCACGCCGACTCGCAGGCTACGTTTGCATGTCCTGGCCGGATTGAACCGTATCGCGCTGGCATGGATCGCGACCATAACTGGTGGATTCGGCACTGGATCCGTCCTCAGAACAGCCCCGGTCGTGGCGCTGCTGGGAAAATCGTCTGAGTGGCATCATTGATGTCACCCTGGATTATCGCCGGGAGCTTCCCCATTTTCGGGTCTTTCTTTGCGGTCGGGAAGGCAGCGTGATCATGCATGTACGGCGCCTGGAATTGCCAAGCTGGATGCAGTATGGCGACTATCAACACGACCCGCTTTACAAGGAGCGATTCCATTCATGGCTCAATGCGCTATGGCAGGAAAAGGATCGCGACCTCTCCTCGTCTCACTGATCGTGCTGTTGTCATTGCTCGCGGGGTGCGCCGGTAGTGCGCGCCCGGGCGGCTCTGTCATGGCCGGCAACTGGGTGACCATTCAGCGCGGCGATACACTGGGCGCCATCGCCAAACGCGCCGATGTGCCCCTTGTCCGCCTGCAACGCTTCAATCCTGGCGTCGACGCCCGTCGACTCGCCATCGGCCAGCGTATCCTGGTGCCGAGCCGCCAGGAGCGCGCGCCCAGTGGAGGCCCTTATCGCTATCAAGTCCGCCCGGGTGACACCTATTCCAGCATTGCACGCCGCTTTGGCAGCCAGGTCGCCTACCTGCAGTCTGCCAATCGCGGCATCACCCCGAACTCGCTCAAGGTCGGCCAGCTGATTCAGGTTCCTCTGCGTGGCGCCACTGCCCAGAGCAAAGCACGCGTCGCGAAAAACACCGCTCCCACCAAGCCCGCTGCCGCCCCGGCTCCCAGCCTTGGGCCGCTACCCTCTTCGGCGAAGAACTGGCCATGGCCACTCGACAATTACACCATTACTCGTCGCTTCGGCCCTGATAGCCGCGGAACGCTACAGCCCATGCTGCTTTCTACCGTGCAGCGCGCCACGGCCAAGGCCGTCGCCGACGGGACTGTACGCTTTGCCGATACCATGCGACAACTCGGGCATGTCGTCATCATTCACCACGCGCATAATCTGCAAAGTGTCTATGCGCTCTGCGCGACACTCAAGGTAACGGAAGGCCAGACCCTCCAACAGGGGGATGCCGTCTGCGAAGTGGGACGCGGTGACGGCTCTCAACGCTACGACCTTCTTTTCGATATCAGGCATGGTGGAAAACCCATCGACCCGACTCGCATGCTACGATAAGAGATGATCCGTCACGTATTTTGACATATGGGCAAGCTGGCTGCGGGCTGTTCTCGGCAGCCGGCGTATCATGAGGCCGCAACCGGTACATTGTGCTGTCATGCCAGGGCATTACGATGCAAATACTTAGGCCGCCACGGGAGAGGGATATGCGGATCGCAATCGTCAGCGAAACCTGGGCGCCGGAAATCAATGGTGTCGCCCATACTCTGGGCCACTTCGCGCGATATCTTCTGGAACATGAAGTGACAATACAGCTGATCCGCCCACGTCCTGCAGATGCCAGTCGCGAGCCGGGTATCGAACGGGAGCTGCATGTACGCGCCATTCCTCTGCCCGTATATGCGGGTGTGCATGTTGGCGTGCCTGCGCGTAAACGCCTGCAGAGGCTATGGCACGAGGCACGTCCTGACGCGGTTTATATCGCGACGGAAGGTCCTCTTGGCTGGGCCGCGCTCAGCGCTGCACGGCGCCTGGCGATTCCCACGATCAGCGGCTTTCATACCAATTTCGATCAGTATACGAGCAGCTACAGTCTGGGCTGGCTACGCTATATCGTGCATCGTGGGCTGCGTTATTTTCATAATCGCTCCCAGGCTACGCTAGTGCCTACCCACACTCAGGCAGAACAGTTGACCCGGCGGGGCTATCGCAATGTCAAGGTGCTGGGACGAGGTATCGATTGCACACTGTTTAATCCGAACAAGCGGGACGATGCTCTGCGGAGTACATGGGGAGCCGACGCTCAACCCGTCGCGCTATATGTCGGACGACTGGCGACAGAAAAGAATGTCACTCTGCTGGTAAACGCCATACATGCCATGCAGAAGGTTCAGCCCGCTCTCATTCCCGTGCTGGTCGGCGACGGTCCTCAACGCTCCCGGCTGCAACGTTTACTGCCACAAGCTATCTTTACTGGCTCCCTGACAGGCGAGGCATTGGCCCAGCACTACGCCAGCGCCGATATTTTCCTGTTTCCCTCTCAGTCCGAAACCTATGGCAACGTTGTTCCCGAAGCCATGGCCAGTGGGCTCGCCATCGTGGCCTTCCGGTATGCTGCTGCCGCCGAGTTGATTCATAATGGCCGAAATGGGTGTCTTGCCGAGTTCGGCAACACGTCAGACTTTATCAAGAGCGCGGTCGAGCTATGCCAGCATTCCTCGCGGTATTCCCGCCTGGGTCGCGAGGCGCGTAAAAGTGTAGAGGACCTGGCCTGGTCGCGTGTCGGTGACACCTTTCTTCATCACCTGCTTGCGGTCCAGCAGAGCGACTACGTCAATACCCCACGCGCTTTCCATACCTGAACCCTCTGTATGGTAAAGCGGCTACGCGGTACTTCCGACCTCGCTCTGTAATCAAGCCCCCGCCAACCATAGCCTTTGATGCATAGCCATTAAGAGAAGTGCCATGCAGAGCTATGCTTGGTGCATAGCCATCTTGCAGCAACAGAGTCCTACCTTCGTGATAATCAGCCCCTTTATCTGCAGATAAAGGGGCTGATTATTATTAGATAACGGTATATCCAAAAATCATCCGCGGTAATACTTCGCTGCCACAAACGGCATCTTCTCGATCGTCATCGGCAAACGCTTGCCGCGCACTTCAGCGTAGAGCGTTGTGCCCAGCGCGGAATATTCGACATCGACATAGGCCATCGCCACTGGTTTACCCACGCTCGGTCCGAAGCTTCCAGACGTCACGACTCCGACACGCCGCTCGGAAGCGTCGAAAAGCTCTGCCCCCTCGCGCACAGGAGCCCGCCCTTCGCCAAGCAGACCTACTCTGATGCGCCGATGATCTCGCGCCCTGATCTGATGCATGACCACATCAGCGCCAGGGAAACCCGCTTCACGCTCTCCTCCCTGACGACGGGATTTGCCTACCGCCCAGATCAGATTTGCCTCGATAGGCGTCGTGCTGGCGTCGATATCATGACCGTACAGGCACAGCCCCGCCTCAAGGCGCAGCGAGTCCCGAGCGCCCAGTCCTATAGGCTCGACCTCCGTCTGAGCGGTAAACCAGCGCGCCAGGCGCTCAGCCTCATCTTTCGCCACGGAGATTTCGAAGCCATCTTCTCCCGTATATCCACTGCGGCTGATCCATAGCTCCATACCGTCTGCCTCGAAACGGCCATGATGCATGAAGACCAGTTCACAGGCGGCGGGACACAGCTTGGCCATGACATCCTTGGCTTTAGGGCCTTGTAAAGCGAGCAGAGCACGATCAAGCACATCGACTTCTACGTCATGCCCCAGTCCGGTCCGCAGCAGCGCCACATCCTGCTCCTTGCACGCCGCATTCACCACGATATAAAGGTGATCCCCCCCGTTGACGACCATCAAGTCATCGAGAATACCCCCCTCGTTATTGGTAAACAGCGCATAGCGTTGCATGCCTTGGGGCAACCCGACGATGTCCGCCGAAACCAGTGTCTCCAGCGCCCGGCCAGGCGACTCTCCCCGAACCATCAATTGCCCCATGTGGGACACATCAAAGAGTCCGCAGGCCTGGCGCGTATGTTCGTGCTCCTTCTTCACGCCCAGCGCATATTGCACCGGCATGCTGAAACCGGCGAAAGGCAGCATCTTACCGCCAAGCTCGACATGCAGATCATGCAGAGGCGTCTTATTGAAATCAGACATCGCGTTACTCCCAATCATCATGCGGCGCGGAACAGAACGTCACGTTCTGTTCCGCCCATGTCATTGCGTATCGAAACTTACCGCTGACCGAGATCTTCCCCAGGCAGCACGGTCTTGCCGGCGAAGTGATCCTTGGTCAACTTGAATACGACTGGCGAGAGCAGTGCCAGCGCGATCAGGTTGGGAATGGCCATCATGGCATTGAAGGTATCCGCGACCAGCCAGATAAAACCGAGTTTCGCCATGGCACCCACCGGGATCGCCAGCACGAAAGCGATGCGATAGAGCATGATGGCCCGCGTGCCGAACAGGTATTGGAAACATTTCTCGCCATAGAAGGACCAGCCAAGAATGGTGGTGAAGGCAAAGACCGCCAGTGCAATCGCAACGATAGGCTGGCCGACCCCCGGCAGCGCCGAATCGAAGGATAGCGAGGTCAACGCCGCACCGTTTTCGCCCGCCATCCAGTGCGCCGAAGTCAGAATGACCAACGCCGTAATCGAGCATACGATAATGGTATCGATAAAGGTCCCGAGCATGGCGACCAGGCCCTGACGCACGGGGTTCTTGGTTTGTGCCGCGGCATGCGCGATAGGGGCGCTGCCCAACCCAGCTTCATTGGAAAAAATGCCGCGCGCCACACCGAACCGAATGGCCGCGGCAACCGCAGCCCCCGCGAATCCTCCCGTTGCCGCTATCGGGGTAAACGCATGTTGAAAGATCAGACCGAAGGCATTGCCGAGTTCACTGGCATTGATGATCAGGACGATAATGCCTGTCACGAAATAGGCCACGGCCATGAACGGTACCAACTTGCCAGCCACTTTGGAAATACGCTGGATTCCCCCCAGAATCACGGCGCCGGCCAGGACCATGATCACGATCCCGGTCAGCCACGCAGGAATGCCGAAGGAACTCGTCAAGGCATCGGCGACCGAGTTGGACTGCACGGTGTTGCCGATCCCGAAGGCCGCCACGGCACCGAAAAAGGCAAACACGCCTCCCAGCCAGGCCCACTTCTTGCCGAGACCATTACGGATGTAGTACATCGGGCCGCCAAC
Source organism: Halomonas sp. WWR20 (assembly GCF_054602495.1). Taxonomy (NCBI): domain Bacteria; kingdom Pseudomonadati; phylum Pseudomonadota; class Gammaproteobacteria; order Oceanospirillales; family Halomonadaceae; genus Halomonas; species Halomonas sp. WWR20. Next base: position 340,118 of record NZ_JBTRHR010000003.1, read on the forward strand.
ATGATTGCCGAGCTCATCTTTCTCGCGAAAACGTACCGCCAGCACCGCTTCCGCAAACTTGGTGGCCATGCCGACCAGAGCGGTAATCCACATCCAGAATACGGCCCCGGGTCCGCCGAGAGCGATGGCCGTGGCAACCCCCGCGATATTCCCGGTACCGATGGTCGCGGAGAGCGCCGTCATCAGTGCGTTGAAGGGAGAGATTTCACCATCCTTTTCATCACCCTTGGTCGCTGAACGTCCACTCCATAGCAAGCTAAACCCCAGACCGAGCTTGCGAATCGGCATTAGTTTGAGCCCGACCTGCAGATAAATACCGACCCCAAGCAACAGGATCAGCATCAGGGGCCCCCACACGACGCCATTGATGGCCCCGAACATATTATTAAGCGTCTCCACGTGCATTCCTCCACTTCGCATTATTATTAAGGCAGCTTTGCAGTCGAAAGCTGCAATTGTTAAGCCTCAAGCCATGTTAAGCCCGCCAACCATAGCGGATTACACTACACATGCTCTAGATTCGCGAAAAAATTATGCACCGTTTCACCCAACGCTTACGCGCTGGACGCTGCGCGCCAAGATGGCCACGCTTATGATGCAACTTGTTATCGACGCCCATGACGCAATGAACAATGTGCCATCCGGCATGACATTCATGCATAATGGCGCCTCGTTTCCCCGAATCAGAAAAACTTTTCGTATAGGAAAAACGTGATGAGCCACATCCCCGCGAATCTGCGCTATACCGACAGCCATGAATGGGTGCTGGACAATGGCGACGGGACCGTCACCATCGGTATTACCGATCACGCTCAGGAAGCACTAGGCGACGTTGTTTTCGTTGAGCTGCCCGAGGTTGGGCGTGAACTCGATGCCGGTGAGGAATTCGGGGTCATCGAATCGGTAAAGGCCGCCTCCGACCTTTATGCTCCGCTGGCGGGCGAGATTATCGAAGTCAATGAAGCGCTCGAGGATACTCCGGAAACCGTTAACGACTCGCCCTACGACGACGGCTGGCTCGCCAAGTTGAAGCTGGCCGACACCGACGATCTCGAAACGCTTCTCGATGCCGAGGCCTACGCCAACCTGGTGGAATCCGAGCAGGACTGACAGCCTGACCGCTAGCCGCGCATCGCCATACCCGAGGCGGTTATCCGCCTCGGCAACGGTTTTTCTGCTGTTTACGGGCCGATCGCTCGTCACTTTTGGTGTTTTCATGGCACAAGACAATCGCAGCCTGGCCGAATTGGCCAATCATGATGCTTTCATTCATCGTCATAATGGCCCCCGCGCCCGCGACACGGAACAGATGCTCGCCACGCTTGGCCTGGACAGCCTCGATTCGCTGATCGACAAGACGATTCCCAAAGGAATCCGCCTGGGGCGGGAACTCGACCTGGAAGGCCCGCGCGGAGAAGCGGAAGCGCTCGAATATTTAAAGCGCTTGGCGCGTCAGAATAAAGTCTTCAAGACGTATATCGGCCAAGGATATTTCAACACCCATCTCCCCGCCGTCATCGCGCGCAACGTGCTGGAAAATCCCGGCTGGTATACCGCCTATACTCCTTACCAGCCGGAGATCGCTCAGGGCCGCCTCGAAGGCTTGTTGAATTTTCAGCAAACCGTCATGGACCTGACCGGCATGGCGCTGGCCAATGCCTCTCTTCTTGACGAAGCGACAGCTGCCGCCGAGGCTATGGCCTTATGCCGCCGCGCCAACAAGAAAGCCAAGACCGAGCGCTTCTTCGTGGCGGACGATGTCCTGCCGCAGACGCTTGATGTCATTCGCACTCGAGCCGCCTATTTCGGCTTCGAGCTGGTTATCGACCGAGCCGAACGGCTCGTCGAATACGATGTCTTCGGGGCCCTTTTCCAGTATCCCGGCGAGACGGGGCAGGTCCGCGACCTGGCACCGCTGCTGTCAACGGCACGTGAGCGCGGAGTGATGAGCTGCGTCGCCGCTGATCTGATGAGCCTGGTGCTGCTCAAGGAGCCAGGGGCGCTAGGTGCCGATATCGTCGTGGGCAATTCGCAGCGCTTCGGCGTGCCCATGGGATTTGGCGGTCCCCATGCCGCCTTTTTCGCCGCCAGCGACGACCTCAAACGCTCCCTGCCCGGCCGCATCATCGGAGTCTCCAAGGACACCCGTGGCAATCCAGCCCTGCGCATGGCCATGCAGACGCGCGAACAGCATATCCGCCGTGAAAAGGCCACATCGAATATCTGTACCTCGCAGGCACTGCTGGCCAATATTGCAGGATTCTATGCGGTTTATCATGGTGCGGAGGGACTGAGAATCATTGCTTCGCGCATCCATCGCCTGACCACGATCCTTGCCGAGGGCCTTAAGCACAAGGGCATTCAGCTGGCACACGACACCTGGTTCGATACATTAACCTTGGACGGCGTGGACGCTGGCAAGATTCATGGCCGCGCCATGACACACGAAATCAATCTACGTTATCACGGCGATGGGCGTATCGGCGTCAGCCTCGACGAGACCACGACTCCCGCCGATGTAGCAACCCTGTTCGATGTGCTGATCGGCGAGGAGCACGGCTTGTCGGTCACCACGCTTGACGCAGAAGTCATTGCCTCGGGCGCCAGCGGCATCCCTGCTGCTTGCCGGCGCGACTCCACATTCCTGGAGCACCCGACCTTTCAGCGCTATCGCAGCGAAACCGAAATGCTGCGCTACTTGAAGCGACTCGAAAACAAGGATCTGTCGCTGACTCACGCCATGATCCCGCTGGGCTCATGCACAATGAAGCTCAACGCCACCAGCGAGATGATTCCCATCAGCTGGCCGGAGTTCGCGCAGATCCATCCCTTCGTGCCCGCCGATCAGGTCGTCGGCTACAAGCAGATGATCGATGAGCTGTCGGCCTTTCTGGTCGAGATCACCGGCTACGACAGTATTTCCATGCAGCCCAACTCAGGGGCCCAAGGCGAGTATGCCGGACTGGTGGCCATCCGCCGTTACCAGTCGGCTCAGGGGCAAGGAGAGCGGAATATCTGCCTGATCCCCAGTTCGGCTCATGGCACCAATCCCGCTTCGGCCGCCATGGCGCAGATGAAGGTGGTGGTGGTCGAATGCGACAAGAACGGCAACATCGACCTAGACGATCTCAAGGCCAAGGCGGAGAAACATAGCGCATCACTCTCGGCAATCATGCTGACCTATCCGTCGACACACGGCGTTTTCGAGGAAAACGTGAGTGAAGCCTGCCGGATCGTGCACGAGCATGGCGGACAGGTGTATATCGACGGCGCCAACATGAATGCCCAAGTTGGCCTATGTCGTCCCGGCGACTTTGGCGGCGACGTCTCGCACCTCAACCTGCATAAGACGTTCTGTATCCCTCATGGCGGCGGCGGCCCTGGCATGGGCCCGATTGGCGTCAAGGCTCACCTGGCACCTTTCGTCTCCAACCACGTGGTCACTCCGATTACCGGCGTGCGCGAGGATAGCGGCGCCGTGTCGGCCGCCGCTTTCGGCAGCGCCTCGATCCTGCCGATCTCCTGGGCCTACATCAAGATGATGGGGGCCCGCGGCCTGCGCGAGGCCACCGAGTTGGCCATTCTCAATGCCAACTACATCGCCAAGCGGCTCGAGGATCACTATCCGGTGCTTTATAAAGGAATTAATGGCACCGTGGCGCATGAATGCATTCTGGATGTCCGGCCGATCAAGTCGACTGCCGGCATCAGCGAAGAGGACATCGCCAAACGCCTGATGGATTATGGATTCCACGCACCGACCATGTCCTTTCCAGTAGCCGGCACATTGATGGTAGAGCCAACCGAGTCGGAATCACGCTACGAAATCGACCGTTTCTGCGACGCGATGATCGCCATTCGCGAGGAAATCCGGCATATCGAAAACGGTGCCTGGCCGGAAGACGACAACCCGCTGGTACGGGCGCCGCATACCATGGCGGACCTTATGGATCCGGACTGGTCGCGCGCCTATTCTCGCGAACAGGGGGCCTTCCCCTCCGAGGCGACCAAGGCCGCTAAGTTCTGGCCAGCCGTGAACCGTGTAGACAATGTCTACGGGGATCGCAACCTGATCTGCTCATGCCCTTCAGTCGACGCCTATCGAGAGTGAAAAAGCCGGCTCATGTAAAACACCCCGGAAATTTCCGGGGCGTTTTTATTCCCTCATCAGCGCTCGTTTTCCAGCGCAGGGGCTTCGGCATATCCGTACAGCACATTGCGTCGTTGCTGGCGAAATTCACCCAGCAACTGCTCATAGCGCTTGGGAATTTCCGCTCCACTCTTGGTGACAACCTGCAGTGTCTCGTAAACCGGCTGGTTCAACACCAGCTCCTTTACCTGACGCTGCCAGGGCGACGTTTCCAGTACCAGGCGAGACACTACGGTAAAGCCCAAGCCGCGAGCCACGGCATCCAGCACCAACCCCACCTCATTGGTAAACCCTTGCTGAGGGAAATGGCTCATCGAACGAAACTCGCCGGGAAAGTTACTCCGCAGTACCTGGCTGGCGTTATTGACCCCATCCGAATAATTGACAAAGCCCAACGCCGTCAACTCGCTTATTGAACTACCGGTGAAATCGGCTGGCACTACCAGACATAGCGGCTCTTGATGCCACGGTTCATATTGCAGGTCGGGATGCTTGATGACGTCCGTCACGATACCCAAGTCGAAACGCCCCGCCAGCACGTCCTGCACGATTTCGCTATTGAAGGCGAAGCTGTAGCTCACCGTAAGCCCCGTGTTCATCTGCTGATAACCGAGAATGAACGGGTAGAACATCAATCCGATACTGCCAGGCGAAGCAATACGGCACTCGCCGGAATCGGGAGAATCGTTGTCCAGCGAATGACGAAAATGCTCATGCTCTGCAAAGAGCTTAATCGCATAATCATAGGCACGCCGACCGGCTTCGGTGAGCGTAAAACGACGGCCATGTCGATACAGCAACTCCTTGTCGAGATACTGCTCTAGCTTACGTACATGCTGGCTGACGCCCGGCTGTGTCATGTCCAGCTTGCGTGCCGTGTGCGTAAAGCTGCCGGTCTCGACCAGGGTTATGAACGTACGAAAATATTGGGCATTGAACATGGAGCGTCTTTCACTCGCTTACGGCTCAGCGAAACCGGAACCCGATGACGAGCCATTGCAGGACAAACTTGGCTCCGATAACGTGAAATTAGAAAACTACACCAAAAACCATCATAACAGATTATACATAGAGAAGCAGCGCTGCGCACGTGCAGGCCACGTGATAGCATCGAGCTTTCGAATACGGCTATGGATCAGACCCTTTCGTCCAACGCGCCGACGCTATCTACGAAGCGCTTATCGGCATGGAACGTCATGCTGCGGAAACCGACCTGTTCGCGCTATATGATCCCCAGATTGGGTTGGTGCTGGAGATGGCCGATTACGACCCGGCAGACGTGCAGGCCGATGATTTTGATGCGACCTATTGGCAATGGTTGCAAACGACGTTTGAACAAGACGCTATACCGGAACCGGATTGCATGCACATCCAGAGGCTATGGAACGAAGCCCGCTTAGCCGCCACCGTAACGACAGGACAAGGAGCCCGTTGATGTCCCGAACTCTTTCTACCGTAATTTCCCCAGAAGGCAGCCTGGAAGTCCTGTCCCAGCAAGAGGTCAACCGCCTGCGCGACACCTCTGCCAGCGGGCTGCACGATATTCTGCGGCGCTGTGCTCTGGCGGTACTCAATTGCGGCAGCCCTACCGATGACGGCCGGGCCGTGATGGAGTCCTACCACGACTTCGAAATCGAGGTGATTCAACAGGACCGCGGCATTCGTCTGAAACTGGACAACGCCCCTGCCTGCGCCTTCGTGGACGGCAAGATGATTCGCGGTATTCGCGAACAACTTTCCGCTGTCCTGCGAGACATCGTCTACGCCTACAATGAAATTCAGAACCATCCCCGTTTCGACCTTACCCAAAGCGTCGACATTACCAACGCGGTATTTCATATTCTGCGCAATGCCGGAACGCTGAAGTCCTCACGAGAGCCCAGCCTCGTCGTGTGTTGGGGCGGACATTCCATCTCCCGCGAGGAATACGATTATACCAAGGATGTCGGTTATCACTTGGGGCTCCGCGAGTTGGACATCTGTACCGGTTGCGGCCCCGGCGCCATGAAAGGGCCTATGAAAGGCGCCAACCTGGCACACGCCAAACAGCGCCGTCATGATGGCCGCTATCTTGGCATTTCCGAACCTGGGATCATCGCTGCCGAATCGCCCAACCCCATCGTCAACGAACTGGTCATCATGCCCGACATCGAGAAGCGCCTCGAAGCTTTCGTTCGGGTCGGTCATGGCATCATCGTATTCCCGGGAGGCGTCGGTACCGCCGAGGAAATCCTCTACCTACTCGGCATCCTTCTACATCCCGACAATGCGGACATGCCCTATCCGGTCATTTTCACCGGACCGCGAAGCGCAGAAGATTATTTCCAGCGCATCGATGAGTTTCTTAGCTATACGCTGGGTGAAAGCGCACGGCAACGCTACCGCATCATCATCGATGACCCCACTGGAGTGGCCCGCGCCATGCGCCAAGGCATCGACGAGGTGGCTGCCTTCCGGCGCGAACATCATGATGCGTTCTACTTCAATTGGCGCCTGAATATTCAAAACGAGTTTCAGCACCCCTTCGAGCCCACCCACCAGGCCATGTCGGGGCTTGCACTACACCATGAACAGCCCGTTCACGACCTCGCCGCCAATCTTCGTCGTGCGTTTTCAGGTATCGTTGCGGGCAACGTCAAGGATGCAGGAATTCGCGCCATCGAGGCGCACGGCCCCTTCCGTCTTCACGCCGAGGCGGAATTGATGACACGCCTGGATGACCTGCTCAATTCCTTCGTCGCGCAAGCGCGCATGAAACTGCCAGGCAGTGAATACGTACCCTGCTATACGCTGAGCTGAGTAATATGCCCACCGCAGGCACGTTTTCTTGCCTGTGGTGACATCCGCCCCCCCTTGGGCATTACCCTGAGCATCTCATCTGCCGCTGCGCGCCCTGGCGCTTCTCGTCATCCACGCCTAGTCCCGATGATGCCGGCGCCACCCGCTACCTAGCACATGAATGAACAGACCCAGCGTGGTGCCATGCGACAGTATGATGGGCCAGACATGTGCCTGGGCAGAGAAAAACCCGTACCAGATACCCGCCAGCACCAGGCCAGCCAGCAACCCGCCGGCAAGGTGGGCGAGCCAACTCGGCACGGCGCGGCGCTGCTCCTTGTCGAGTAGGTGCCATTGCAAGGCCAGCACGATAGCCACGACGCCCGCGGCGATCAATATCAGCGTCATGCGGGTCTCATGATGCCCTACCCAGTAGCGCGGCACCGTGGCCAGCATCACTGCCAGCAGGCCCAACAACACACTCAGACGCGAGGCCGAAGAAGCAGAAGTCACACGTAATCCCCCGTTAACCTTTTTGGCTCGCCAGCCCCTGCTCTTCAATCCAGGTTTCGGCCCAGGGCAATGCAGCATCGTCCGCCATGAAGGTTTCCATCGCGTCCACTTCCAGGCGTTCTCCCAAACGCTGGGCACCCAAATCTTCGAGCAGTGCATCCAAGGCTCGGCCAGCACCACAGAAAGTTTCTCCGTAGGAGCTGTCGCCCATAGCAATCATGCCATAGCGCAACGTGGTCAGGCTGGGCGAAAAATCCTTCAATTCGCGCACGAACGGCACGAGATTGCCGGGAAAATCTCCGCTGCCGGTGGTCGAGGTGCAGAACAATGCGAGATCAGGTAGCGTATCAGTAAGATCGGCGAGCATCGGCTGATCGAGAATGCTGACCTCGTAGCCGGCCTTTTCAAACAAGGGCGTGATCTGTTCGGCCACATCCAAAGCCCCACCGTACATGGTTCCAACGACAATCTTTAATGTAGGCATGGTACCGCCTTGCTTGCAGGATTTGGTCGGATACTATCACAGGCTATTCCTGGACCGAACGGGCACTGATACTTGGCGCCTCTCGCTTCGCGACGCAAGAAAATACGGGAAAAGAGCGGTATAATTTCAACTTTGTCGCAGGAGCCGCTATGCCAAGTCATTTCGAGACATGGATAACACCGTTAATGATCGGCGGGCTCATCCTCTTCATGTGTTTCATTATTTGGGATCTGGCACGAAAATCTCAAGCGGGCAAGTTTGGGACTATCATGCTCTTTATCGTACTGGGCGCCGGCATGCTGGGGTTTGTGCTCAAGACCGTCATTGCCGAACTTCTCCAGGCTTACGGTAGCGTCTGAAGCGCCAGGTACGACTCAGCTTAGGTTATATACAGCCTACGCCTGTCCGCACACTCTTCTGGTCTCGCAACTGCGAGGCCAGAAGAGATGGGACTACGCTCCATCGCGAGTCAGTAAGAACGAGATACACCCCACCCTGGCGAACGACGGATTTCGAGGCGCTACTCGGCTTCCAGCTCGCCGTTGAAATCCTCGACACGGCTCTTAAGCTTCTGGCCGGGGCGAAAGGTGACGACGCGGCGAGCCGAAATCGGGATTTCTTCGCCCGTTTTGGGATTGCGCCCAGGGCGCTCGCGCTTGTCACGCAGATCAAAATTACCGAAACCGGAGAGTTTGACCTGCTCATTCTCCCGCAGACATCCACGGATCTCCTCGAAGAATGCTTCCACCATTGTCTTGGCTTCGCGCTTGGACAATCCAAGCTCGGAATGCAGATGTTCGGCCAGTTCAGCCTTGGTCAGCGCACCCATTCTCACTTCCTCGTGCAGAATGACGACATTCAGCTCCGCAGCGTCGCGTCGAAGCGCACCTGCACTTCGTTGACAATCGCTTCGATTAACTGATTGATTTCTTCATCATTAAGCGTGCGCGAAGGATGCTGCCAGGTCAAGCCCATGGCCACGCTCTTATGCCCATCGGACACACCGCTACCTTGGTAGACATCGAACAAGCGCGAGTCGGTCAGCCAATCGCCTGCCTGGCCGTGTATCGCATCGAGTACCGCCTGTACCGGCACATCATCGCGCAGAACAAAAGCCAAGTCACGACGCACCTCGGGGTAACGTGACAGGGGCGTGAAATGCGGAATCTTGCCAGTGGAGACTGCTGTCAAACTGACTTCGAAGACGAATGCCTCGACCTTGACTCCCAGCTCGGCTCTGACAGCGGGGTGCAAGGCACCGATCCAGCCTACCGGGGCATCACCATGCATGACTCGCGCGGTTTGCCCCGGATGCAGCGCGGGATGCTCGGCCGGCTCAAAGCGCCACTGCTCAGGAGCCCCAGACAACGCTAGCAGCGCTTCCAGGTCGCCTTTCAAGTCAAAGAAATCGATCTTGTCACGGCGCGCGGACCACTCTTCAGGATCACGACTCCCGCAGACCAGTCCGCCGATCATCGGCTCCTGCTGCAACTGATCGAGCTCGCCCCGAAAGACCAGGCCGGTCTCGAACAAACGCACTCGTGTCTGCTGACGATTGAGATTGTGCAGCATGGCCTTGACCAAGCCAGGGAAAAGGCTGGCACGCATTACCGACATATCGCTGGAGATGGGATTGGCCAATACCGGCGCCACCACACCAGGCGCCAGCAGCTTCTGTAGATCGGGTGCCACGAAGCTGTAGCTGATCGCCTCCTGATAGCCGCGAGCTACCATCTGCCGGCGCAGACGCGCCAATGGCTGCTGATTTTCGCCATCCGCTCTGAGTGACAGACTAGCCTTTGGGCGACGAACCGGCAGACGGTTGTAGCCGTAAATGCGTGCCAGTTCCTCGATAAGATCTTCTTCGATGGTGATATCGAAACGCCAGCTGGGGACCGCGACCTGCCATACGCCGGGCTCCGGAGTCTCGACCCGCATGCCCAAACGCTGCAGGATGTCGACCACGTCCGTCGCTGGCATGACTAAATTCAGCGCCTGCTCAAGACGCGAGGCCCTCAGACGCACCTGCCTGTCGCGGGGCAAGTGATCGGGGCTGACGACTTCGATAAGCGGGCCAGGGCTTCCCCCCACTATATCGACCAAGAGACGCGTAGCGCGCTCGATGGCATCCAGGGACAGCTCGGGATCCACGCCACGTTCGAAGCGGTGCGAGGCATCGGTATGCAGTCCGTAACGACGGGCTTGTCCGGCAACCGCCAGTGGAGTGAAAAATGCCGACTCCAGAAAAATATCACGGGCCTGTTCGCTGACACCGGAATGCTCTCCCCCCATCACTCCGGCAATGGCCAACGGCCCCTGGCCATCGGCAATGATCAGGGTATCTTCGAGAAGCGACACCTCCTGGCCGTCAAGCAGCGTCAGCGTCTCACCCACGCGCGCAGGGCGAACGACGATTGCCTCCTTGAGGCACGCCAGGTCGAAGGCATGCAAGGGCTGACCGAGCTCCAGCATTACGTAGTTGGTCACATCGACAATCGGGTCGATTGAGCGCAACCCACTACGCCGCAGCCGCTCGGCTATCCATAACGGAGTCTGCATCTGCGGATCGACCCCGCGGATCACGCGCCCCGCATAACGCGGACAACGCTCAGGCGCTTCGACCCGCACCGGAAAGCCACCGTCATGCTCTGCCGGCAACGCCTCAATTACGGGCCCGCCAACCGGTAGGCGATTGAGCACTCCGACCTCACGCGCCAGCCCCTTAAGGCTCAGGCAGTCACCACGATTCGGGGTAAGATCAACATCGATGGCGTTATCATCCAGTGCCATCCAGCGACGGAAATCCTCGCCGTTAGGCGCCTGGGCAGGCAGCACCAGGATACCATCCGACGTACCCTCTTCCAGTCCCAGCTCCGAGGCGGAGCAGATCATGCCGCGCGACTCCACGCCCCGCAGCTTGGCCTTCTTGATCTTGAATCCTTCAGGCAATACCGCGCCAACACGTGCAAAAGGCACTTTTTGCCCGATAGCGACGTTGGGCGCCCCACAAACCACCTGCACCGGCTCACCACTGCCGTCATCCACCTGACAGACATTCAGCTTGTCCGCATCCGGATGAGGCTGTTTGGCAACCACCTCGGCCACGACCACGCCATTGAATGTGGCGGCCACCGGCTCGACCCCGTCCACCTCAAGGCCCGCCATGGTGATCTGATCCGCCAGCGCCTGAGTATCCAGTTCAGGCGAGACCCACTCACGCAGCCACGTTTCGGAAAATTTCATGGTTCTTCCAGTCTCCTCGGCGGGTCACGCAAATTGGCGCAAAAAGCGCAGATCATTTTCAAAGAACAGCCGCAGGTCATTGACCCCGTAACGCAACATGGCTAGACGCTCGGCCCCCATTCCGAACGCGAACCCCTTATAACGCTCGGCATCGATGTCCGAATGGCGGAACACTTCCGGATGCACCATGCCGCAACCCATGACCTCCAGCCAGCCCGAGTGGGAGCACACGCGACATCCACCTCCGCCACACATCACACATTGAATATCGACTTCGGCCGACGGCTCGGTAAAGGGGAAATACGAGGGACGAAAACGTACCGACAACTCGTCACGCTCGAAGAATGCCTTCAAGAAATCCTCGATGGTCCCCTTGAGATCGGCAAAGCTGACGTCCTCGTCAACCAGCAACCCTTCGACCTGGTGAAACATGGGGGTATGAGTCAGGTCCGAGTCGCTGCGATAGACCCGTCCCGGACAGACGATGCGAATCGGCGGCTGCTGGGATTTCATGGTGCGCACCTGCACCGGCGAAGTATGCGTTCGCAAGAGCCGTGTAGCATCGAAATAAAAGGTGTCCGCCATCCCCCTTGCCGGATGATGCGCGGGGATATTCAGCGCTTCGAAGTTATGATGGTCGTCTTCGATTTCAGGGCCCACCGCAACCTCGAAACCGATCCGCGTAAACAGACCCTCGATACGTTCCAGCGTTCGGGTTACCGGATGCAGGCCACCATTGGTTTCGCCTCGTCCCGGCAGGGTAACGTCGACACGTTCAGCGGCAAGCTGGGCATTAAGCGCGGCCTGCTCCAACTGCCGATATCGGCTGTCCAACTCTGCCGCTAGCGTTTGCTTGGCCTGATTGATGCTTTCACCAGCCCTGGGGCGCTCATCGGCGGATAGTTTGCCGAGACTCTTGAGCAAGGCGGTAATCTCGCCCTTCTTACCGAGATAGCGAACCCGAACCTCATCGAGCGCCTTGACTGACTGTGCGCTTTCGATGGCGGCACGAGCCTCGGCGACCAAAGTGGGAAGATGGTCCATCCGTTGAGCTCCGATAATGAATGTCCAGCGCACGCGTGTACGTGCATGACAAAAAAACAGGGGGAGAGCGGCTGCTCTCCCCCTGTGACGTTCATAAGCGAATTACTGCCGACTGCGGCAGTAATAATGCCACTTACTGAGCAGCCTTGGCCTTTTCGACGATGGCAGCAAAAGCGGCTTTCTCATGAACCGCGAGATCGGCCAGAACCTTACGATCGATCTCGATACCAGCCTTCTTCAGGCCGGCAATGAAGCGGCTATAGGACAGACCGTTGATGCGGGATGCCGCGTTGATACGCGCAATCCACAGTGCACGGAACTGACGCTTGCGCTGGCGACGGTCGCGATAGGCGTACTGACCTGCCTTGATGACCGCCTGCTTGGCAACACGAAACACACGAGACCGGGCTCCGTAGTAACCCTTGGCCTGCTTCATGATCTTCTTGTGCCGACGACGTGCGACGACACCACGCTTGACGCGAGACATAGCTAACTCCTGACGTTAAAAATTACCCACCAAAGGTCTTATAGATTCGGCAACATGCGCTGAATCAACGACTTGTCGGCGTCGTGGATCTGCTTCATACCGCGCAGTTGACGCTTACGCTTAGTGGACTTCTTGGTCAGGATGTGGCTACGGAAGGACTGCTTGTGCTTGAAGCCGTTAGCAGTCTTCTTGAAGCGCTTGGCCGCGCCACTGTTGCTCTTGATTTTTGGCATGAGGGAAAACTCCACTCGATATTTTTCAGAAAACCCGAGGCCGATGAGCCACGCTGGGATGACTCACCCGTTGAATTGCCGTCGGATCACTTCTTCTTGGGGGCAAGGATCATGATCATCTGCCGTCCTTCCATTTTCGGGAAGGACTCCACCACCGCCAGCTCCTCCATATCCGCCGCAACGCGTTCCAACAACTTGCGGCCAAGATCCTGGTGAGCCATTTCACGGCCGCGGAAGCGCAGCGTGACTTTTCCCTTGTCCCCACCTTCAAGGAAACGCGTCAGGTTTTTGAGCTTCACCTGATAGTCACCCTCGTCGGTTCCAGGACGGAATTTGACTTCCTTGACCTGTATTTGCTTAGTCTTCTTCTTTTGAGCAGATTTCTGCTTCTTCTGCTCAAAGAGAGACTTGCCGTAATCCATGATCTTGCAGACGATCGGATCACCACTGGAAATCTGGACGAGATCCAACCCCACAGCTTCGGCGCGCTCAAGAGCTTCTTCCATCGGCACTACGCCGACCTGCTCGCCTTCACTGTCGATGAGACGGACTTCATCCGCACGAATACGGTCATTGATCGGGGCACGCTTCTCTTGAGGGCGCCCGCGCTGATTGTTCCGCTTAATCGTTACATCTCCATTTTGGCAATTAACGTTATCGTTATACCCGTTCTTCCAGCAGACGTCCAATCAAAGCGTCTATCGAGAATGTCCCGAGGTCTTCACCGGAGCGGGTACGAACGGCTACCGAGTCTGTTTCGACCTCCTTATCGCCGACGACCAGCAGATAAGGAATCTTCTGCAACGTATGTTCCCGGATTTTAAAGCCGATCTTCTCATTCCTCAAGTCCGTCTTGACTCGAATACCCGCCTGCTGCAAACGTTTCGCGGTAGACACCGCATAGTTCTGCTGAGCATCGGTGATATCCATAACGACGGCCTGTACCGGCGACAGCCAAAGCGGTAGTGCGCCGGCATAGTGCTCGATCAGAATTCCGATAAAGCGCTCGAAGGAACCCACGATGGCACGGTGCAGCATGACCGGTGCGCGACGGCTGCCATCCTCGCTGACGTATTGCGCGCCCAGCCGCCCCGGCATCATGAAGTCGACCTGCATGGTACCGACCTGCCATTCGCGCCCCAGGCAGTCTTTCATATGGTATTCGATCTTGGGACCGTAGAAGGCCCCTTCGCCGGGAAGCTCTTCCCATTGCACGTCGCAGCTTGAGAGAGCAGCTCGCAAGGCCCCTTCGGCACGATCCCAGTCCGCATCGTCGCCGATACGCTTATCGGGGCGCAATGCGATCTTGACGTCGATATCATGGAAACCAAAATCGCTATACACCTTGAGCGCCTGACGGTGAAAGGCCGTCACTTCAGGCTCGATCTGCTCTTCGGTGCAGAACACATGTCCGTCGTCCTGCGTAAAGGCCCGGACGCGCATGATGCCATGCAGAGCGCCGGAAGGTTCGTTGCGGTGGCAGCCGCCGAACTCGCCATAACGGATGGGAAGCTCACGATAGCTGCGTAACCCGGAGTTGAACACCTGGACATGGCCAGGACAATTCATCGGTTTCAGCGCGTACTCGCGTTTCTCCGACTCGGTGAAGAACATGTTCTCCGCATAGTTGTCCCAGTGGCCCGATTTTTTCCACAGCGACACGTCCATGATCTGAGGACAGCGAACTTCCTGATAGCCGCTCTCCTTGTAGACGTTGCGCATGTACTGCTCGACAACCTGCCAGATCGTCCATCCTCGTGGATGCCAGAACACCATGCCGGGAGCCTCTTCCTGCATATGGAAGAAGTCCAGCTTGCGGGCGATCTTGCGGTGATCGCGCTTTTCCGCTTCTTCCAGACGATGCAGATAAGCCTTGAGCTCTTTCTTATCGCCCCAGGCCGTGCCGTAGACACGGGTCAACATGGGCTTTGTGGCGTCTCCCCGCCAGTAGGCACCGGCCAGCTTCAGTAGCTTGAAGGCCTTGAGATGGCGCGTATTGGGCACGTGCGGACCACGGCACATGTCCGTGTATTCCTTGTGATAGTAGAGGCGAATGGTTTCGCCTTCCGGAATCGCGCTGATGATTTCCTGCTTATAGGGTTCGTCTCGTTCCTGAAATGTCGCCATGGCCGTATCACGATCGACATATTCGCGAATCACGTCATATTCCGAATCGATAAGCGTCTTCATACGCTTCTCGATAGCCTCAAGATCATCAGGCGTGATAGAACGACCAAAATCTATATCGTAATAGAAACCATCTTCGATAACCGGCCCGATAGCCATCTTGGCATCGGGATAGAGCTGCTTGACGGCATGCCCCACCAAGTGGGCACAGGAATGGCGGATGATGGCACGTCCTTCCTCGTCTCGTGCGGTGAGGATCGCCACGTTGGCATCATGGTCAACAACATCGGCGGCATCGACGAGTTCGCCATCAATCTTGCCAGCCAAACAGGCCTTGGCCAGGCCCGGTCCGATAGATTCGGCGAGCTGCATGACGGTGATGGGATGATCAAACGTTCTTTGACTGCCGTCAGGCAGAGTCACGATGGGCATTATGCATCCTTTCGGTTCAGTGGTGGCCCCTACCAAGGACCACATGAAGAGGATTGAAATCGACTCACAGCTGCCGCCCCCCTCGCCCTAGCGCCCTTACGTTGGGGCAATACTGAAAGAGGCAGGCCCAGCAACCGTTACAAGATACTGGATATAACAAGGCCGAAACATTAACAAGGGCTTAGCCCTTCGTCCACTCCAGGATACATAAAGACGTCCCGTAGCCTTGCGAACGCCTCGCGAGGCGCCGGCTAACCTCCTCTGCCCGACCACCTAGCCAAATGTTATCTCTAAACAACACAACCCCGCCGAAGCGGGGTTGTGTTGATCAAACCGACTTTCGTCAGTCAGGCAAGAAAGCTTATTGCTGCGCTTCGCCCAACTCGACACGACGGTTTTCGGCACGCCCTTCAGGCGTTTCGTTGGTTGCGATCGGCTGCTCTTCGCCATAACCGATGGCATTCATACGATCACGGCTAACGCCCTGCGACGCCAGATACTCTTTAACGGATTCAGCGCGGCGCTGCGAAAGTTCCTTGTTGTACGCGGCAGAACCAATTGAGTCGGTATGCCCCTCGAGACGTACACGTACATCTTCATTGGATACGAGCTTTTGAGCCACGTTGTTCAAGATGCTCTCGGCATTCTCAGTCAACCGGGCTGAATCGAACTCGAAGTTGACGTCACGCAGCACGACATCGGCCGGGCAACCCAAAGCGTTGACTTCAGTACCCGCCGGAGTGTCCGGACACTGGTCCTGATAGTCAGGTACGCCATCGCCATCGGAATCAAGCGGGCAGCCCTTGGCGTCAACCTCTACGCCAGCCGGAGTTCCCGGGCACTGGTCCTGATAGTCAGGTACGCCGTCGCTATCCGTGTCCAGAGGACAACCCACCGCATCGACAGCAACGCCTGCCGGCGTATTCGGGCACTGATCACGGTCATCAGGCACACCGTCACCATCAGTGTCGCCAATCGACGCTGAGTAATCTGCACACAACAGCGCTCCTGCCGTTGCGCCTGCCACACCGCCTATGGCTGCACCATCATCTTCATCCGATTCGCTGCTGGTAGCATAACCAATGCCACCACCGATCAGACCACCGGCAATACCGCAGACGAAGGGCTGCTGATACCACGCCTTGTCAGCAGTAGTGCTGCCTGAAGATTGCGTTCCTGAACTGGCACAGCCCGAAAGGCCAACCACCAAGGCAGAACCGAGCAATAAGCCAGTCGTAGATTTTTTCATGTAAGACTCCTTCTTAACACAGCGCTAGTCGTAACAGGGCATTACCCAGCGGGTCCAAGTATAGAATCGGAACCCCGGCGTAGGAAGAAATTTTCTTTCCGCTCGGTGGAGAAGAAAGCATATTCAGCCACACGCAGCTAGTACTTTCGGGGCAAAACATTCAATTTTATCCTAGACCGGAACCCAGCATCGTCCGCTGCTTACATTGACGCAAACAATAGGCCTTTGCAAACTCTTATCGGCGCATATCCGGGCGCGAACATAATCTTTGCCAAGTCATAATCAATCCTGATGGTAACGCAGCAAGCGCTCGAAAATCGCGATGCCGATCTCAAGGAGTTCATCAGGAAAGTCATAATCAGGATAGTGCAAAGGAGGGCATTTCTCACCGCTGCCCAATGTAAACATCGCCCCCTGACCTTGAGCGGCAAGCTGGCCAAAATCCTCGGACCAGCGATGAGCCTTTTCCAGACGATTCACCGTCAGCCCCAATGATTGGGCTACCCGTTCGATCGCATCAACCGCCTGAGCGGCATTACGTGTTGCGGTAAAGTTGTCACACCAATCGATCTCGATGCCCAACTCCTCCTCTTCCGCCTCCGAACGAGCCAGCGAGACGGCCGCTTCAGCCAGTGCGCGCATCATTTCGTCGTTTTCGGTCCGCAGGGTTGCCATGACTTCTGCCTGCCCGGGAGAGGTCCCAAATGCCACCTCCCCCAGACGGGCATGTATAAGCGTCACCATGGCCAATCCCTGATCATGAGGAAGCTGCTGAGGAAGCCGTTTCAACCCCTGCAGAATACGGCACATGGCCATGGCAGGATTACGCCCCAATTCAGGATGCGCGGCGTGCGAACACAACCCTGTCAGACGGATGATCAATCCGCGTGACGCACAGGTAAACGCGCCCTCTTTCAGCGAGACCTCGCCAAGCGGGCGACCGGGCAGGTTATGCAAGGCATAAATCTGATCCGGCTTCAGTTCGGCAAAACGTGGGGAGCCGATTACGGCTCGAGCGCCTTCCCCTGTTTCCTCGGCAGGCTGAAAAAGCAGTACAGTCTCGCCTCGTCGGGGCGGGGCCGTGGCCAGCCGCTGTGCCAGGCCCAGCAATATCGCCATATGCCCATCATGACCGCAACTATGCGCCACATGCGGATGGCACGAAGCCCATGCAGCAGCACTGGTTTCCTGAATCGGCAAGCCATCGAGTTCAGCACGGAACATAATTCTCGGCCCCGCTTCGGCCCCACGAAACACACCCGCGACACCATGTCCGCCCAGCCCGGTAAGGACGGGATCAGCGCCAGCCTCCGCCAGCCACTCGGCAATAAGCTGTGCCGTGGCGGATTCCCGGCCGGATACCTCAGGGCGAGCATGCAAGGCATGCCGGAGTGAGGCTAGCGAAGCGTTTAACAGGCTATCGCGCATGTCACAGTACTCTTATCGGAAAGCATCCTACTTAAAGATCAATGCAAGCTGGCCGGCCAACATCGCTTAAATTCCACGACGGCATGAGCCGCCTCCTGCAAAGGCGTTTGCAGCTCCTCTTCCAACACCCTACGCTCGCGGTCCTCCTCGCGTAGCTGCTGTGAAGACAGGGCCTGACGCGCCGAATGGGTACTCAGGTGCGAGGCTCTGCCGTGCACCTCGGCGAACACATGGAAACTAGACCTTTCCACGAGGCTTGGCTCGATGATTTCCAGCAATACCTTACAACGCAGGGCACCTTCGATCAGGTCAACCTGACCGGCCAGCATGGCTCTGGCAATGACATCGAGGCTCTCCAGACACTTCTCGTTGGCCTGGCGTATCTCGTCACGCCGGAAGGCCTCGCGTCGGCGCACTTCCTTCCACAAATGTGCGGCGTAAATCCCCAGCCCCCCTAAGGTCAGAACCGCCAGGGCCAACAACCCCCAGGCCAGCGACAAGGACATGAATGACTCCTTCTTTGAACAGCGTGACCGTACGTTGCCGGTAAATACAATGCCCTTAAGGCGCTTGGCATTTCACGACATTCCTAACAGCAGTCCTGCCCTCCTGGACTAACGCTTCGTTTTAAAGGTCCTGCGCCAAGCCCCCTGTGCATCGGCACAGGCAATGAAATGCGGGTTGCGCAAGTCTGCTGTCTGGTTATAGTGCAGCGGCTCCAGGCTGGTAGCTTCAAGCACTTGCCCCCCTGCAGCCTCCAGCACCGCTTGGGCGGCAGCGGTATCCCACTCGCATGTAGGCCCGAAGCGCGGGTACACATCGGCCTCGCCTTCGGCGATACGACAGAATTTAAGCGAACTTCCAGCGTTGGAAATTTGAGCCTCAGGAAAAAGCGCCATAAAAGCCTGAGTTTCAGCATCCAGATGCGAGCGGCTGGCGACAATCCGCAAAGGCTGTTGTGAAGCGACCGCTATCGGCACCCGTGCCGCCTGCTCGTAACGCCAAGCCCCTAGCCCGGCGCCTCCGCCCCAGGAGATGCCCAGCGCCGGGGCATGTACGGCACCCAGCACCGCATCATGGCCTTCGATCAAGGCAATGTTGACCGTGTACTGCCCCGAGTCGCCGAGAAACTCTCGAGTGCCGTCCAAGGGATCAACCAGCCAGTAACGCGGCCACTGGCGGCGCTCCTCCCACGCGATTTCCGCCTGTTCCTCCGAAAGGATCGGGATCTCCGGGGCCAAGCGTCTCAGCCCTCTCATCAGAACGTCATTGGCTGCCAGATCTGCCGCCGTGACTGGGCTGTCATCGTCCTTCAGTTGCGTATCCAGCTGCTCACGATGTATGGCCAGAATAGCGTCACCTGCCTCTCGGCACAGCGCCATCATGTCATCAAGCATAGCGATTGTCGGCTTCATCTTTTCCCTCAGGTTCGCGACTCCGGTCATCCCCGTGCCGGCAAGGCACGTTACCTGTCCGCTATCGAGACCACAACCAAGCCCTCCATTAGACCAATGGCTAAGGGATAAAACCGCCAGGACCCCTAGGACTTAAGTAGAATACCGCACCCACTTACCAACTGCCTGATGGGAGATTTTCATGAATGAGGCCGCTACGCCCGACCCGGCATCCCCTTCACTCGCCTCGCGCATCGGCCTATGGCTGGGACCTGCCTGGGTCCTCATAACACTGTTGCTGCCGGCTCCCGCCGGGATGAGCGATCCCGCCTGGGCGTGTGTCGGCCTGTCGCTATTAATGGCGACGTGGTGGGCCACCGAGGCCATTCCCATCCCTGCCACCTCGTTGGTGCCTATTATCCTGGTCCCGGCGCTCGGCATCGGCGAACTTGGCGCGACGACGGCGAGTTATGCCAATCCGATTATCTTCCTGTTTCTCGGCGGGTTTCTCCTGGGTATCGGAATGCAGCGCTGGAACCTGCATCGCCGTATCGCCCTGAAAGTCCTGCAGGTTGTCGGCCAACAGCCCAAGCGCCAAATTGCCGGTTTCATGATTGCCACCGGTTTTCTCAGCATGTGGGTATCCAACACCGCCACCAGCATCATGATGCTGCCGATTGGCATGTCGGTTATCAGCCTACTGGGGGATCATGACGAACAGGAAATGGCACGTTATGCCACGGCTTTGCTGTTGGCTATTGCCTATGCGGCCAGTATCGGTGGCATTGCCACGCTTATCGGCACACCGCCCAATGCCTTGCTTGCCGGCTACTTATCCGACAGCCAAGGGATCGATATCGGGTTTGCCCAGTGGATGGTGATCGGGCTCCCTGTCAGTATCGTCATGATGATCGTCACCTGGTGGTGGCTGACACGCGGCGGCTTCAAGCTGAGCGCTGTCGAAGACAGTGGCCAGATGATCCGTGATGAACTTGGCAAGCTTGGCGCAATGACACCGGCGGAACGTCGTGTGGGACTGGTCTTCCTGCTGGCGGCTATCGCCTGGATATTCCGCCCCATGCTCAATCAAGCCGGTATCGGCTGGCTATCCGACACTGTGGTGGCCTTGATTGCAGGTATCGCCCTGTTCCTGATCCCCAGCGGCACTCAAGCCAACACCCGCCTCATTGACTGGGACGATGCGCAGAAACTGCCGTGGGGTGTGCTATTGCTGTTTGGCGGCGGACTAGCCCTGGCCGGCGCCATCAAGAGTTCAGGTCTCGCAGAATGGATCGCCGAACAGCTATCGGTATTCGGCGCCTTGCCGCTGTTGCTGTTGATCGGCATCATCGTGCTGGTCATTATCTTCCTGACCGAGGTGACATCCAATACCGCCACGGCAGCAGCCTTCCTACCATTGCTTGGTGCGCTGGCGTTGTCACTGGACATGAATCCGCTACTGGTCACCGTGCCGGCGGCCATTGCCGCCAGTTGCGCGTTCATGATGCCGGTAGCCACACCGCCTAACGCCATCGTCTTTGCCACTGGACATATGAAAATCCAGTCGATGATCCGGGCGGGCCTGTTTCTTAACATCGCCGGCACCATACTCGTCACGCTACTGACGGTGGCATTGATTCAACTGGTCTGGCTCTGACCCCTACCGCAGGGGCTGAAATGACACGGGGCCAGCACATGCCGGCCCCGTTTTGCATCCGAGCTACCGGCTCAGAACAGCCAACCCGCCTGATAATAATGATCGAGCAGCAGTATCCCAAAAACGCCCAGAATATAGCGGATCGAAAACCAGAATGCAGCCAGAGGCGCCTGAGAGTCGTGACCTCGCCAGACCTTCCAGTTCCAGAACATGAACCTCGCATTCAACGCCACAATTGCGGCCAGATAGGGCCACCTACTCATGCCCACCGCAAAGGGGAGCAACGTGACGGCAACGGTCAACCAGCCATAAAGCCATATCTGCAACCGGGTGAAGGCTTCGCCATGCGTCACGGGCAGCATAGGCACGCCCGCATGGGCGTACTCTTTCCGTTTGTGAATGGCCAGCGCCCAGAAGTGTGGCGGTATCCAGGCAAAAACGATCAGCACCAGCAGTAGACTTTCAGCACTGACCTCTCCAGTGACTGCCGTCCAGCCGAGCAATGGCGGCGCGGCCGATCCCCGCCAACCCGAAAAGCACCTTGTCAAGCGGAGGAACCACTAGCGTAGCCAGCGCCATGCCGACCCCGGCACAGACCAGCATGACCATTACCACACGCGGCTTACCCAGCGCCATCAGACCCCGCCAGGTCCAGGCCCGAGCAAGGGGCGATTAAAAGCCGCGATGATGACGTCACGCATGTGCAATTTCTGCTTGTGGTCCGACCCTGGCGATACTCCCTGCATGTCGCGCAGTAGCACTACGCCAGATCCCCAACGTCACTATCAGCACTAAGCATGCCGCACCGGCGGTGTGCGCCAGGGCCAATCCCAATGGCAGCCATAGCAGTACATTGGCGATACCAATGGTGGCTTGTAATAGGTAAGTCAATAACAAGATAACGGTATATTTTCGCCATGCATGATCTTGTCGATAACGCCAGGCCAGCAGAATGATGCCCAACCCCAGCATCAAAGCTCCCAGACGATGTGCGACATGAATCGCCGTGCGCGCCTCGGCATGCAGTTGCCCATGCAAGTAGTTGGGGCCGATCGTCTGAGTCAGATGAAAACCCTCACTCCAGTCCATGGCCGGCCACCACTGTGTGGTACAGGTCGGAAATCCCTGGCACGCCATCCCTGCGTAATTGCTGGATGTCCATCCCCCCAAGGCGATCTGTAGTATCAGCAAGCAACCTACAACGCACCATAAGATGCCGGGACGATGCAGCACCGGAGGTGAATTAGAATCCTGATAACGCAGCCGCAAGTGCAACCATAGGAACAGGGTCATGATGGTTAGCCCGCCCAGCAGATGCAGCATCACGACCTGAGGCCAAAGCCGGAGCGTGACGGTAAAGGCACCGAAGGCGCCCTGCACCAGGACGGCACATAACAGCGTCAAGGTTATCTTCCATGGATACCCGGGCTGGCGTCGCCGCCCCCACCCCAGACCGGTCAGCAAAAGCGCTAAGATGCCCAATCCTGAGGCGACATAACGATGCAGCATTTCCGCCCATGCCTTGGTCGGTTCAAAAGGCATTCCCGACATATGCAGCCCCGCCACGCCTGCGTCGGGCACGACCAAGCGTCCATAGCAGCCGGGCCAATCAGGACAACCAAGCCCAGCGTCCATCAATCGCGTGCCGGCACCCAACAAGATAACTGTCAGCGTCAACGCCACACCTAGCAAACTGATATTTCGCGCCCAACGCGGCGTATCTTGAGGTTCATGCTCGTGACGGGAAGTCTTGGAAACGTCTCGGCTCACACGACGAGCATCGAATCGGGATGAGAAAGTCTGACCTTCGCTGTCCATGGCGACTGCCCTTACTGTTCACGTTGCTTGCCTACCTTTAACCTCTAGTCACCGGCGGGCCGGAACGCAACCCGTCATAATTTAGAAGTTACCTATGTAGAAGGTAGTGCATCGCCTGGAGCAGGATTGGCCTACTCGCACAGTCAGCGCCTGAATGTGCTGGGCTTCCTGAGTCGTCAGGGCAAACTGATCTATCACACGACGATGGCGACCATCACCACCGACGTGGTCATCGGGGCCTTCGACCGCCTGGTTGCCCAGAAGCCGCCGGATGTCTTTGCCATCGTGGTGCTGGACAACGCCAGTGTCCATCGCTCGGCTCGCTTCCAGCGCAAGCGACTGGACTGGCTAAACCAGCGGGTTCATGTCGTCTATCTCTCGACGTATTCGCCAGAACTGAACCTGATCGAAATTTTCTGGCGCAAGGTCAAGTACGAGTGGTTGCCATTGACGGCTTATGAAAGCTTCTCGTCCTTGAGAGACCATGTCCACAAGGTGCTGTCAGGCTATGGTGAAGAGTACCGGATAACTTTTTTATAGGTACTTAGCATCCGGAGCGTAAATGCCTATTCTTGGCTAGGTTTGTCTGAAAAATGTCTGCGCTCGACCACACTGCGTTAAAAATCTGCCCAAGGTACTCATTACACCGCGTAAACTCGCGTGCGAGCCCAGTCCGTTCTTTCGCCGATTCTTGCCTTGTCTGGGCGTCGTTCGTCGACTTTTCAGCCAAGACCCAACATTTAAAAACAGCGATATTTACTTCAGGTATCGCGAATCAAAGTCCAAACAGGCTGACCAAAGGCGGCAGTAGAAAAGCCGTCAACAATCCCGTCAGCCCCATCGATAAGCCTGCAAACGCGCCTGCTAAAGCACCGATTGAGGCGAAACTATATGCGGTGCCGAAGCCGTGCGCCGCAAGGCCCATGGTAAACCCTTGCACACTCGGGTCACGGACGTTCACGACTCGAAAAATAATCGGTGCTAGTGCGCAGCCTACCGCGCCTGTTATCAGTACCAGGCCCGCGGCCAAGGAAGGTATGCCCCCCAGCTTTTCGGCGATACCCATGGCAATAGGAGAAGTGACGGACTTAGGGGCAAGTGTCAGCACTGTTTCGGCACGCGCCCCAAGCAACACTGCAATACCGACGCTAGACACCACAGCCGTTATAATGCCTGCAACACAGGCAACAACTATCGGCACCAGCATGCGCCTGACACGATCAAGATGATCATAAAGGGGAATAGCCAACGCTACCGTTGCCGGCCCAAGCAGGAAATGGATGAACTGAGCCCCCTCAAAGTATGTAGCATACTGCGTGCCTGTCGATACCAGGAACACGATGAGCAGAAAAATCGCGACCAACACGGGATGCAGAAAAGGGGTTCCCCCTGCCCACTTGTTGATACGGGTTGCCATGACGAACGCGACCAGCGTTGCCAATAAATGCAACAAGGGACTCGCGGCAAGATATACCCAGAGCTGATCTAACACGGCAACATTCATCGAGGTTTTTCCTCAGCCGCCGGAGAGTGTTCGTCGGTAAGCCCTCGATTGAGCCATTCCATGAGTTTTGCCGTTACTGCCATGGTAATGGCGGTGGACAACACCAGCGTAATGATAAGTGTCCAGAAATCGGCCCGGATCAGCTCGAAGTGCGTCATCATGCCCACCCCGGCAGGTACGAATAGCAATGTCAAGTAACGTAACAGCCCTTCGCCGGTGTAACGTAACCCGTCCGGAACACGGCCATTGCCCATCAGCCCAATCAGTAACAAGGCCATGCCTATTACCGGTCCCGGTACCGGAAGCCCAAGGGCACGGACCAGTAATTCGCCCACGAACTGGCAGCCTAAAAGAATGCTCATGCCGATGATTAATGGCACCGTTGCTCTCCTTGAATCCTTCGCAAGCATCCATTGTATATCCTTCGTCTAACGCGGCACGAGCCATTCGTAGCAGCTGAGGTGGGCCAGGCATGTCGAGTCGCATAATGCAGCGCTAGTGACCGAAGCCTCATCCAACTGGCCAAGCGATTGAAAGAAAAGCGTAAACGAGGCTTTTCATTTTCCATGAGTCCGGGTACTATATGCAGCGTTCCACGGGGGAGGCCACGAGGCCAATATTGTGGGATTGGCAAGCGGAGCGTGGCGCAGCTTGGTAGCGCGCTGCAATGGGGTTGCAGAGGTCGCAGGTTCGAATCCTGTCGCTCCGACCAGAATAGTTAGTAAAAACCGCCACTTACGGATCATTCCGGGTGGCGGTTTTTCGTTGTGCCTTATACTGGGTAGCAAATAGGTAACTGTAAGAGGCCAGATGATACATTAAGCATAGGAGCTACCTCTTTGTGGCGGTTGACCGTGCCACACGCTGAAACTATCTGGAGGTTCGTCAATATCAAGATACCCAAGATGCCGCGGTCCTCCTGCACATGTCGTGAGCGAGCACCGTTCGGGATCACGACCCCGCTGCCGGATAGCGGCAAAGCTTTTAACGACCGTTTCACCACCGGAGGCGAGAGAACGCCCAGCGGCAGGCACCGGCTAGATTGATTTGTCGCCAGCGTGGCATCGACCCTCAACTGATTCCGCCTTCCCTTCCGCAGACCAAAGGCATGGTCGAGCATTTCAGCGGTTGCACAAGCTCCTCTCACGACACCAACTTCTTTGTCAGCACTAAGATATTTGCGTCACTAGCCATACGAATTACATTACATGGCTGCTGAGCGGTCACACCTATAGCGATCGGGGTAAAGCATAGCGCTACCACACTCACTGCTCCTTGAAGAAAAACCCGACGATCCATAACATCCAGTGCTCCATTTACGCTGTGCTGTTTGTCACTCTGCATCATTAATCCCTTAATGAGCATTTTTGTATATAGATGACCTACCAATAATAGCAACAACACTACTGAAACCGGAATGCAGCAGCCGATAATTTCTTTCGGTTGCCCGTAGCATTACTAATGGTTAAACCATTATTCTTATTTACCGTGATAACAACACCTTTAATGGCATTGGTTATTGGCACTATGTAATCGGCATCACCTGAACGACTCACCATATACTTCGCTTGTGACTGGCCACCTATATAAGAGCCCAGCGTTACGGTTAACAGATAAAAAGAAGCTTCGTTGGGCATATCCAAATCTAGAACTACACTCCCCTCCGACACATATTCGGTAGTGCCTGACTGCGTGTAAAACTTTTCTGCTTTTAAATCTCCGCCGACCTCCAAACTGTTGTAAATTTTCTCAGGCTCAATGATATGCTGCAGTAAGGAATCAGGGTTTGACTCACCAATACTATTAACACCAAATTTTATCTACCCAAGATTATTACCGTCATTGCGAATTATATCTATGCAACCCTTAATCGTATTACCATAAATAGATATATTTTTGTTCCAGAAAGCCCTAAAAAACCCAGCGATTCCGGATACTGTATTAGCCGTAACGGTAATATCCTTTGCTACAAAAGCGTAAATGAAATAGCAATTTTTCAGCGGTGCAAAACCAGGCATCAGATATACAGAATTCCCTGTGATTGTTGCGCCAGCATATGCACGTCCTCCATCGACCGTTCCATCTCCTCCTAGATTAAAAACAGCATGATGGGTTGGGTTTATTATAGTGTTTCCTGTAGCCGTTAGCCCACTTGAGCCAATCAGGTTGCTAGAGCTTTCCCCATGGTTAAGGTCTGCATGACCATGAAATAGCAACCCACCACCGTAAACGGTATTACCAGAAAACGGCACACTAACACAATTAAAAAGATCAAAAAAATTATGAGGGGTATCACCATTTGCAGCGTCTTCCGTATTATTTGATATAGTGATATTTGTTGTTTTTGTAATCTGACAATACTCATAATTCTTCACCTCTGTATATACACAATTCCCTATAAACCGAACATTAGCCGAACCACGACCTACAACCGGAACCGTATCGAACACGCCTCCATTGAGACGGAAAACATATCCATTACCGCATCCCATAAAACGACAATGGGCTATCATAGTGTTATGACTATGATGGATATGAAACGTTTTCGGAGCCTGTCCTGTCGTGCCTCTATCCGATGTTACCAATACACTAGATATATAAGCGCTATTTATCGAAGTCTGCGCATCAGAACCGGGATGTGTGCCGAAGCTCGTAATGCTTTTCCCAAAAACTCCTGCAGCGGTAAATCCTATGAAATCACACCGATTTATTTCAACATAGTCCATACAACCGTTAGCGTGAATGCATCGAGTAGCAAAATAATCGTCAAGATTAATAAACCTAACCCCTGATATTACCAGCCGCCTTTTTAGTTTGCTGTAATTCTCGCCTTGCATGGGAAAGTGGAACTGTGTATGGGCTGATAGAGTTTGATCTTTGGTTAAGCCCTTCCCCCCCATCCTGAACAATAGATATTACATGAACCTACATTTCCGCGAATATTAACATCAAGATCTTCTAAAGCATTAATAGTCTTTCCTGAAAGGAAATAATTACCGCTACCCAAGTCAAGCCGCAGGCCTAGCTGCTGTGAAACCCTAAGCGCTCTTTCAAAAATATTTGTACAATCTATTGCGGGAACATACTGGCCATTATCAAACACGGCACTAGCCAGCGGATTAAAGTCCTTGATATACACAACATCATTATCTTTAGCCCCGTTACCGATAGCAATCTCTATAGCGATTAATTCATCCTTCTCTTGTGCTAAGAGAGTAATACTCTGATTCACTTTATCATATTGCCATGCATCATCATTAATGTGCAAATAGACATTATCACGTTTAATTTTTAATGAAAATCCTATTCTTGTTGGATCGACAACATCACCAACCAAATCTACCAAGAAGACAATATTCTCTCCCGTTATAAGCGGCTTGGGCAGATAAGCTATTTTGGCAGGCTCCTGCATCGCCACACGACGAGCAATCTCGGAAAGAGTAACTTGATCAGGCTTAGGAAGAAAACTGGTACCCTGTGCCACTATCTTTAATGCCCCAATATCTTCTATATCAAGGAACTTGACCGGGATAGTATAATTACGACCAGAGGAAGAAACATGCAAATCATATAAACCGTTCGGTGCGGCAAATTGGATTTGCCCATTTTCATCGGCAGCAAATGGATTGATTAAAACATTACCGTTACGGTCATGCAGGCTCGCAGCCAACTGCATCGTATTAGGTAAATAGACATGAACCCTAGCGCCGGGGATTACGTTTCCTTTCTCATCTTGCGCAAAAAAGGTTTTTAGCTCCATATTTTCCCCAAAGCGAAGTTAGTATACTACTAAAAGATGAACCATGTTAGCCAAGCTTAAAACTCCACGCATCGGCAGCCTGCACTAATTTATAGTGGACGTTCTCAAAAGCCTCACGGCTTTTATGGTATGGATCAGGAATTTCTATGCCCTTGCCTCCTTGACCAAGCCAGTGCCCCAAATAATAATGTCTTTTCGATAGCCGAAGGTAGAAGCTTGCGGATAGCATGCCGCTGACTTTCACTCATACTAGGACCACGTCGGCTTGCTGTATCATCTCTACGGTAACTTGCCGTGCTTGATGCTGGCCCGCTTCTAGCCTCTCTGCCTCGAGGTAGGGCATACGAATCTTAAGCAGAGCCTGTGCTACAGGTCTACGGCAGACATTTCCTTTACAGACGATGAGTGTATTCAATAATTTCATGAAAATTTTTTTAAATAGAGCATTTTTTTTAACCTCACGCATGAGTCATACGATGTTAAAAACGATAGATTACGGTTACAACCCTAACCTAAAGCTCACAAAGCGCAATAGGTTTAGCACCAAACTTTTTTCTATTTAAAAAATCATTCTCTCTTTTCGCAAAGAGATTATGTGTAATAATAAAGTCTAGGGTTTCCCATGCTATACGATCGGCATATTTACTGGCTTTATCTCCCCCTCCGCTGGGTCAAGCGCTCCCTGACTTGTTGGGCGATCGGGGCAACGATATCCTGCGTTGGAGACAAAATGAGCGTAAACAAAGCAGTAAAGAAAGGCGGTGAAGCAACTTCTGCGCCCCATGATAAAGAGTTTTTGTGAGGAAATTGGCCACTCAAATCACTCAAACGGTATCTATGGTAAGGCTTATTTAAAATTATTCAGGCCAATAGCTAATAAAAGGATCTGCTTATACAAAAATTTTATCGTTTTTCAAGCGCTCCCAAAATTCGCTCGCCACGGCATTACGGTTACCCAGCCAGCGCACCAGGATGATCTCCACATGGTCCGCAGGCATCTGCGGATAAATTCGTACCAGTCTACCGTCGTCAATGAGTGGAGCGGACATGCTATGAGGCATGCAGGCAATGCCCTGACCCATCGCGACCATGGGCTTGAGCGCCTCGGATACGGTCGCCTCGAAAACCCGCTTCAAGCGAGCGGGCTCAGGGTGCCGTTCGACCTGCGCTCGCGAAAGCTCATGCAATTGAGCGGTGCGCGAATAGGTCAACCAGGGAATCGTGCCTTGGGAACTTCGGCACAATCGGGCCAATGCAGGGGTCCCAACCCAATATAGCTCGTCATGCCCCAGCGATAGCACTTCAAAGTCATCACGCTGAAAGTAGCGCTGCGATTCGTCATCTCGATAAAAGAGGATGAAATCGCTTCGCCCCGACATCAGCGACATATAGTAATTTTCCGTACTCTTGTGCCCCGTATCGATACGGGTGAACAATGGCGCGTCCTGCGTGGAATAGCGTGAGATCCATTGCGGAAAAAAGTTGCATGCCAGCGTATGAAGCGAGGCGAATGTCAATGGCCGATCAATGACCTTGACGCTCTGCTCGCATTCATGAGACAGCCGGACCAGCTCAGCCGCGGCGGGTGTCAACGCCTCACCCGAGGCAGTCAGGCGAATCGGCGTCCTGCCACGATCGAACAGCTGCATGCCGAGGTGGGCTTCCAGTAGCTGGATACGCCGGCTCAGTGTCGACTGTGAGCAATTTCGAAGACGTGCAGCGGCGGTAAACTTGCCCGTTTCGGCGAGCGCCAAGAAATCCGCATACCAAATGATGTCCATAACGCCTCGCAGGGCCCGATTCGGCAGCCGTCCTGATAACCGTAAAGTACGGCATAAAATATCAAGTTATGCGCATATTAGATAGGCGATACGACAGCGGCGATCAATCGTCACTAGAGCTGCCTTGGCCAGGTGCGTAATGTTAATTGGACCTGAAGCGGCGCCATGGGCCAACGATGCATGGATCCGATAGCGCGACAGAACCATGGCGGCCCTGCATTCTTACGATGACGCTTCGCCCGCCCCCCGCGAGGGTTTCAAATGAACGCGACGAAATAGAAGGAAGAGACATGCAAAACAACAAAATGTTGGGAAAAATCGCCGCCCTGGGACTTATGAGCCTGAGTGCCGCCCATGCCGGCGCCGCCCAGGCCAGCCTGCTCGACGACGTAAAGGCACGAGACGCTCTGCGCTGCGGGGTCAGCAGCGACAAGGCCGGGTTCTCTTACCTGACCGACGACGGCCGGTGGAGCGGCATGGATGTCGATTTGTGTCGCGGTGTTGCGGCCGCGGTGCTCGGCGACGCCAGCAAGGTGGAATTCGTGGTCACCACGGCAAAGAATCGTTTCACGGCACTCGCCTCGGGGGAGATCGATGTGCTGTCACGCGCCACGACCTGGACGGCCTCGCGGGATGCCAACCTGGGCGCCGACTTCACCACACCCTGGTTCTATGACGGCCAAGGGGTGATGATACACGCCGACTTTGGCATCGATTCTATCGAAGAACTCGATGGCGCTGTCTTCTGTCTATCGCCAGGCACCACGTCCGAACAAAACCTGGAAGATTACTTCGGTCGTCGCGACCTAAGCTATCGTACCGTGGTCATCGAAAAGAGTACCGAGTTGTACAATGCCTTCCAGAAGGGACGTTGCGATGCCATTACCAACGATATGAGCGGCCTGGCCTCTCGCCGGACCCAGTTTGCCGATCCCGATGCCTTCACTCTGCTTCCCGAAGCGATCTCCAAAGAGCCTCTGGGCGCCTACGTGCCACAGGGAGACGCACAGTGGCGTGATATCGTCACATGGACTGCCTTCGCGCTGATGAATGCTGAAGAACTCGAGGTCACCTCGCATAACCTCGACACCCTTCGCGACGAGACGCAGAACCCCAATATCGCTCGCCTGCTAGGCACGGATGGGCGTATCGGCGAACGCTTCGGGCTGAGCAATGACTGGGCTTACCAAGCCATCAAGCAAGTAGGCAACTATGCGGAAATATTCGCACGCAACGTTGGCCCCGAGACACCACTGAAATTCGATCGCGGTCTTAATCGCCTATGGAGCGACGACGGCCTCCTCTACCCGGCGCCCATCCGCTAAGCGACTCCTCGCACTCAGATGTAAAACGAACGGAGCGTTCGGCACTGCCATGTCCGGGCGCTCGTTACGCACCGTGTCCCGCTACATAGTTGCATTCGCGCGGCATCGTATCGAGTAACGTTTATGTGGAACAAACGCCTGCAAAGTGCGCGCACACTCGGCGCACTGCAACAAGGAATCATCCTCGCGCTCGCCGCTGGCGCCTTCTACTTGCTGGTCAAAAATGCCAGCGCCAACCTCGATGCACTAGGCATCGCCTCGGGCTTTGGCTTTCTGAACGAGCGCGCCGGTTATGCGATCAGCTTTCACCTGATCGATTACACGCCGAACGACACTTACTTTCGCGCTTACCTGGTCGGCCTGATCAATACCCTACTCGTGTCGGGGTTGAGCATCGCCCTGGCCACCCTGCTCGGCGTTTTTCTCGGTGTCTGCCGTGTCTCGGAAAACTGGCTGCTGGGGCGGCTTAGTTATCTCGCCGTCGAATTTCTTCGTAACGTGCCATTGATCGTGCATTTGATCTGGTGGTACGGGCTCATGCTGGCGCTGCCCAACGTGCGCCAGGCCATTTCCTTGTTCGATGCGGGCTATCTCAGCAACCGCGGTCTGACCCTCGCCTGGGCCAGCGATGGCTCGCTGGTCGGTTGGGGATTACTGTGCGTCGTCGCTGGCGGGGCGACCGGTTATGCGCTGATGGCGCGTTACCGAGCCAGCCTCGAATGGAAGAGTTTCGGCCCCCCGGTCTGGCCCGCAGTCCTCACCGGCGCCATCTTGATGCCAATGATCGTTTACCTGCTCAGCGGTAGCAGTTGGCAATGGGATATCCCCGTTTCACGGGGCTTCGGATTCAGCGGCGGTATCAATCTCACCCCTGAGCTGATGGCATTGTGGCTAGCCCTTTCCTTCTACAGCGCCAGCTACATTGCCGAGATCGTGCGTGGGTCTATCCAATCTGTATCGCGCGGGCAATACGAAGCAGCCCATGCCTTGGGCTTCTCCGAAATGCCCACCATGTTCCGCCTGATCGTCCCGCAAGCGATTTATCCGATGATCCCCCAGGTCACCAGCACCTACCTCAACATCATCAAGAACTCGTCGTTGGGCGTGGTCGTCGGCTACATGGAACTGGTGTCGTCGACAGGCGGCACCACGCTCAACCAGACGGGCCAAGCCATCGAGTGCATCGCCCTGGTGATGGGGACCTATTGTGTCTTCAGCCTGGTAACGTCGCTGTTGATGAATTTCTATAACTACCGCGTCAGCCTGCGCACGCATGGTTAAGGAGCTCCCATGCCACTTTCCTCGACCATCTCTGCCACCGAGCAGCCCCATCGGCCAGAACAATCGCCGCCCCGGGAGCCCAGCGTCGTGCGTGCCAGGCGCTGGATGAAGCAAAAGCTGTTTCCGACGGCCTTCCAGTCCGTAGTAACGCTCATCACGTTGGCGCTGCTGATGTGGTTCGTGCCACGCGCCCTGGACTGGCTGATCTTCTCGGCGACCTTCACGGGCGGCAGCAAGGCCGACTGCATCGGCGATGGCGCCTGCTGGCTACCCGTTACCCAGCGCATCGAGCTGTTCGTCTACGGCTTCTACCCGGACACGCAAACCTGGCGCGTCGACATCGCGTTCGCGCTTTCGGCGTCGATCTTTCCTCTGCTATATCTCAAGCGTATCGACCGGCGTTGGGTGCTGGGTTACCTGATCGCCCTGCCGTTCGTGATGTGGTGGCTGCTCAAGGGCGGCGTGGGGCTGCCGAACGTCTCGTCGACGAAGTTCGCGGGTATCCTGGTCACTGTCTTCCTGGGTGTTATCGGCATGCTGTTCGCCCTGCCGATAGGCATCCTGCTGGCACTTGGCCGCCGCTCGAGCAAACCCGCCATCAAGCTGCTCAGCGTGCTGTATATCGAGCTGGTTCGCTCGGTGCCGGTTATTACGCTGCTGTTCATGGCCTCGCTGATGATTCAGCTATTTTTCCCCGAAGGCTTCACGATCGACATCCTGCTTCGTGTGCTGATCGTGCTGATCATGTTCACCGCCGCTTATATGGCCGAGACCATTCGGGGTGGCCTGCAGGGCATACCGCGTGGCCAGTACGAAGCCGCAAAAGCGCTGGGATTCTCCTATTGGAGGACCATGGGACTGATCATCCTTCCCCAGGTGCTACGTAACACCATCCCGCCGCTGCTGACGCAGTTTATCGGGTTATTCAAGGAAACCACGCTAGTCGTCGTCGTCGGTGTCCTGGATGTAGTAGGCATCGCCATGAGCACCACCTCCGCGCCCGAATGGCTAGGCCTGGAGCATGAAGTCTATCTCTTCCTGGCCTTCTTCTTCTTCACGATCTGCTTCGCCCTGTCCCGCTACGCGCGCCATCTTGAAAAACAATTGGAAAAGAGTCGCTCATGAGCACCGCACCGATCTCCAACGTCGTCACGCCTGCGCATGATTCCCCTGTCGTGCAGATCCAGAACCTCAACAAGTGGTATGGCAAATTCCATGCCCTCAAGGACATTTCGCTCACTGTTCAGAGTGGCGAACGTATCGTCATCTGCGGTCCCTCAGGATCGGGTAAATCCACGCTGATTCGCTGTATCAACCAGCTCGAAGTGCATCAGCAAGGCACACTCGAAGTATTGGGAGAGACGCTGGACGACAACCGTCAACGCCTGCAGCGCATCAGACGCAGCGTGGGCATGTGCTTTCAGCACTTCAACCTCTTTCCCCATCTCAGCGTACTCAAGAACTGTACGCTCCCTCAGACAGCCAATCTCGGCATCGCCCAGGCGGATGCCATCGAGCATGCATTGTCGCTTCTGGACCGTGTGCAGATGCGCGAGCACGCCAACAAGTACCCTGGCCAGCTTTCAGGCGGCCAACAGCAGCGTATCGCCATTGCTCGCGCCCTGTGCATGCGGCCCAAGGTCATGCTCTTCGACGAACCCACCTCAGCACTTGACCCCGAGATGATCGCCGAGGTACTCGAAGTCATGGTGGATCTCGCCAAGGACGGCATGACGATGCTTTGCGTCACCCATGAAATGGGCTTTGCCCGGCGCGTAGCCGATCGCGTCGTGTTCATGGACCGTGGCGAGATCGTCGAAGAGGCTCCACCCAAGCAATTTTTCGACGCTCCCCGCTCTCCTCGCACCCAACAGTTTCTTAAACAAATTCTCGATCACGGAGTCTCTGCAGCATGAACGATGCCCCCATCGCCATGGCGATTCATGGCGGCGCTGGCGTCCTGACGCCAGGCTTGTTGACCGCCCAGGATGAAAACGCCATTCACGAAGCGCTGCGACTGGCCCTCGACGCCGGCCAGCGCATACTGGAAGCGGGTGGCAGCAGTCTGGACGCTGTGGAAGCCAGTGTCGTGGTGTTGGAAGAATCTCCCTGGTTCAATGCCGGCAAGGGCGCCGTGTTCACCGACGAAGGCCATCATGAGCTCGATGCCGCCATCATGCGGGGCAGCGACCGCGCCGCCGGGGCCATTGCCGGTGTGCATCATGTCCGCAACCCGATTCGCGGCGCACGCGCCGTCATGGAACATGGCGAGCACGTCATGCTCATCGGCGAGGGTGCCGATCGCTTCCTGAAAGAACGCCAGCTCCTCCAGGTCGCCAATGACTGGTACGACACGGAACTCAGACGTCGCCAATGGCAGGACAATCGCCTTAAGGGTGGCACACCGAATCTTGAGCCCAGCCAGGCCGATCATCGTGATGGCCGGGAAGAACCGCCCAAGGGCCACAAGTTCGGCACGGTTGGCGCAGTCGCGCTCGATCGTCATGGTCATGTCGCGGCGGCCACGTCCACCGGCGGCATCACCAACAAGCGCTACTCGCGGGTCGGCGACACCCCGCTGATCGGGGCTGGTACTTGGGCCGATGACCGAAGTGCCGCGATCTCCGCCACGGGACATGGCGAGTATTTCATTCGCGCCGCAGTCACTCATGATATCGCGGCGCGCATGCGTTATGCCGGAAAGGATCTCGAGATGGCCTGCCACGATGTCGTCTTTCAGGAATTGAAAGCGCTTGGCGGGCAAGGCGGAGTCATTGCCGTCTCGCCGGATGGCAGTACCCAGTTGGTCTTCAACACACCAGGCATGTACCGCGCCTGGCGAGACAAGGAAGGCAGACTTCACACGGCGATCTATGCGCAAGACGACAGAGTGCATGGCTGAACAAGAGCGGCCGGCACCCAATGGGCCGGCCGTTTATCTGCGTAAGCGCTGGAAGCCTGGACAGTTAGGTCTTGTCTGAAAAACCAACGAGCGAAGCCCAGACAAAGGCAACATGAGCGTAAACGAAGCGGGAAAGAAAGGCGGACAGAGCAGCCATAGTGGAGGCCGAAACTCTTAATTTTGGCTGTCTGAGCTATTGATTCAAAAATGAACAGATAGGCAGAACTTCCATACATGGCTGCTAGCGGTTCTAACCGTTAGCAGCTTTTTTGGTGCAGCTACCCACCGAATATGAATAGATCCGCTTTTTCCTATTCATGTGCCATTGCCGAGCAAGACGATGGTTCCTTGAGCGCTTGCACACAGCCCTTCTCCACTCTCCCTGCTCACGAATACTTCACAGCGACAAACAGCCTGAGTTTTTCCTGCATGCAGAACGGTCGCCCGTGCAATGAGGAACTCGCCTTGTGCGGGCCTTAAGTAATTGATTTTGTATTCTGATGTCACCACCATGGATCCCAGTACACTGCCGCCGGCAAAGGTCAGTGCGTTATCTGCCGCATAGCTCACCACCCCGCCATGGACGAACCCATGCTGTTGCTTGAGCACGTCTCGAATCGGAATCTTCAGCTCCGCCTGACCTTCAGAAAAGTGGGTTAACTCCGCGTCCAATAGCTGACTGAACGGTTGAGCGGCCAGAACCTGTTGAGCTTCGTATTGTTGTACTTTCATCGCATCCATCGCTCCCCTGTAGGATTATTAGATTCGCTTGCATTAGCCGTCAGCATAAGGTGTCTCGACGAAACTCCGCGGCTTTTTCGATCAACCACTCTATGAAGCGCTGAGTCATGGGTGGAGCGGTGCCGGAAGCCGGCAGGATCAGGTCGTAGGTAAACGGGGAGGCGAGTACATGGTTCGCGCCGAACGGGCGTACGAGTACGCCACTCGCTAGACGGTCAGCGACAATAGGGTGACTGGCCAGCACGACTCCCCGCCCGGCTATCGCCTGGTCTAGCGCCAGCCCGAACAAAGAGTAGCGACGCCGGGATAACACTCTCAAGTCTGCGGCGCCTGCCGCCTCGAGCCATTCATGCCACCCCGGGAAATACTCGCTCTGCCGCGAACACCACGCCACTTCGAGAAGCGTATGGTTTACCAGATCGGCAGGCTCGGTAAGCTGCGGCTCATTTGTCACCAGGGCAGGCGCACATACAGGAAACAGCTCATCGCCAAATAATCGCTGGCTTCGCACTCCTGGCCACGGACCTCGGCCGTAGCGTATGGCGATCCGAGCGCTCTCCCCTTGCCAAGTCGGCACCGTCAAAGCCTGGCTTGCATCCAGGGAAATTTCTACACGCCCCTCTGCAGCTTCGAATTCCGCCAGACGTGGAAGCAACCATAGTTGAGCAAATGAAGGTGGCACACTCAACGTTAGCCTCGTGCCGCTCTTCGAGCGTTCACCCGCCGCCCTGATCCCAGCCGCTATCCGTTCGAGGCCAGCGTCTACATCCTCGGCTAGCTGCCGGCCAGCGTCGTTCACGCTAACGCCATTCGGATGGCGATCGAAGAGAGTCATGCCGAGCCTGGACTCGAGCTGTTTTATCTGCCGACTGACCGCACCTGGCGTCACTCCCAAATGACTTGCGGCCAACTTAAAACTCCCCTCTCGCGCCGCCTCAGCAAAGGCTCGCAGAGCATTAAGGGGCAACCGTTCGATTCGCATCTGTTGAGTTTTCCTGAGCCTAGACAGGCAGAGTAATCGTTTGGCCCGTTACTTCGCAAATGCTGCACTAGGGACTGATCAGCGTACAGGATGGCCTCATGAACTCTTCCAAAATGTCGACGAAACTCACCTCATCGGAAATAACGTGCCAAGCGACTCGTCGTCCTATCGACATGTCGGCAAGCCTACTGATGACCCTATTCTGCGTAGTGTTAGGACTCCAACAAGTCGCCATCAAGGCCGTGTCCGCCGATATTTCTCCTCTGACCCAAGTGGCAGTACGCTCCCTGATGGCTGGGGTACTCGTGATGGCACTTACATACTGGCGAGGAATAACGATCACGGATTTTCGTGTTCATCTTCGTCCGGGCATTCTGGTGGGACTGGGCTTTACCGGTGAGTTCATCTTCGTGGCATTGGGCCTGAACTACACCCTGGCGTCGCATATGTCTGTATTTCTCTACACCGCGCCGGTCTTCGCTGCCTTGGGACTGCATTTTCTGGTGCCTGGGGAACAGCTATCCAACCGCCAATGGGTCGGCATCGCTGTGGCATTTGCTGGAATGCTAGTCGCCATGGCCCCCACGACAAACAGTGCTAACGCAGGAGCCCTACTGTTAGGCGATGCGTTAGGCTTGTTAGCCGGGCTGTCCTGGGCGGCCACCACCCTTGTGCTACGCAGTTCATCGTTATCAGAGGCATCACCGGTTCAGAGCTTATGCTATCAATTGGTTGTTGCTGGCCTGCTTTTATTACCGGTGGCAGCGGTGCTTGGCGAGCTCGAGACAGTACACATCACCGAACTCGTAGTGGCGAGCATGGTTTTTCAAACTCTCGCAATCTCGTTCGGCGCGCTGCTGCTCTGGTTCGCGCTGCTACGGCGTTATCTTGCATCTCAGTTGGGTGTGTTCTCCTTCCTGTCGCCGGTATTTGGCGTCCTCTTCGGGGCCGCTCTTCTTGGGGAACCACTAACCCTCAATTTCATGTTCGGCGGAATCGCCATACTGTCAGGGATCATTCTGGTCAGCCGATGATAGAGATAAGCCATCTGCTCCGCTCTCGTACAACAGACACTAACTTCTTCCGAAAATGTGCAAGATTCGCCCCATCTTACTGGGGCGAGTCGGTAGTTTCCTGATCAAACGGCCATGCCATGGCTCATCATGATATAGCGGGCACGCCATGATAGACCATTTGTAAAGAAACGCGTGACTTTCAGTACCAATACATCGGCCACCGTTTTTCCTTGCCCACGTTATTGATGAACAGGGCAATCAATACCAGAACCATCGAGCCGGTGAGAACCGGTGTCAGTAGAAAATTAACATCGGTAATGCCCGCCATGATGACGACCAGCGGGTTTGCACCCGCCGGTGGATGGACCACGCGCAGAAACTGCACCAAGGCAATGGCCACGCCGACTCCTACCCCCATAGCCAACGGTCCCGCCCCCAGCCATTGT
This sequence comes from Halomonas sp. WWR20, assembly GCF_054602495.1. NCBI lineage: Bacteria > Pseudomonadati > Pseudomonadota > Gammaproteobacteria > Oceanospirillales > Halomonadaceae > Halomonas > Halomonas sp. WWR20. The sequence continues at coordinate 378,893 of NZ_JBTRHR010000003.1, forward strand.
AGAACCAGCAAGCCCACCAGAGCCGACACCACATGCCCGCCAATGATATTCCTGGGTTGCGCCAAAGGCGCGCCGGGCGCAGCGAAGAGCAGCACGCAGGTAGCCCCGAACGGAGCCATCAACAGAGGGACTCCGGCCAGTTGGGTCAGATATGCAATCATGCTTATCCCGGCTATTCCGCCGATTAATCCAGTCAGGATCTGCAACGCACTCGGACGTCCCGGCACAATACCGGCTCCCTTCATCTTGTGAAGCATCGTGCTCCCTCCATTGAATTTAACTGTACAGACAAGTCTGTACAGTATTAAACTTAACTACCTCCGACAAGCAAAAATTTTCGCGCTGCTCAAGAGTTCTCAAACCATGTCCAAACGTGACGATATCTTGCAAACTGCGACGCGCCTATTCAACGAGCGCAGCTATCAAGCGGTAGGCGTCGACCTGATCCGCGATGAAGCCGGCGTGTCGAAGATGACGCTTTATCACTATTTCCCCGGCAAGGAAGCGCTGATTCAGGAGGTGCTGAACAGTCGTCATGAGCGATTCAAGACATCACTGGAGCGTGCCGTCCAGACAGAGACAACCGCTGAGGGCAAATTACATGCCCTATTCGATTGGCATGCACGTTGGTTCGCCTCAGCAGACTTTCATGGCTGCATGTTCATCAAGGCGGCTGAAGAGTTCGGGCAGGCGCAGGCATCCGTGCTGGCCATTTCCCGTCATCATAAGGCCTGGGTAAGAACGCTCATCGAGGACGTTCTGGCAGATATGGATAGCAACACCAAGCATATGGCGAGCCTAATCCAACTTCTCCTGGACGGCATGATCGTTAACGCGTATCTAAGCGGGCGGGAACCTGTCGATGCCGCCTGGGCCTCGCTGGCACGGCTGTTGGGCCTGGATGCGACACCTCTATCGTGTCACGGCGAGATTGATTGGCAGTAAATCCTTGTTGGCTTGCATATCGCATATTGGCTAAATGCGTCAGGGATAACTGCCTCATGGCAAGCCATGCCCAGCACCTTTGCCTGATGTGCTCAATGAGCGATTCGGCCTGCTTGCGGCCGGGAATCTCAGTTATGTCACCCAGGATTCGGAAAAGGTCAGTTATCGCGTAACTCGGCTAATGGGGAGCAGTTCAGAGGTTCATCTTATTGCGTGACTGGCCGGGCAAGGACCTGAGTCCAATACGGTGAATACTTCGAATCTGCTTGTTCGACGCTTGCCGCCCCCATCTCAGTGAATTTTCCGTTCATGATATTGGCGCAGTGTCCGGGGCTCGCGAGCCAGCCATCGACAACGGCAGCGACAGAGGCCTGACCGGCGGCAATATTCTCGCCGACTGCGGTCCAGTCGTAACCTCTGGCATTTACCCGTTCTCCGACTTCTTCCCCATCCGGACCGGTATGACTGAAGAAATCGTGCTCCGCCATGGCGCTAGAGTGAGCCTCGGCAGCCGCTTCGAGTTTACAGTTCCAAGTCAGCGGCTCCACCGCCTCAAATGTCTCGTCACCGCATTGGCGGGCCCGGCTGCGCGCCTCGTTGATGCGTTCGAGCAACGTCCGTTGTATTTCGTTTGGCTCACACTCACTTTCCAGTATTCGGTCATTGACAGGGGCTTCCTCGGTAGCCGGCGTTGATGCTTGGGAACTACCAGCGAAGCCGAAAAGAACCAGCGTAATTAGCGAAAGCGAAAATCGACGAACCGTGAAAATCATGTTACCTACTCCGTTTTCTCACGCAAAATATAGACCAAGGCTATGCTGGCCTTGCTTCCTCATTTCTCTTGAACCTGAAGCACAGGCTTACCCCAGTGCAGCCAATTACCAGGGCTCCCCCGAAGCTAGTCAGCGCGACGGCATGACCGAGGAGATCGATGAGCACCCCCGTCACGATAACCGGCAAGCTGAAGCCGATATATGCCATTAGAAAGAATCCCGCACTTGTCCGCATCTCGTTTGGCCCGGCTATCTCAAGCACGCCACTGAGCCCGCCCAGATAAACGAAGCCATAACAGGCACTACTCGCCGCAACCGTTCCCAGAAGCACGGCGGTAAGAACGCCCTCTAACGCTCCCCAGGCAATCAGGGCGTAGGCAAGCGGAAGAATGGCCAGTCCCAACTGGGTCGATGCGTAGGGGGACAACTTGCGTGCCAGCGGCTGAAACAGCACCCCACAGCTGCAGACGCCGAACGTGGCAAAACCGGACCATGCCGCCAGGCCATGCTGAGCCAGTGCTGAAGGCAGGATCGCGATGACCAGCCCCACCGTCGCCCAAGCCAGCAGCATTGATAATCCGAACACGACGGTACCGGCCGGATACGCGGGTAGACGCAGCATCGCAGTATCCTGCTGACGCGGAGCATTATCCTGCAGCCCGAGCACCAGCAGCAATGCCAGACTGCCTGCACCGAGATATAACCACAGGCTTGGTGGCGTCAGACTAGGGGCGTGTAAAACGAACAGGCTGGTAACCGCAGCGCCAAGACCAAAGCCCAGCGAGGTGCTTGCCGTCACCCAAGCTGCCGGTACCCGGGAGTCATTTCCCTTGTACAGCTCACGCATATACGTGGGCGCAACGGCTGAGGTCAGGGCAGTACCGACACCCAGCAAGAAACGCGCGATGCCCAGGGTGACAAGGCCAGGCGCCAGTATCGTCAGCGATGTGGCCAGCAGGCACAGACACAAGGCCGTTAGTATCAGCGGCCGCCGCCCGGCCCGGTCGGCGATTCCACTCAAGCCCAACAGCACCGGCAGGATGCCTGCCACATAACAGGCAAACGCTACCGTGGTCGCTCCGACACCCAGGCCCGCCCTTGCGGCCAGGGCGTCATACAGCGGTGCCTGCAGGTTCACTGCCGTGGTAACCATGCATAGCGCGAAGGAAAGAGGAAGAACGTTCAATGATTTCATGCGGCACCTGAGACGAATGACAAAAACGTCTCCACCATCACATTGGGCTCCCCTGCCGATAAGGTACACTTGCCGCTAATAAACCATGAACTGTTCTCGGTTTTTTCCGAACAGTCCTGGCCTCAGGAGTAGTCATGCAGTGAAGCTGGATCTAGACCCAAACTCGCAGACGCCGGTAGTGCAACAGTTGGTGAAAGGCATGCGCGAGTGGATTGCACAGCATGGTGCGGGTGGTGGCAGCCGCTTGCCCTCGATCCGGCGCCTGTCGTTGGAGCTGAATGTTAGTCGTAACGTGGCAATCGAGGCCTATGAACATCTCGTCGCCCAAGGGCTTGTCCGCTCCAAGCCCGGCTCAGGATTCTTCGTTGCCGAAAGCGCCGCCAGTGTTCTGTCCAGCAAGGATATGCCGCCAGCAGGGCTGGAGGAGGTAACGGATGCGATGTGGAAGCTCTTCCAAGCAGATGAGGCCAGCCTGAAGCTGGGGTGTGGCTGGCTGCCCAACAACTGGCGTGAAGGCGATGATCTGGCCTACGCCATCCGTCATGTCGCCCGACAGAATCGAGCGGGACTCTTCGAGTACAGCACGCCCATGGGTACCCCGGAGCTGCGTGTGCTGCTCCAGGAGCGTCTACGGTTGCTAGGCATCGAGACCGATGCCAACCAGATCCTGCTGACCGGCGGCGGCAGCCATGCGCTCGATCTCATCGTCCGGCTAATGCTCAAGCCGGGAGACACTGTCCTGGTCGAGTCGCCGGGCTATTACAATCTTTTAGGCCTGTTACGCCTGCAGCAGATCAAGGTGGTCGGGGTGCCCCGTCTCGTCGGCGGGCCGGATACGCAACGGTTGGCGGATCTGCTGAAAACCCACAAGCCCAGGTTGTTTTTTACCAATAGCGTCTTCCAGAACCCGACCGGCACGACCCTGTTGCCGACTGTAGCCCACCAAGTGTTGCAGCTCGCCGAGAAGCACGACTTTCAGATCATCGAAGACGATATCTATGCCGATTTCCAGCATGACCCGACCACTCGCCTGGCCGCGCTCGATGGTCTGCGCCGGGTCATCTACCTGGGCAGCTTTTCCAAGAGTCTATCCAGCTCCCTGCGTGTAGGTTTCATTGCCGCGACGCCGACACTGATGAAGCAACTGGTCGACGTCAAGATGCTGACCAGCATTGCCGCCTCGCGCTTCGCCGAGCAGGTCGTCATGACCATGCTCCAGAATGGCACCTATCGGAAACTGGCCGAACGCTTGAGGACCAAGCTTTCCGCTCAGATGGCCTCTGCGCTCAACCTGATAAGAAGCGCGGGGTGGGAGCCTTTCACGGAACCCGCCGGTGGCATGTTCATCTGGGCGCGTTACCCTACAATCGAGTGCTCAAATCAACTGGTCAAAAGCGCCCAGCATGCCGGCATTAGCCTGTCGCCGGGTCATGTGTTCCTACCTGAGGGAAACAGTTCTCCCTGGGTACGTATCAATGTTGCCTATACGCGGGATAAACGAGCCGTTCAGTTTCTTAGCAACCCTATTGACTAAACGTAGCGTTTTTACATGGCGATGCGGGGATATCATATACAATTGCGGAGTAAGGCGACGGGCAAGCCGTCGCTGAGTCCGGTAAATTTTTCGTTTACCTGATCTTGTCGCGATCACTTACGCCAGAGCGGATCTAAGCCCTCTAGCGTCAGGGGTTCTCTATAGTTGAGGGCGCAACTATCAGGCCCAGACTGAGCTATCAGGGACCACTGTAGCGAAGCGATCATGCAGCGCTGCGAGCGTGGCTCGGTGCAGCGCTTCCGCCGCCAGAGGGGGGCCACTAAGTGGATCGGGTAAATCGCGTGTAGCGCAGGCATTGGCAACCAGTGTAACGCGGTAACCGTGATCAAGCGCCGCACGCACAGTAGCACTGATGCACATGTGGGTCTGAAAGCCCGCCACGATCAGTTCTTTGCGCCCAGACATCTTCAGCGAATCGGCCAGATGGGTTCCCGTAAAACTGTTCGGTAAACGCTTGATCATGGTCAGCTCGCCGTTCTGGGGCGCTAGACCTTCGATGATAGCGGCATGTGGTCCATCAGGATCGAACGCACCTCCACTATTGCCATGATGAACGATATGAATAATCGGTGCTTCGTGCCGGCGTGCCAGCGCTAGTAGGCCGGTGCAACAAACGACCGCCTCATCCATGCCCGTCAACGGTAAACGACCATCCACATATTCTCGTTGATGGTCCACCAGAAGCAGGACTGCATCCTGCCAGTCGGCAGGTTTACGACTGGCTCCGGCAGCATCGAGCAATGTAAAGGGAGCAGACATCGACTAGGCCTCTTGCAGACAATGATATTTGGCAGTGCTAGGCGCGCATCATAGGATGGGCCAACTTGTACGCCAATTAGCGATGGAGGCACATCAGCTGTGCAAAAAAGCACAATGGCGTGGGACGATATGATGACGTTGTCCGCGCTGATTGGGGCTGGCAGCTACTCATCCTGCGCACGTGAACTGGGAATCACCCACGCCACCGTGATCCGCCGTATCCGGCGGCTGGAGGCCGCTCTGGGCAAGCCGATCGTCACGCGTGAAGAAAACGCCTTTGCGCTTACGAATATCGGCCATAGCGCGCTCGCAGCGGCACGTCAGATGGAGAAGTCAGCGGATCGCCTGCTGCGTGATGTCGAAGGCAGAGATAACAGCGTCTCGGGCATCGTGCGCATTGCCGCCACGGAGGCCTTGGGCTGCCACTTCCTGACGCCTCGATTGCCCTCGCTATATGCCGCCAATCCTGGGGTTGAGGTCCGGCTCGAGCTGGACAACCAAATCGCGAGCTTAGCCAAGCGGCGTGCTCATATCGGTGTTCGTCTCGCTCGGCCACAAGAGAAGGATATGGTAGCCAAGAGTGTCGGAACAATGCGTTTCGGGCTTTATGGCTCCAAAGACTTAGGCTTGGCCGGCGAGGCGCCCCTATGCGGCCTACATGAGGAGCGCCCAAGCTTGCCAGAAATCATTTGGCCGCAAGGCCTTGGGCGGCGCTTTGCCTTTCAGTCAAACAACCTCATTGCCGTTCGGGAGTCGGTAAGGGCCGGGCTGGGCGTCGCATTACTGCCTCACTATCTGGCGGTTACGGATACCAGGCTGAAGTTGCTGTACGAAGTACCTGATGTTGAGAGGGAAATCTGGTTGGCCTATCCCTCAGAATTCCGCGACACATCTCGCTTTCGCCCCGTCATTGATTGGCTGGCGGGTGAGCTTTCGCAGTGTCCTTAAAGGATGAGACTTACTTATAATTAATGACATTAAATCACGATTATTGGGCCGGACGACGCATCACTGCCATCAGTACTCCTGCGCCCAACAGACTACCGGCGCCGCAGCGATGCAGGATGCGGCGGAACCTGGTGGTTAATAGCCGTCCGCCACTCGTGGAAAGCAAGGTATATCCCAAGTCCGTCACGACTCCGACACATAGAAACGTCGAGAAGAGAATGCTCAGTTGGGGCAGTAACGGCTGGCCCGGCGCCACGAACTGGGGCATGAAAGCCATGAAGAAAAGTATGCTCTTGGGATTGAGAACCGTCACCAGAAACGCCTTGGCGGTGCCCAGATGTATATTGGCACCCGCAGACTCGAGGTCATTGAGGTGCCCCGCTTCACGCCACATTTTTGTTCCCAGATAAATCAGGTAAGCGGCTCCCAACCATTTGATAATGCCGAACAATTCAGCGGATGCCATTAACAGTGCCCCTACGCCTGCAAACGATAACGACATGGCAACCAAATCGCCCAGAAAGAACCCTGGCAGCATGGCAAGAGCCGCCTCGCGCCCTTGGTTGATGCCAGTGGTGATCAGTAATGCTACGGCAGGGCCCGGCGAGGCGATAATCAAGAAAGAGGCCAGCAAGAACGATAACCAGAGTTCCAGCGACATGATGGATTTCCCTGCGTTGAGTGAACTCCAGCTAATCTATCGCATTTTTCTTTACGGCGTACTGATCAGCTGCCACGCAGCTCAGCTCGTTTATCGAGGAACAGCTCCGTTAGATGATCGGCGACGACACGGACCCGCCGTGAATGGACCAGATCCGAATGCATCGCGAGCCAGATCGGCTGGTCCGCCCCCAGCTCTTCCGCTATGCACACCAGCCCGGCTTGCCGAGCCAGGAAGTGCGGCAGAACGGCAAGTCCGAGTCCGGCACGAGCGGCCGCCAGCTGTGCCGATAATGTCCGCGTCGTGAGCCGGCAAGGACGACCGCGAAGGGTGCGGTTGATCCATTGTGCTGCGGGCAGGTGACTTTGCGTCTCCGACCAGCCGATAAAATGATCGTTGTCGAATCCGGCGCGATCCGCTCCCCTCGCCCGGTTCTGAACATACCCCGGCGCGCCGTAGAGCCCAAAGCCAAGCATCCCGAGCCGCCGGATCGTGACGTTACCCCGCTCGGGCTTGACCATTCGGACCGCCAGATCGGCGTCGCGCTGGTGAAGGTTTACGGTACGGACATCGGTCACCACCTCCATGCTGAGCTCAGGGTGCCGAGCGAACAACTGCGGCAGCGAAGGGAGAATCAGCGGATTCGCGAGATTTTCTGCCGTCGCCAGCCGAACACAACCCGCCACTTGCCCCTGCCCTTTTGCCGCTGCGCCAAAGGCATGTCCCGCCTGCTCTAACGCCTCCGCCCCCCCGACCAACACCGCCCCATCATCCGTTAGCCGATACCCGCTCTGATGGCGGCTGAAGAGCGGCACACCGAGCGCGGCCTCCAAGCGTTCGAGCCGGCGCGTTGTCGTGGCAAGCCCGATGCCAAGTGTCCTGGCCGCCGCACTAAGCGTGCCGGTGCGGGCAATCGCCAGAAACACGCGAGCATCATCCCAACACAGACGAGAGGATATTGTCTTTCCGTTTTCGGAAAACGGAGTCCCGTTATTGTCCATAGTTTTCATTAAGCCAGGAAACCATACTCTCCCTGACTTCAACAAGGAGACGCGCAATGCAACGACGCAAACTGGGAGTGGACTTCGAGGTATCAGCTATCGGCCTGGGCTGCATGGGCATGAGCGAATTCTACGGGCCACGTGACGACCAAGAGTCGCTGAACGTGCTCGAACGGGCGATCGAGTTGGGTGTCGATTTCTTCGACACTGCCGATATGTATGGCTCACATCACAACGAGGAGCTTATCGGGCGCTTTCTTGACTCGCGCCGCCCAAGCGTTCGGATCGCGACCAAATTCGGCATCGTCCGCGAACCGGGGGAATACCGTCGCCGCCTCGACAATAGCTCCGACTACGCAAGACAGTCTTGTGAGGCCTCGCTCAAGCGGCTCGGTATCGAACGAATCGACCTTTATTACGTGCACCGAATCGATCCATCGCGCCCCATCGAGGAAACGATGGAAGGGCTCGCCGCATTGGTCTGCGAGGGCAAGATCGACCGTATCGGACTTTGCGAAGTCAGCGCGTCGACCCTGCGCCGGGCACATGCCATTCACCCAGTGACGGCGGTGCAAACGGAATACTCGCTGTGGACGCGTGAGGTAGAAGCCGAAGTATTGCCTACCTGTCGAGAACTCGGTATTGGCTTCGTGCCCTATTCTCCGCTCGGCCGAGGCTTTCTTACCGGACGCTTTCAAGGCGTCGATAACTTCGAGACGGGAGATTTTCGTCCGGCACTGCCCCGCTTTACACCCGAGAACATGGCGGCGAACCAATCGCTAGTCGAGGTGATTGGCAACCTGGCCGGACGCAAAGGCTGCACGAATGCACAAATCGCGCTCGCCTGGCTGCTCGCCCAGGGTGACGACATTGTGCCTATTCCCGGCACGAAGCGGCACGCGTATCTGGAGGATAATGTTGGTGCGGTCGATATTGCGCTGGGCACCGAAGAGCTGGAAGAACTCGATAACGCTACCGCCCGTCTTCCTGTAGCCGGTGCCCGTTACACCGAGGAAGGCATGAAAGGAGTGAACACATGAGCACAATCCAAGACTACCAATCGTCGTGATCGCGCGCCTCATTCATAACCTCTGCTTCCTCCGCGGCAGTCGCACTGGCCATTGCCGACAGCTGCCAATGCGCGGCGCTGAAGTCACTATCGTCGACAAAGCTATGATCCTTGGGCGAAATGAGCGGCACCTCCCGTAGTGCCGCTACCGGCCCTGATGCTGAATACATCTGCTGTAGTTAAACTACAACGACCTGTGCATCTAATGGCGCTTTGTGGGACGTCGCCTCCTGGCCCATAGTAGAGTCACGGTTCAGGGCAGGGTATCGCTATCTCGATTCACTGACCTGACCCCAGGCTACACAACCTGAGCGCCATGTATTTCTTTGATCCAGGCGCCAGAAGCGAGGGTCTTGGACGCTTATGACCCTGTCGCAGTTGCAGCATTAGGCACTTATCCGGCCCGGCATGCGTAGCTAAGGCACCAGAACGCCATCGGAGATGGCAGCCCAAGACGGGATTCCCCCAGGGTATGATGACCTTACATGAGGAACGAACCATGAACTGCACACAACTGACCCAGCAAGCCGACCTTATCGCCAGCAGCTTCAGCAAGTTGGATCTTGCCAAGCTGGTGGTGGCGCTGAAATCCAGCGGCGACTCTCTGCAGCATGCCGTCGAGGTGCTCGACACGATCAGTGTTCGCCACGGCTATACTCTCGACCAAGCCTGGGACGAAGTGCGCGCAGGCGAGACTCGCATCATGGCCGTCAACGACGACTGATTACCCTCCCCTGGCGTGAGCATCTACCCATCGGCCCAGCAGGTTTCGAGGGGTGCGCCACACCGTCTAGAGCCGAGGCCGCATGGTCTCGGCTCACCTGTACTTCGACGAGCGGTCTAGATCGGCATGATACGGGCCGGTACTTGCCGAGGTTAGATGAGTTTCGACATGTCGGTGATCACTCCACCACGACCGACCGGCACATCATCGCCCCTACATTCCACCCTTCTCGATACGCGATGGGGCAACGACTCCTGCCCCATCTTGCCCCTCATTAGTTAAGGTGTCATGGTTATCTGAGAATGCCTATCAATTCTCCATGAGGAACGTGCGCTGTGTTCATCGCCATGAATCGCTTCCGGGTCAATCCCGAGAGAACGCAAGAGTTCGAACAGATCTGGCTGGAGCGGGAGACCCACCTGCAGGGCCTGCCCGGGTTCGTCGAGTTCCACATGCTGCGCGGCCCCGAGGAGGAGGATCACGTGCTCTACGCCTCCCATACAATCTGGCGTTCGCGTGAGGATTTCGAGGCCTGGACGCACTCCGAGGCGTTTCGCGCCGCGCATGCCAATGCCGGCCAGAGCCGCCGCGAGGGACTGTATCTCGGCCCGCCAAAGTTCGAGGGCTTCGAGGTCATCCAGACCATCGGTGATACGGGCAACACCTGAACGCACCAATGACTGAGCACCATAGCGAAGCGCCGCTGGCAGTCGTCACCGGCGCCAATACCGGGCTGGGCCTGGCCACCGCCAGCGGACTGCTCCGCCAGAACTACCGCGTCATCGTGGCTGCACGCAATACCGAAAAGGGCCGCGCGGCAGTCGATGCGCTGCGCGACGAGAGCCCAGGGGCGGATGTGCGTTTCGAGCCGCTCGACCTGGATAGCTTGGACTCGGTACGCGATTTTGCCGCCCGGCTACGCGCCAGCGAACCCTCGCTGGCGCGGCTGATCAACAATGCCGGCATCATGGCGCTACCGACCCGGGAATTGACCCTCGATGGCTTCGAGCGCCAATTCGGCGTCAACTACCTGGGCCACTTCCTGCTCACCAGCCTGTTGCTTCCCTTGCTGGTAGCGGCGGCGCAGGCGCCGCGCGTGGTGCAGCTCTCGAGCCTGGCGCACCGCGGCGGGCGCATCGATTTCGACGATCTGCATGGCGAGCGCCACTACGACCCGTGGCACGCCTACCGTCAGTCCAAACTCGCCATGTTGCTGTTCAGCCAGACTCTCCAGCATCACAGCGATGCCGAAGGCTGGGGGCTGACCAGCCTGGCGGCGCACCCCGGCCTCGCGCGTACGGCGCTGTTCGATCATGGCGTCAAAAGCCGCGCCGTGGTGGGTCGCCTTTTCAAATCATTGATGCCTTTTATCACTCAGACCTCGATCGACGGCGCGCGCCCTACCCTCTACGCAGCCACCGCCAACGACGTTCGTCCCGGTGATTACATCGGCCCTGCCGGTATCGCCGAGACACGCGGTGCGCCCAAACGCGCTCATGTTGCCCCTGTTGGCCGGGATCACGCCGTTGCCGATCGGCTTTGGCAGGTTTCCTGCGAACTGACCGGGGCGACGTGGCACAAGGCGTAAGTGGCCCTCAAGCTTGCATGGCGTGAGTTCAATCTCGGATTTCCAAGCTAGATGGGCAAGAATGCACTCAAGCTATCTCGCCCATGACCTCCGTCTCTTCATCCGCTGCTGCCTCGTTGGCCACGACCGGCAGTTGCCAATGATTGGCACTGAAGCCGCTATCAACCTGGATGCGTTCGGCGACCATATCGACGAAGCTACGCACCTTGGGCGAGATGAGCTTGCCGCTGGGGAATACCGCGTTGAGCTCGGTTTCCGGCCCCGACCAGCCCTCTAGCACACGATGCAGCTGGTTTCCCTCGGGGCCCCAGCACGCCACGATTTCGCTGGCCAGCATCAGCCCATGGCCCTCGATAAGCAGGCGACGCAGCACGAACGGATCGTTGGCCACGGCAATGGGTTCGACAGCAATGTCTTCCTGTCGCGAACCGTTCTGCAATTGCCAGAAGTAACGCTGATTGCGCCGATCCTTGCCCTGCGCCAGTACCGGATGATGGGCCAGCTCGGCGGGCGTACGCGGCTCGCCGTGACGGGCGAGATAGCGTTCGCTGGCATAGACGTACGAGTGATAGTGCGCCAGAGGGCGGGCGACCAGGCTGGAGTCCGGCAGGTTGCCGACCCGCAGAGCCACGTCAATCTGATGGGCGACCAGGTCGAGGTGCTCGTTCGACAGCACCAGATCGATCCTGACCTCGGGATAGCGTTCGCGGAAATCGCGGATCAGTGTCGAGATGAATTCCGTACACACCGTGAAGGGTGCAGTGACTCGCAGCCAGCCGCGGGGACTGCCTTCCAGCTGATGCACGGCGCTCTCCGCCTCGCTCAGGTCCTGAGTGATGCGATTGCAATATTCATAGTAGACACCACCGGCTTCGGTGAGGCTCAGCCGGCGCGTCGTGCGATGCAACAAGCGCGCACCCAAACGCTTTTCCAGGCCCTGCAGTTTGCGGCTCACCGTGGTCTTGGGAATACCCAAGAGTTTCGAAGCAGCGGTAAAACTTCCCTGCTCCACCACCTTGGCAAAGATCAAGGCGTCGTTGAGATCCTGCAGCATATCGTTGTCCTTGCCGTGCATGAGTCCAGGGAGGGGCCTTGCTACGGGGCGAACGGGTGCACGGTGACTATCCCGCCACTGGAACAGTATTTCCCTCCAAACCCGACTAATCAAGTCGGGTTAACCTATTTAATCTTTTCGCTCCACCCACGCCGAATGTCGATTGCACCCCTCCCCCAACGATTATTTCCAGAACGGGGGCACGCGACGATTACCCGCCACGAGCCGGCTGGCGCAGGTGCCGATAAGCGACTGGTTAAAGAGGCCTCATCCATGAACGTCCACAAGATGTTCCGCTCCTTGCGCTCCTCGCCCACGGCGATGGCGATGGCGACTTCCATTCTGCTGGGGGCGGCCCTGCTCGCGGGTTGCGACAGCCAGGCGGAAAGCACCCAGCAGGCCCCGCCGCCGCCCGAGGTCAGCGTGGCCGAGGTGCTGGTGCAGGACGTGCGTTACTGGGACGAGTTCACCGGCCACGTCGAAGCGGTGGAGACGGTCGAGTTGCGCCCGCGTGTCAGCGGCTACATCGAGCGCATCAACTACACCGAAGGCCAGTTGGTCGACGCGGGCGATGTGCTGTTCGTCATCGACCAGCGCCCCTACCAGGCGGAATTGTCCCGGGCCGAGGCCGACCTCAAGCGCGCCGAGGCTAATGCCGAGTTGGCCCGCGCCCAGGCCGCCAGGGCCGAGACCCTGGCCAAGAGCCGCGCCATCGCCCGCGAAGAACTCGACCAGCGCCGCGCAGCGAGCGCCCAGGCGGCCGCCGACGTGCTGGCATCGCGGGCCGGCGTGGCGACCGCCAGCCTGAACATGGCCTACACCGAGGTGCGCGCGCCCATCGCCGGGCGCACCGGCCGCGCGCTGGTCACCGCCGGCAACCTAGTCTCCGAAGCCTCGCCGTTGACGACCATCGTGTCGATGGATCAGGTCCATGTGCACTTCTACGCCGACGAGCAGAGCTACTTGCGTTACGACGCGCTGGCCCGTGCCGGCGAGCGCCGCAGCTCGCGTGATGAGCGCACGCCGGTGCGGGTCGGCCTGGCCACGGATAGCGGCTACCCCTACGAGGGACAAGTGGACTTCGTCGACAATCAATTGAACGCGGCGGCCGGCACCATCCTGATGCGCGCCGTGCTCGACAACCGCGACGGCCACTTCGCCCCGGGCATGTTCGCCCGCGTGCAGCTACGCGGCGGCAGCGACGATCGGGCGCTGCTGATCGACGACAAGGCGGTGCTGACCGACCAGGATCGCAAGTTCGTCTACGTCGTGGACGAACAGGGTCTGGCGGTACGCAAGGACATCCAGCTCGGCCGCATGGTCGAGGGCTTGCGGGTGGTCGAGTCCGGGCTCGCCAGTGGCGATCGCATCGTGGTGCGCGGCGTGCAGCGGATCTTCTTCCCCGGCATGCCGGTGGCCGCGCAAAGCGTCGCCATGCGCGATTCGAAGCCTTCGATGGATCTCTCAGCGGCTCATTGACGACCCCCTGATGTGTCTCTCCGGTTCGGGGCAAGGCCCCGGCCGACGATGGAGTAATGCCCCATGGACTTCGCGAAATTTTTCGTCGACCGGCCGATCTTCGCCGCGGTGCTGTCGATTGTCATTTTCATCTCCGGTCTGATTGCGCTGCCGCTGTTGCCGATCAGCGAATATCCCGAGGTAGTGCCTCCATCGGTGGTCGTGCGCACCGTGTATCCCGGCGCCAACCCGAAAGTGATCTCCGAGACCGTGGCGACTCCCCTCGAGGAGGCCATCAACGGCGTCGAGGACATGATGTATATCAAGTCCGTTGCCGGTTCAGACGGCGTGCTGCAGATCACCGCGACGTTCAAGCCCGGCACCGACGCCGACGATGCCGCGGTGCGGGTGCAGAACCGGGTCGCCCAGGCGCAGGCGCGGTTGCCCGAGGACGTGCGCCGTCAAGGCATCACCACGCAGAAGCAGTCGCCGGTGTTCCTGATGGTGGTGCACCTGACCTCCAGCGATGGGCGTTACGACTCGCTGTACCTGCGCAACTACATGCGGCTGCACGTGAAGGATGAACTGGCGAAGATCAACGGCGTCGGCGACGCACAGCTCTTCGGCGGGGGCGACTACGCGATGCGCCTGTGGCTGGACCCCGACCGCATCGCCGCGCGAGGCATGACAGCGAGCGACGTTCTGCGGGCGGTGCGCGAGCAGAACGTCCAGGTGTCCGCCGGCCAGCTCGGGGCCGAGCCGATGGCGAACGGCAGCGACTTCCTGCTGCCGATCAATGCCAAGGGGCGGCTGGAGACCGTCGAGGAGTTCGGCGATATCGTGCTGAAGTCCGGTATCCATGGCGAACTGGTGCGCCTGGCCGATGTCGCGCGCATCGAGCTCGCCGCCGGCGACTACACCCTGCGTGCGCGTCTCGACGGCAAGAACGCCGCCGCCATCGGTATTTTCCAGGCGCCGGGCGCGAACGCGCTGGAGATCCGCGACAACGTCGTTGCCAAGATGGAGGAACTGCGTCCTTCGCTCCCGCCCGGGGTCGAGATCGAGTCGATCTACGACACGACAATCTTCGTCCGCGATTCGATCAAGTCGGTCGTCACCACGCTGCTGGAAGCCACGCTGCTGGTGGTGCTGGTGGTGATCCTGTTCCTGCAGACCTGGCGCGCATCGATCATCCCGCTGCTGGCGGTGCCGGTCTCGGTGGTGGGGACGTTCGCGGTGCTCTACGTGCTGGGCTTCTCGATCAATACGCTGACGCTGTTCGGCCTGGTGCTGGCGATCGGCATCGTCGTCGACGATGCCATCGTCGTGGTCGAAAACGTCGAACGCCACATCGAGCTGGGCGCCACGCCGCTGGAGGCCGCGCACCTGGCGATGAAGGAAGTCAGCGGGCCGATCGTCGCGATCGCGCTGGTGCTGTGCGCGGTGTTCGTGCCGATGGCGTTCCTGACCGGCGTCACCGGCCAGTTCTACAAGCAGTTCGCCGTCACCATTGCCATCTCCACGGTGATCTCGGCGATCAACTCGCTGACCCTGTCGCCGGCCCTGGCGGCCATCCTGCTCAAGTCGCACGACGTGCCCAAGGACCGGGCTTCGCGTTTGATCGACCGGCTGTTCGGCTGGCTGTTCCGTCCGTTCAACCGCTTCTTCAACCGGAGCTCCTCGCGCTACGAGAACGCCGTGTCGCGCACGCTCGGCCGTCGCGGCACCGTGTTCCTGATCTACGCGGTGCTGCTAGTGGGCGCGGGCCTGATGTTCAAGACCGTGCCTGCGGGCTTCATCCCGGTGCAGGACAAGCTGTACGTGATCGCTGGTGTGAAGATGCCGGAAGGCGCTTCGATTGAGCGTACCGACGCCGTGCTCAAGAAGATGGCGGCGCTGGCCAACGAGACCGATGGGGTCGCCAGCGAAATCGCGTTCCCGGGCCTCAACCCGCTGCAGTTCACCAACACGCCGAATAACGGAGTGATCTTCTTCACCCTCGACCCCTTCAGCGGGCGCCCGCGCACGGCCGAAGCGATCACCGCCGAGCTCAACCAGAAGTTCTCGACGATCCAGGAAGGCTTCACCTTTGCGTTCATGCCGCCACCGATCCAGGGGCTGGGCAATGGCTCGGGCTGGTCGCTGTTCGTCGAGGACCGGACGCGGCTGGGCTACGGCGAGCTGCAGAACGCCGTGCAGGCGTTCCAGGGGGCGGCGGCACAGACACCGGGACTCGGGTATCCGATCAGCAGCTATCAGGCCAACGTGCCGCAGCTCGACGCACACGTCGACCGCGAGAAAGCCAAGGCGCAGGGCGTCCCCCTGACCGAGCTGTTCGATACCCTGCAGACCTACCTCGGCTCCGCCTACGTCAACGACTTCAACATGTTCGGTCGCACCTGGCAGGTGATCGCGCAGGCGGACGGTCCGTTCCGCGACGACGTGTCGGACATCGCCAACCTGCGTACGCGCAACGCCGCAGGCGAGATGGTGCCGGTGGGCTCCATGGTCGACGTGCGCCCGACCTATGGCCCGGACCCCGTGATCCGCTTCAACGGTTACCCGGCCGCGGACCTGTTGGGCGAGGCCGACCCGCGCGTGATGTCGTCGGGCGAGGCGATGGCCGCGGTCACGGCACTCGCCGAACAGACTCTGCCGGCGGGAATGGGAATTGGCTGGAGCGACCTGAGCTACCAGCAGTCCACCCAGGGCGGTGCGGCGCTGGTGGTGTTCCCGCTTGCGGTGCTGCTGGCGTTCCTCGTGCTGGCCGCGCTCTATGAAAGCTGGACGCTGCCGTTGGCGGTGATCCTGATTGTGCCGATGTGCATGCTTTCGGCGCTATTCGGGGTCTGGCTGGCAAGTGGCGACAACAACGTGTTCGTGCAAGTCGGGCTGGTGGTGCTGATGGGGCTCGCGTGCAAGAACGCCATCCTGATCGTCGAGTTCGCCCGCGAGCTGGAGATGCAGGGTAGGACGATCGTGGGGGCGGCGCTGGAAGCTAGCCGTCTGCGCCTGCGGCCAATCGTCATGACCTCGGTTGCCTTCATCGCCGGCACCGTGCCGCTCGTGCTGTCGTCCGGCGCGGGTGCGGAGGTGCGCTCGATCACGGGCATCACGGTGTTCGCCGGCATGCTCGGCGTGACCCTGTTCGGGCTGTTCCTGACCCCGGTGTTCTACGTGGCGCTGCGCAAGCTGGTCGAGCGTGGCCACCCTGAACCACAGGCAAGCGGCCAGCCGGCAGGAGGCGAATACCGAGCATGATGGATTGCGCCGTCAATAGGACTTCGTGTGGTCCAGCGAAAGCCAAGCGCCGCCAGAATCCCTGCCAACGCCCGGTCGAGCCATTGCCTCACGGCAGGACCACTGCAGGAAGCCGGTCGTCTTTACCGCTACTCCGGGTCGCTGTCCTGCAGGTTGGTGAGCATCCGGTTTCCGATCTCGATAAAGGTCGCCTGATCCTGCCGACTGATGCCTTTCAAGAGCGCCCTTTCCACCTCGTCTTCGGCTTTTCCGATGCGGGTCATTAAAGACTCACCGTCGTTGCTGAGGGCGAGGAGATGAGAGCGGCGGTCGTCCGGGTGGGGCGTCCGGGCGATCAGGCCCATGCTCTCCAGCTCTTGGATCACGCGGGTGATCTGAGCCTTATCGCGGCCAGTGATGGTGACCAGCCGGTTCGCCGTGCAGCCGGGATGGGCGTGAATCATCTGCAGCAAGCGAACATGCATGCCATTGAGCTTCAGGTCGTGCTGCCGGACCGCGCGCTTGGCACTGACCTTGAACTGGAACGCCAATTGCCAGAGCACCTGGCGGATGTCGGATTCGTGAGGCATATTCGTTGACAATATCAACCAGTGATTTTATGGTTGATATTGTCTACTAGATGTCCAAGTGCTACAAGCACTCCCCTTTCGTCGAGGTAACCCATGCCCAAACCCGCGCCCCGTATCCTGGAGGTGCTGCGCACCGAGAATCTGACCCCGAACATGAAACGGGTGGTGCTCGGTGGTGGCGATTTGAGTGACTTCCCCGAACACCATGAAAGTGCCAACTTCAAACTGTTGATTCCCCGCCCGGGGCAGACGTCGATCCCGCTGCCACCCCACGGTGACAGGCCGATGGATGAGCGGCCCATCGTTCGTACCTACACACTGCGTCACTTCGATAAGCAGCGCGGCGAAGTGGTAGTGGATTTCATGATGCACGCGGACCACGGCCCGGCATCCACCTGGGCCGCCGAGGCAACCCCTGGAGACCGTATCGGCTTCGCCGGACCGGGGACGCCGAAATTCGTGGATTTCGATGCGGACTGGTTTCTCTTCGCCGGTGATATGTCCGCGCTGCCGGCCATTGGTGCCAACATCGAACGGTTGCCGGCTGATGCCAGAGGGTATGCAGTACTGGATGTGCTTGACGAGGCAGACCAGCAGGCGCTGCCTTTTCCGAAGAACATGACGGTCACCTGGCGGGTCAATCCCGCACCGGAGCGTGCCAACATTGGATGGGTGGACGCGGTTATGGCGCAGCCTTGGCTGGCGGGATCTCCTGCAGTCTGGGTGGCCGGCGAAACCGGCGCGGTGAAGGCGGTCCGTCGCTACCTCATCGAAGAGCGGAGTGTGGAACGACACCGGCTCTACGCCAGTGGTTATTGGCAGATCGGGCTCACCGAAGATCGCCACCAGATCGAGAAACGCAAGGACCAGCAGGCCAGCGACAGAATCGGATAATCATCTGACGGAACCGGATTCGGCCGGCTTCAGGGGCGTCATCATGGAAGCGGCTTTAGCCGCGATGGTATAAACCGCACACGTTTTTCACAGCTGAAGGCGCTCCTATAGGGTTTTGTACTTCGAGAGAGTTTTGTACTTCGAGCGCTCGCTAATTTCTGTCCGTCAATCTACGCCCGCCGTCAGCGGCAACCAGACGTGTTCGTAGCCGATCGACAGGGCGACGCCCACCAGCAACGCGGCCATCGCCAAGCTGAATCCCTTGAGAATCCTTGGGTTCTCGATGCGCTTGCCGAGCAAGGCGCCGACCAGCGCGTAGCTACCGGGCGCACCGACCGCCAGCACCGCCAGCCCCAGCGACCAGAGCACCAGGCTGACGCCGTGAATGCCCACGGCGGGAAACTGGATGGTGGCGATCGGCAATGTCGCGACCACGCCCTTGGGGTTGCACAGTTGCATGATCAAGCCGTCGCGAAAGCGCATCACCCGCGGCGCCTGGCGCACGGCGCCCAGATCGATGCTCGACCGGGCGATCTTGATGGCCAGATAAAAGATATATCCGCAGCCCAGCGCACCCACCACGGCGAGCATATCGCCGCGTACCCAGGCGGCGCCGGCCCAGCCGAACAGCAAGAACAGGATGAGCAAGGCCATCCCCACCCCGAGGTAGAATCCCAGCGAGGCCCTGGCCTGCCCATGAAGCCCGGCATTCAGGCCGAGCAGGTTCACGGGCCCAGGCGTGTACATGACGCCCAGGGCATAGGCGACGATTGCTAACATGGCGAAGTCCCTGTTACGAAGTGACGCTGCGCTGGTATTGGTACGGCGTCATGCCGTAGATACGCTTGAAGCGGCGATTGAAGTGGCTGAGGTCGGCAAATCCGTAACGCAAGGCGACCTCGTTGGGTAGCGCGCCGGCCTCCAGCGCATGGCGCGCGGCATTGATACGGCAATTGAGCACGTACTGGTGCGGCGTCATGCCGAACTGCTGCCGGAACAGACGCAGGAAGTGATATTTCGAGAGGTGCGCCGCCTGGCTGAGGTCGTCCAGCGACATATCGTCTTCCAGGTGCGAGAGGACGTAGTCCTTGGCGCGTTTCAGCAGCGCATCGGGGCGACTGATCGTGCCGCCCGGCTGGAACCTGCCGTCACGTTGAACGAGGCGTGTGGCGATCCGGTAGAGGGCGTACTCCTGATCGATACGGCTGCCGACCCGCTGGGTCACCAAGCGGACCAGTTCCAGAATGGCGTCGCGTAGCACAGGGTCCTGTATCAGGGTGTCGCGGCTTCTGAAACGGCCGGCGCTTTCACGCCCCACCCCATCGGCAAACACCGCCTCGAGCTGAGCGGGCGATACGTAGGCCATCACGTAACCCAGCGTGCTGTCGCCGCCCGGCTGGCCGTCGTGAACCTCGCCGGGGTTGAACTGGATGACATTGCCGGGCGGGCTGCGGTGATACTGGCCGCCGCTGAAGAAATCCTGGCGCCCGGCGAGGGTGACGCCGAAAGCATATTCGTCATGGGCATGAGGGTCGTAGCGGAAATCGCTCATCGCCGCCTGAAGCACGGTAAGCTCGGGAACATGCCGACTCTTGAAGAACCGAAACTGGCTGGGCTGCTTCGCCATGCCTTCACCTCCCTGAACGCTGACCTAGCCTAGCTTAGGCCGACCGACGTGTCGGCGGCTTGGACATTATTGCGCAAACGCGCCAGTGATGAGTTCCATTCACAGCGGCTTCGCGATCGCCTGGGTATCGGATGCCTTCAGCATGTCGATAAAGGCGCGCAATGCCGAAGGCACATGGCGGTGCCCGGGGTAATACAGCCTCAAACCGGGCAGATCATGCTCGATGCGTTGGCGCAGCGTGGCCGCGACCTGCCCATAGCGTTTCATGACAATATTCCCGGCGCCGTTCAATTGCAGTACAGATAGTCCGAACCAGAACGATACAGTTGCCTGTACAAGATAACTGTACCGCTGATATTCACTATAACTGAATCTGTATTGAACATGGGCATAAACCCTAACCTGTTAGCGTGAACCGCAACAGGAGAAGCGCCATCCACTTCACTCCTCTCTCAGCGGACTGTTAGCCAGACTGCGCCTTTACTGCCAGTGCCAACGCACGCGACACCAGCTGCTCAGCCTCGATGTTCGTCTGCTCCAAGATACCGGCCTGTCGCGTACCGATGCCGAGCGCGAAGCCAGCAAAACATTCTGGAAAGCATAACCTGTCTTCTCACCTGGAGATCACCATGCCCAACGACACACAGTATTATCTGCTCGATGTCTTCACCGATCGAGCCTTCGCAGGTAATCCCCTCGCGGTGTTTCCCTTTGCTGACGAGTTGGACACCGTCACCATGCAGGCCATCGCCAACGAGCTGAACCTTTCCGAGACCGTATTCGTCGGCCAGGCCGGCGATACCGCGCGTTATCCGATCCGTATCTTTACACCCACCATGGAGCTGCCCTTCGCCGGCCACCCGACGGTAGGTACGGCGCATCTGCTGGCGGAACTGGGAATGGCCAGGCGCGACACCCCCCTCACATTGGAAGTCGGGATTGGGTCATTAGTAGTTGACTTCGAGAAGGATCGGGCCCGATTCACCACGGCGCAGCCGGTCGATATCCGAGCCAGTCCCCTGAGTCAGCAAACCGCCGCTCGATTGCTGGGATTGGATGAGCGTCAGATCATCAGCCAACCGGTACCGGCTTCCTGTGGGGTAGTGTCGTGACGATATGCATTGCTGGTCAGTCGGTAATCATTGGCAGGGTACGCTGCGTCTTGGGACATAAATCCACGCCGGAGCTTTCGAAACAGGACCTGTGGCATGATGAGGTAAATAGTCGAGAGCAGCAGGATGACTGGGCGACTCAATACGGACCCAGCCTTCTGGCGTGACGCGGACCTCCATCCCTCAAGGAGCCCTTTGCATGAAACCCGAGGATCTGGAAAAGCTGGTGACCCGCCGAATGCCGTTCGGCAAGTACGAAGGCCGGCTGATCGCCGACCTGCCCGGGCCGTATCTGAACTGGTTCGCGCGGGAGGGCTTCCCGCGCGGTGAGCTCGGCCAGCTACTCGAACTGATGCACGAGATCGACCACAACGGGCTGGGCCCGCTGCTCGATCCGTTACGGCAAAAGCATTCCTGATGCCCTTTTCATGGCAGTCGATACTCGGGCCTATCGAACCCTCTCGACAATCCGGGACCGAGGCTAAAGACCATTTTGCCGCAGCGCGCACAATGAAAAACAAGACTACACAAGACGTTTGAATTGCTACTTATCCTTACCTGCGTGCCCTCGAACTGACATATCCAGCCACCAAGCTGGTCGAGCAGTACATGCCATGTCGTGCAATCCGGCCCTTAGCCTAAGGAAATCCCATGTACGGTTCATACGGCTCAACAACGAATTCGCTATTCAACTTCTCTCCGGCATCGTTTCTTGGCTCGACACTGGATCTCTTTAATAGCGAATTTAACATCGAAGCGGAACCTGCCACCTACACACCGATGCCTTTCTTCGAAAAAGAGTTCTTTCCAGCATTGCTTTCTGCGGGACAAGCTTATTACAGCGGCCTTGCCGATGCGTTAGGGCTCTTGGCAGAAGCCCTTTCAGACGGTCAACATTCCCCAACCGTGCCAGAAGAGCCCGAGATACCAGATGCCACCAGCACACTCCGGGTCGCCAGCTATAACGCCTCCCTGAATCGCGCTGAAACGGGAGAGTTGCTGGCTGACCTCTCCACTCCCGACGACCCGCAGGCGCAGCAGATCGCCGAGGTCATTCAGCAGGCTAGGCCTGACGTTTTACTGATCAATGAATTCGATTATTCGCCGGAGGCCGTCGACGCCTTTCGCCACAATTATCTTGGGATCAGCCAGAACGGAGCTGATCCCATCGACTACCCCTACGCCTTTTCTGCCCCCGTTAATACGGGTGTCGCCTCCGGCTTCGATCTCGATAACGATGGCCGGGCGGTAACGATGCCTGACGAAGAGGGCTATG
This sequence comes from Halomonas sp. WWR20, assembly GCF_054602495.1. Taxonomy (NCBI): domain Bacteria; kingdom Pseudomonadati; phylum Pseudomonadota; class Gammaproteobacteria; order Oceanospirillales; family Halomonadaceae; genus Halomonas; species Halomonas sp. WWR20. The sequence goes on from NZ_JBTRHR010000003.1 coordinate 401,362, forward strand.
CCGAGGATGCACTGGGGTTCGGACAGTTTCCGGGACAATACGGCATGCTCGTGCTGTCACGTTATCCCTTGGTGGAAGAGGAAATCCGTACTTTTCAGGACTTTCTCTGGAAAGACATGCCGAATGCACGCCTGCCCGATGATCCGGCGACAGCCGCCCCTGCCGATTACTACTCGGAGGAGGAACTGTCGGGACTGCCGCTTTCTTCCAAGAGCCATTGGGACATACCCATCGTCGTCGATGGCCAGAAGATCCATCTGCTTGCTTCCCACCCGACGCCTCCTACCTTCGATGGTCCCGAAGATCGCAATGGCCTGCGCAATGCCGACGAGATTCGTTTTTGGTCGGACTACGTTACCCCCGAACAAGGGGATTACATTGTTGACGACCAGGGCCACCCGGGAGGGCTCGGCGAGAATGAGCGCTTTGTGATCGTAGGCGATCAGAACGTTGATCCTGTCGACGGTGACAGCCTGCCCGGTGCCGCCCAGCAGTTGCTAGGCAACGCCTATGTTGATGCCGGACTCGCTCCCGACAGCCGGGGCGCCGTAGAAGCGGCCCAGGCCCAGGGCGAGGCCAACGAGACACATTCCGGTGACGCCCGCTTCGACACGGCAGATTTCAACGACACGGCCCCAGGCAATCTGCGGGCCGATTATGTACTGCCTTCTCAGAGCGGACTGACGCGGCTCGATGGAGGCGTTTTCTGGCCGACCGACAACCAGCCCGGCAGCGAGGCTATCGGGGCCTCGGATCATCGCCTGGTTTATGCCGACTTGGCGTTGACCCACCTTAAGCCCCTCGTCGAGGACGTGGAATTCGTGGGCATGACGGAATTCTCCAGCGGCATGTCGTTCCAGAATACCGTCGTGGGGGGGCTCTCCGGGCTGACATACAATTCGGTCACCGGTGAATATCTGGCGATTGCCGATGACCGCAGCGAGATCGATCCCGCCCGTTTCTATTCGCTGCGGATCGACCTTGACGACGGCCGGCTCGATGAAGGCGATGTCTATTTCACGGATGTCACCACCTTGCGCCAATCGGATGGCTCGCGCTTTTCCCAAGGCCAGGTCGACCCCGAAGGCATCGCGCTCGCGCCTGACGGGAGCCTTTTCATCTCGTCCGAAGGAGACGTCTCGCAGAACCTGTCTCCCTCCGTCTGGAATTCTGCCCGGGATGGCGAACAGCTCTTTTCCTTACCGATCCCCCAAGCGCTGGAACCCGACCTTCAAGGCAACGAGGGAATTCGCAACAACCTGGCACTCGAGAGCCTCACGCTCACGCCGGATGGCAAGCATTTGTTCACCGCAACGGAAAACGCCCTGGTGCAGGACGGCCCGGCAGCCGATCTCAACACCGGCAGTCCGTCACGTATCATCGAATACGATCTACACAGCCAACAGCCGGAGCATGAATATCTTTACCCGACAGAGCCGATACCCGAACGGCCTGCCAACAGCGGCGATTTTGCGACCAATGGGCTGGTCGAGATGCTCGCGCTAGACGACCATCGACTGTTGACACTGGAGCGGGCTTTCGTGACGGGTATCGGTAATACCATCCGACTCTATGAGATAGACACTTCTCGCGCTACCGACATCCGCGATATTGATGCGCTAACTGAGACAAACGACACCATTCGCCCCGTCGACAAGCAACTCATCGTGGATCTCAGTGATTACGAGATCGTCCTCGACAATGTGGAGGGTATGGCGTTGGGGCCCGAGCTGGCGGATGGACGGCAGAGCTTGATCCTCGTCTCGGACGATAATTTCAGCGATACGCAAAGCACCCAGTTTATTGCACTGTCGCTCGAATTCGCTGCATTACCCGAATGTGAGAATCTTACGCATGCAAGCGGTCTCGCCACTACCGGGGTGGGACAGACCGGATGGGAGTGGATGTAGACGATCGTTGCGAGCAAGCAAGCTGGCCTGAGCGGCGCCCCGGCCGTGAGGATCGGCGGCGCATGGAGGTGCATCTGCTAGCGCAGGGGGCGTCTGGTCGAATGCATTGCCGAGCGGCCTCAGCCCGGGTTGCGGCATCTGCAAAAGGCGTTCGGCTCTCCGGTTGGCTGGACGCCCCCTGATTCCTCATTGAACGCCGCTGACAGACAGCAGCAGCAGCGTGACGGCGGCAAAGGCGAGCTCCTCGCTGTCAAGGCTGCAGACGCTGAGTGCCGCTGACATAGCGTTGCCAGCCGAGAACGACCAGGGGAATCAGAGACAGCGGCATCAGCATGGCGTTGAGTCCTGCCCAGCCCAGACTGGCTTCGAGCGGCCCGGCCAGCAGAGCCGTCAGGCTCACGGTGGAGAAGACCAGCAGTTCGTTGGCCGCCTGGGTACGCGCCTTTTCGACGGGACGGTAAGCCTCGGTCAACAGGCCAGTGGCGGGCAGGAAGGTCAGGTTCCAGCCCAGGCCCAGCAGGATCAGCGCGGCGTAATAGCCATGCAACGATGTGGAGAATTGAGCCAGTACGCCGCAGCCGGCGAGCAGCAAGCACCCCGTCACGATCATGCTCGGCGCACCAAAGCGGGTCGTGAGCCGGCCGGTCACGAACGATGGCAAGAACATCGCCAGTACATGCCACTGGATGGTCGTGGCGACATGGTCGAAATCAAAGCCGGCACGCTGCATGGCCGACGGCGTGGCGGTCATCGCCAGATTCATGACGCCGTAACCGATCAGGCCCGACAGGGCGGCGATAATGAATACCGGCTGACGCAGGATCTCTCCCAGCGGTCGTGATGCGCCTTTACCGTGAGTGGCCTGGGCCGGTGGCAACCGGGTGAAGGCCAACAGCAGCAATGCCAGGGCGTAGAGCAGCCCCAGCCCCACGAAACTGCCGAGAAACGGCGTAGCGGTAAGCTCGCGACTGGCCCGGGCCAGCCAAGGGCCCAGAAATGCCGCCAGGACGCCGCCCCCCATGACCAGGCCGATGGCTCGGTCGCGCAGTGCCGGAGGGGCGGCTTCCACCGCAGCAAAGCGATACAGCGTGCCGAAGCCGATGCCGATGCCGATCAGCCAAGTGCCCAGCATGAACGCCCCGAACCGCTCACCCACCAGGGCATGCCCCGCCACGGCCACCCCGACCAGCCCCAGCATATTGCCCAGCACGAAGCCCCGCTTGCGACCGATACGTGCCATAAGCAATGATGCGGGAATGGTGGCACACATCAACCCCAGCAGTTGGGTAGCCACCGGCGCAGTGGCCCAAGCCGGGCCGGGCGCTAGCGACGCCCCGATCAGGGGCGAAACGGCGATCAATAGAATATTGCCGCTGACCAGCAACGCTTGGCACAGCGAAAGAAGAGTTACGGTGATCGGCATGGAAGGCTCCTGTTGGCAACATCGAGGCTAGAGGTGTCATTGATCAGCTATCGCCAAGGCGGGAGCGGCCGATGCCCTGAAGCGCTGCCAATAGACCGAGGGGGAAACGCCGTAATGCCGCTGGAACAGGCGCCGCAACTGCTCGGCCCCGCCCAGTCGCCATTGCTGAGCCAGACGCTCCAGAGGTGGCAGGCTGGGGCTGGCTATCAACGCCTGGCGGGCATGTTCGAGGCGCAGCCGCGTCAAATAAGTTCCCGGAGTGGTGTCCAGATGCTGGCGAAACAGACGCGACAAGTGGCGCGGCGTGACATTGATACGTGCAGCCAAGATATCGAGCCGGTGATCGTCACTCGGTGCGCTGTGCATGGCGTCGAGTAGATGGCGCAACGGGCCGATATCCCGCTGTTGGCTGCGCAGGGCTTCGCTGAACTGCGATTGGCCCCCTGGACGGCGCAGGAACATCACCAGCTCTCTCGCCACGCGCCCGGCCAGGCCCGCACCGTGGTCGGCTTCGAGCAACGCCAGGGCCAGATCGATGCCAGCCGTCACTCCGGCACTGGTATAGCGCGGCGACGCTGGCGCAAGGTCATTGACGCTTTCGATGTACAGCGCGTCGCTGGCGACGTCGATGGCGGGATAGGCATCGGCCAGGGCTTGGCAATGACGCCAGTGGGTCGTGGCACGGTGGCCGTCGAGCAGGCCTGCGGCGGCCAGCAGGAAGGCGCCGGTGCACACCGAGCCCAGCCGCCTTACGCTGGGCGCCATCTCGCGCAGCTTGGCCAGCAGAGCCGGATTGCCGGTCTGCTCCCCAACGCCGCTGCCACCGGCGATCAGTAAGGTATCGAAGCCCTCCTCACCGGACAGGGCTTGCCAGCTGCTGTCGGCATGCAAGGCCATGCCCGAGTTGGTCGTCAACGCACCAGCCTCCTCGGCCAGCAGCGTCAGGCGATACAAGGCGGTGCCGGCCAGATCGTTGGCGGTGGCAAATACCTGCCAAGGGCCGGTAACGTCCAGCAACTGGCAGCGGGGATAGGCAAGCAAGGCAACGCAGAGGGTCATGGCGGGCTCCATCGTCAAGCAACAGCGCCAGTGTCTTACCTGGCGGAGATGTCGGCAACGACGCTTACCCCACCGATAGGGACATTTGCTGATCCGTTAGAAACAGTGTTGCCCCCGCCGGGGCACTAGCTCCTAAGTTTGATATGCCTTGTTTAAGTTGCGCCCCCATAAAAGCAGAATTGATCCTGATCACCACTCAATTGACGCACCTTTCCCTACCGGATGCCCATCGCTCTACTGCTGGGCCTGCATCAGCACTCGTGTAGACGCAAGCACTGTTGAAAGACGAACTCCACGGCGAATAGCACTGACATCAATGAGGCCCTGCGTTATGTCACTCGGTGCCTTATCGGCTCTAGTGAGCGTCGCCTAGCAACCGTCCCCATCGCTCCTCCAGTGCCCGAGTCACGCTTGCGAAGAACGCAAGAACCCGGGCGGTACGGCGTAGGTCGGGGTGGGTCAGCAGCCAAAGGTCCGTGGTGAGTGCCAGGATGGGGTCGCCCAAGCGCTGGAGGTCTGGCTCGTCCTCAGCGAGATAACAGGGTAACACGCCCTGCCCCAACCCACTTTTTACCGCTGCCAGCATGCCGAGCATGCTGTCCACTCGGTAACCGACATGCGCATCGCAGCCATTGCGCGACATCCAGGTTTCAAGGGCTGGGTAACCGAGATGGGCATCCGGCCCGACCCAAGGGATGACAGGGGTATGAGTGGGTAACGGATCAATGCGAGCATAAACCGCTTGTGCGATACGTCCCACCCGCCGGCCGACTAGCGTTTCCGGCGGTGTCATGGTGGGGCGAATGGCGATATCGGCATCACGCCGGGTGAGGTTCAGCGTGCGATTGGAGACCACCACTTCCAGTATGACTTGCGGGTGTGATGCTCGAAAGTCCGCGAAGATCGGCGTCAGAAGCCCCATCAGCAAGGTATCGGTGGTGGTGATGCGCAGCGTTCCCGAGAGCGCCAGATCCAGCCCCATCAAGCGGCGCTCGGCACCGTCGATTTCGTTCGCAACCCGAGCTGCCGTGGCCGCCATGTCCTCTCCCGCCAGCGTGGGCGCGTAACCGGTTCTCGAGCGCTCGAACAGGCGTACTCCCATACGTCGCTCCAGTTCACCAAGCCGTCGGAAGATCGTGGCGTGGCTCAACGCCAGTTGGCGAGCCGCGCCGGAGAGAGAGCCCGTTTCGGCAATCGCCAACACGACCTGTAAATCATCCCAACGTGTCATGTGTTCATCCATGCAAGGTAGGCTTGCATTTCCAGGGAATTTCTTTGCACTTCTGCAAGGGATAGCTTAGAGGAACCGTCACCGCGAGGAAACGCCCCCATGCAGGTATTGATCGTCCACTGTCATCCCGAACCCCGCTCTTTCAATGCAGCACTCACCCATGTCGCCACCGAGACGCTGGAACGCTCCGGTCACCACGTTGAGGTGTCCGATCTCTACGCCCAGAACTTCGACCCAGTGGAACGGCCCGGACATTTCGGCTCGCGCGTCGATAGTGATTATTTCGCGGCCTTGACCGAACAGCGCCATCATTTCGAGACGGCGACCCTGCCCACCGACGTGCAACGTGAAATCGATCGATTGCAGCGCGCCGAGCTGGTCATCCTGCAATTCCCGCTGTGGTGGCATGCTCAGCCGGCCATGCTCAAGGGCTGGTTCGATCGCGTATTCGTCTATGGCGGCCTCTATTCGGGTCGGCGACGCTTCGATCGAGGCCCATTACGCGGCAAACGTGCTCTCTGTTCGGTCACCACCGGAGCCCCCGCCAGCACGTTTTCGCCTTTCGGACGCAGCGGTGATATCACCACATTGATGTGGCCGATTCACTGCTCGCTCTATTATGTCGGGTTCGATGTGCTCGCCCCGCAACTTTCCTACGGGGTTCAGGGTGGCGGGCTGAGCTATCAGGCGGAAGCGGACTTTCGACAACAACTGGAGGCCGACAAGGCGAGGTGGGCACACCGTCTGGAAGGGCTTGGAGCACAAGCCCCGATTCCCTTCACCGGCTGGGAGGACTGGGACGAGTCCGGCGTGCTGAGCGACACGCACCCGTTGCGCTGGCGGAGATGACACTGACTCTCGTTATGAATCTGGATCGCGTCAATACAGGCACTACATATTCACTTGAGACATATAGCAGTCGGACTGTTACTGTAGCTACCCGACCGTGGCATTCATTAATATTTGCTAATTCACATGAAATACATTCTCAAGCTGTTTTCCGAAATTACGATCAAGTCGCGACCGGTGCGCAAGGAGATGATACGTTGCCTGCGCGCTAATGTACGCAACACGCTATGGCGGCTTGATCCCGAGGTACGCGTGATCGGCAGATGGGATGCACTGGAGGTCATACTCAGCGATGGGCTCTCCATCGACACAATAGACGCGCTAGAAAGTGCGATGACCCGCATCTCCGGCATTCATGAAGTGTTGACGGTTGAAGAGCGGCGCTTCAGCTCCTTTGCTCATACTGCCGAACACGTGCTGCCGCTATGGGCCCCGCTGGTCGCGGGCAAGCGCTTTTGCGTGCGTGTCAGACGCAGTGGCCAGCATGCGTTTCGTTCCATGGATCTAGAGCGCTATCTAGGGACCGAGTTATTAAAGGCATCGCCCAGCGCTACGGTCGACCTCAAGCGTCCTGAGATCACCGTAGCGCTTGAACTCAAACACACCCGGCTGATCCTGATCACGCAACGCCGCGCCGGTCTCGGTGGCTATCCGCTCGGTACTCAGGGCTCCGCTCTGGCGCTGATTTCCGGCGGTTTCGATTCGCCGGTGGCCGCCTATCGCATGATCCGACGCGGCATCAAGACCCACTTTCTGTTCTTCAATCTTGGCGGTCCTGCCCATGAGGCCGGCGTACGCGAGGTGACCTACCATCTATGGCGACGCTATGGCAGCTCTCACAAGGTCAGCTTCATCTCGGTGCCCTTCGAAGGCATCATCAGTGAGATTCTGACCAAAGTACCCGATAACTGTATGGGTGTGGTACTCAAGCGCATGATGGTCCGCGTAGCCAGTCGCATTGCCGCCAGAATGCGCACTCCGGTACTCGTTACCGGCGATGCTATCGCCCAAGTGTCGAGTCAGAGCCTGACGAATCTGGCCATGATCGATGCCGTGAGCGAGCGCCCGATATTACGCCCTTTGCTGACCAGCGATAAGCAGGACATCATTAACGAGGCGAGAGTGATCGACACTGCAGAGCTTGCTGAGCGCATGCCGGAGTACTGTGGGGTCATTTCAAGGCGCCCTAGCACTCGTGTCCGCCGCGATCAGGTCGAAGCCGCCGAGGCCGAATTCGATTTCGATGTGCTCAAGCACGCGTTCGAAGAAACGACTTATACCCGCATCGATGAGCTAGCCAAGCCCGCCCCGGCGCTTGCCGAGGTCACCATCGTCTCGTCAGCGGAGAGCCTGACCAGCCAGTCCGACTGCAGCGTGATCGACATCCGCCACCCCAGCGAGCGCGACATGGCGCCGCTTGAAGTACCGCCGCAGGTCGAGCTGCTGGAGATCCCCTTCTATGAACTTCAAGCGCGAGCCAGAACACTGCCCGACAAGGAGTATCTGCTCTACTGCGGTCAGGGCATTATGAGCCAGATGCAAGCCCTGCACTTGGCCGATCAGGGCCTGACGAACTTCGGGGTGTATAAGAAGTAGGCAAGGGGTTGCCCTGGAGATGGGGGCTTTCTATTGCCGGGCCCAGCGGCACTTAGGGAATATCCTCGTCGTCATCCAGCACCACCGACAGTTTCCAGAGAACTTTAAGAATCATGAGTTCGAAGTAAGGCATGGTTTGCTCGTCGGTTATAGATCAAGCCTACAAGCTACCAGCTACCACCTTACCGTTTTATGAACGGGCTCGGATCATTACCGTCCAATCTCTTAGAGATGGAATCGACGCCTCCTGCCCCGAAAAATGTGGCTTAGCCTAACAGCAGGAATGTTTGGCAACCGAAGTTAGTTTTTTCTCGAAACGGCGCCAGCGGCAGGTAGCCAGACGTAGACCGAAAGCCCACCGAGAGATGCCTGCCCCAGCGTTATCCGCCCGCCGTAAAGCGTGACCAGCTCCTCCACGATGGCCAGCCCCAGTCCCGACCCTGAGCGGCGCTCGTCAAGGCGGGCACCGCGTGCCAGGGCCGCTTCACGTTGCGCGGCGGTCATGCCGGGGCCATCATCTTCTATCGACAAGCCAACCCCCTCCTCCTCGGCGGCAATGGCCAGTACGACACGTCCGTCGGCCCAGCGCAGGGCGTTGTCGAGCAGATTGCCGACCAGCTCTTGCAGGTCCTGCGGGTCCATGCGCACGTCCAGAGCCTCGTCGATATGGCGCTCGAGTCGAATGTTCCGTCGCCCTGCCAGACGTGCGAGCCCGTCGACCACGGGGGCAATGACGTGACTGAAGCGCACCCGCCCGGCCAACTGGGCCCCACTGGCGGCAGAGGCCCGTGCCAGATGATGGCGGATGGCTTCGTCGAGGCGCGCCACCTCTTGACGAACCTGATGACGCTGGGCTTCAGGCATCCGGTCCGCCAGGGTCTGCAGCACACTGATCGGCGTCTTCAATGCATGTGCCAGATTACCGGCAGCGGCACGGCCTCGCGTGATCAGCCGACGGTCGCGCTCGAGGACTTCATTCATGGCACTGGCGAGCTCGCGCAGTTCGCTGGGCAATCGAGTCTCGAGGCGTTCGGCCTGCCCCGCTTCGACAGCCTCGAGATTGACCAGCATGCGCCGTAACGGTGCCAGTCCCCAGCGGATCTGTAGCGCCAATCCGCTGAGAAGCAGAATGGCCAGTACCAGCAGTGAAAATGCGAGAAGCCACTGGAAATGGGCGACTTCGGTATCCAGTTGCTCTCGTGAGGCCGCGACACTGATATGCAAGGGATAGGGATACCCCGACAGATGTACTTCCCGTTCGATGAGCCTCAGCGGTTCATCCCGTGGGCCGCGCAGGTTACGCAACGTTATCTCGCTGCCCTGGGAGACGGGCAGACGTTGGTCCCACAGCGAACGTGACACGAGCGTCGTACCGTGCGTATCGGTCACCTGCCAGTACCATCCCGAGAAAACCCGTTCAAAACGCGAATCCCCCAGCGAATCCGTAACCTTTACCTGTTGGCTCGCGGGGCTAAGCTCCACATCGGCGAGCAAGGCATACAGGAGCGAGGTCAGACGCTGATCGAAGGAGGCGGTGACTGCCGCACGAAAATTATAGGCCAGCCCCACCCCCACCAGAGGCAGGATGATCAGCACCAGGATCAGCGCGGCGGTCAATAAGCGCCGCCCCAACGACCAATGCGCAGGAGGGGTAAGCCTGGCTCGCAGGCGTTGTTTCATGATGCGGTTTCAGCGGGCACGAGGCGATAGCCTTGTCCACGTCGCGTCTCGATGCAGCCACTTCCCAGTTTGCGCCGCAGGCGGCTGATCTGGACATCGATCACGTTGGAGTCCGGCTCGTGGTCACGATTGTAGACATGCTCGGATAGCTCGGCACGGCTGACGATACGGGGGGCGGCATGCAACAAGTAGCACAGCAGGCGGGACTCCTGTGCGGTCAGCGCCACGGGACGTCCCGCCAAGGTGACGCTGCCACTATGGGTATCGAAGTCCAGACTGCCGCAGGACAGTATCGGATGTGCGTGGCCATGGCTACGGCGCATCAATGCACGTAGCCGAAATAAGACTTCGGCAGTCTCGAAGGGCTTGGTGACGTAATCGTCGGCACCGGCGGAAAATCCGGCGGCCTTGTCGGACCAACGCTCACGTGCCGTGAGTATCAACACCGGCAGGTCGATCCCGTCTTCGCGCCACTGGGCCAGCCACCGGGTTCCGTCGCCATCGGGGAGTCCCAGGTCGAGAATGACGGCATCATAGCGTTCGGTTCGTACCAGAAAATCGGCCTCCTTACCGTTTGTGCTGGTTTCCAGTAACAGTCCCGCATCACGCAAGGCATCGCTTAATACCTCGGTTAGGGCCGGGTCGTCTTCTACCAGAAGAATTTTCACGGTCGCTCCATGTCCTCGATGTTGATCCCTTCGGTTTCGACCAATTTGCCGTTGGTGGCATCGAATTCAAACTCGACCAGTTGTCCCTGAGGACCTAGCATCTCGACTTCATAACGCGGCTGTTCCCCATCCCGCTCCAGCTCGATTTCCAGTATCACGCCCAGGTAATGAGCTTCCAACCAGTCCAGGATCCTGGGTAGCGACACCAGACGCCCAGCCCTGACGTCGTCATGGAGCTCTCGCCAATCATCTTCATCAGCATGCGCCAAAAAATTCAGGCTGATGCCCCAGCCGACCAGAGCGGCCAACAGAAGGCTAACGGGAAGTAATTTTTTCATCTGGATAGCATGCCAAAAACGATATGAACGTACCATGAACGGGCCTGTTGCCCGCCGCCAGCGAAAGGCAAGCGAGGAGACACATCGTCTCAAGAGGACCAAGCGGAAGATGAACGTAGGATGAACGTGGCTTTCAGCCCACGGCAAGGTCGCCTAGCGTACAACAGCATCACGAGACTCGAGAAACGTGAGTTAATGTGCCAGGAGAGCCGTGATGAAACCTTTACCCTATCTTATTCTTCCCGCCGCCCTGATCGGTGGCTTGGCGACCGACGCACTGGCCGCTAACGATGCTCTGACACGTGATGAACTGCACCGTATGCTGAAGCATGCCAGCCAGTATGGATACACGCATTACGAGGAGATTTCCTTAGACGATGAAGATGCCCACCTAGAACTCGAAGGCTGGCGGGACGACGGCTGGCATCTCGATGTCGACATGCGCGTATCGGATGGCCATTGGGTTCATGAGGAGAAGAGCAAAAGCCAGATACCCGATTGGAGCCTGACCGGTGAACAGGTCCGCGAGGCCTTGGCTAGTGCTCGCGAGGCGGGACTGGAGCGATTTTCCCAACTGGATGTCGATGCTGATGGGCACCTTGAAATCGAGGGTTACGACGCTCAGCAGCGTGAGATTGAGCTCCGCCTGGACTCCTCCAATTTTGCAGTTACCGAGGTGGAGCACGACTGACGGAACGGGGAACTGAGCGACACGTATCCGCCGCAGCACCGAGCGCGGAGGCTCCCCAGCTCGGCACATCAAGTCAATATTGTTCAATATCGGGGAACTTCAGGCAGCTTACTCTCGGCTGGTTCGATGACGAGAGTAACGCTGAATGACCCCGACTCTATTGCTATCCATGGTGGCGTTTGCCGTCGCGGCCTCGCTGTCTCCCGGCCCCGTCAACCTCGTGGCGCTCAGTGCCGGCGTGAAACATGGCTTCCGGTCCAGCCTTCGCCATGTCAGCGGAGCTACGCTAGGCTTCACCCTACTGCTATTGCTGATCGGGCTGGGCCTGCATCAGGCATTTCGGCATTGGCCTAGCCTGACGGAGTGGATTCGCTGGGCGGGCGTCGCCTTTCTGCTGTTCATGGCGTACAAGCTGGCCGCTGACAATGGCAGGTTGGGACACAACGATGCCCGGCCGCCCTCGATGCTGGTCGGCGCCACCATGCAATGGTTGAATCCCAAGGCCTGGATGGCGTCAATCGCCGGCATGGGCGCCTATACCGCAGGCGGCGATACCACTCTGGTGCTGGCGTTCTCCGGTTTATTCTTCGCCATCTGTTATGCCAGTCTCGCCTGTTGGGCAGCCGCCGGCGCCTTCATGGGACGCTGGCTACAAAACCCTGCACAGGTTCGCTGGTTCAACCGGGGAATGGCCGCAACGCTAGTGATCAGTGCACTGACGCTCAGCCTGATGTGACCTGGATATACTGCCGAGGCGTGACGGCAGTGAAACGTTTGAAGGTGCGCTGAAAGTGAGGCTGATCGGCGAACTGACACTCCAGTGCCACGTCCGCGATCGGGCGGCCACGTTTGAGTTCAACCTGGCCATGCCGAATACGGCAGTCCGTAAGAAACGCATAGGGAGTAATACCGTACTGCTGCTTGAAACAACGCACCAGATAGGCGGATGACACACCGGCGATGGCAGAAACGTCGGCAAGTCGCAGCGGTTGGGTGCAATGTTCACGCATGAAAGACGCCGCATGACTCAGCCCCTGACCGGAAGACCCGGTAGCATGCCGATCGACCAGCGCCAGGCGTCGATGCAGCCCGGTGAAGAATGCTCTGGCCCGCGCATCCCGGGTAGAGGTGGTCTGGCGCGGATCCATCAGTATCACGCAGAGCGTGAGCAGACCGCGGAAGATCACCGGATCCTGGCTGACATAGGTGGCAAAATGCCGAAAGCCCCCAGCGGCAGCGCATCCCAGGCTGTGCTGAAGCCGCACCAACCATGCCGGCTCGACATATAGCATGCAGTAGGACCAAGGCCGATCGGTAAGCGGATTGCAGGCATGAATCTCGTGCGGATTCATCAGCACGACCGAGCCACGTGTGACAGTGCTGGCGGCCTTCTGATGCCAATAGAGGCTCTGGCCGCCGGTAACGGCACCGATCGAAAACGTGTCATGACTATGCTTGGCGTAACCGATACCTCGGCCATCCCGCGTGACGCGTGCCTCGATATAGGGCAGATCGGCATCGCGCCAGAAGTTCATGTTGTCGTTACGTCGCCCGCCCATCGATCCGTCCCGAAAGCGTTTTTATCATAATGCCACAAGCGTGCCCGAGAATTCTCCCGCCCCTCACTCAGGAAGAGCCAATACCGCTCAAGCAGGCAGCCTTCTCGGCATCGACGCCATATTCTTCCAGAAGCCCTCGCCGGATGGCCTCGCGCTCTTCGTACGACTTGTGCTGGCTGGCCTTATGCTTGCCCGTCAGCCGCGTGATGGTGAGCTCTATCCCCACAATGGCGCGACACATGTTTTCGATATAGTCCTCGGGCGCATCCTCAAGTGCCCAAGGGACCGTCCGCTGACTTTCGAAGCGCTCAACCAGCGCAGCGACATTTTGTCTGAGCCAAGCGGGATCCTCGATAAAGCACAGCCGGCCGTGAGCATGTACCACCTGATAATTCCAGGTGGGCACCACCCGGCCATGTTTCTGCTTGTCGGGATACCAGCTCGGCGTGATGTAGGCCTGGGGGCCGTGAAAAATTGCCAGAGCGTCCCGCTCACCCGCACGCCAGAGGGCGTTGGCACGAGCAATATGGCCACGCAGTATGCCTTTTCCGTCCTCGGTCGGCTCGAACAGGAGCGGCAGGTGATCACAGGTCAGGCCTTCGGGGCCGGTCGTAACCAGCGAGGAAAAGGGGTTGGCCTCTATTACTGTACGCAGGGCGTCGGAATCGGTCAGGGCAAACTGAGCGGGTAGATACATAGCGGCTCTTTTTCAGAGGGAAAGAGACAGCCGGCGCCTGTTACGCCGCACTGGTCAGCGTCGACAGCGAGATGCGCTGCCGGCCCCGGGCATCGAAATTTTCTGGCGCCAGCCAGCGCATGAACAGCGGTTGCAGCTTGGGCCATTCGGTGTCGAGCAGGGAATACCAGGCAGAGTCCCGGTTATGGCCACTTACGACACGGTGCTGTCTGAAAATGCCTTCGAACTGAAAGCCGAGCCGTTGCGCGGCCCGTCGTGACGGGGCATTCAGCGCATCGCATTTCCATTCCAGTCGGCGGTAGCCCAGCGCAAACACATGAGCCATCATCAGCACCAGCGCCTCGGTAGCGGCCGAGGTACGGGACAGCCGAGCCGAAAAGCTCAGATGTCCCAGCTCGACCGTGCCGTGCTCGGGCACGACGTTGAGCCAGGCGGCGACACCCAGAGCGTCTCCGCTATCCACGTCGATGACGGCCATGAACGTCGGATCCGGACTCATGCTGCGCTGATGCAGCCAGCCATAGCAGCTCTCCAAGTTATCAAAGGGCCGCCCACCCAGGTATGTCCAGCGGGCCTCGCCTGCACGATCCTCCGGCAGTTGCGGGCCGGACAGTTGCCAGGCGCTCCACAGTGACGAGGCATGGCGCTCGGCATCCAGAGGCTCGAGGCGGCAGAAGCGTCCCTTCATCGGGGTAGCACCGGGCCGCCCCGGTGGCTGCCACTCCGGCACAACAGAGCCGATGGGTTGGTCGAAACGATTAGCGACGAGGTCAGGCATGGCCGGCTTCCTTTCGTTCAGTCGATTACGAGCGTATAGGCGTGAAAGGCATCATTGCGTTGCCAGCCCAGCGACTCGTAGAGGCGTTGCGCGGGGTGATTGTGGGTCTGCGTATTCAGCGTCAGCCGGCGAACGCCCTGATCGACGGCCAGCTCGGTCGCGGCTTGCATCAGTTCCCGGCCGATACCCTGCCCACGCGCCTCGGGCAATACATAGAGGTCAGCCAGGGTCCAGCGTGGACCGAGGCTGACAGTGGAGAGCCCCGGATAGAGCTGAACGAAGCCTGTCAGCGCACCGTTGGCTTCATGCACCAACAGCCGGGAGTCGCCCAAGGCAAAGCGCTGAACGAGATAGGTACGAGCGGCCGCCACGTCGCCGGTCTGGTCATAGAAGCGACGGTAACCGTCGAGTAGCCGGCTCAGGGCATCGAGATCGGAGACGCTGGCGGGACGGATGGCGTTCATGGTCGCTCCTGGCGGATCAAAGTGACAGGCCGTCAGTTTGTCGTCATAGTGGTTCTTACATAAGGGCCAATTCCAAGTAAAAACGGGGAACCAGTGGACCACGAGCGAGCACACAGCGAATGGGTCATTGAGGCGCTGGCCATGCACTTGGCTGTCGCCGGGACCGGCACGCTGACACAGCGCCTTTACGACGCGCTACGCGGATGGATTCAGAACGGTGAGCTGGCTTCTGGCAGCGCCCTGCCCTCGTCGCGCCGCTTGATGCAGTCGTTGGGCGTGGGGCGCAATACCGTACTCGCTGCCATGGATCGGCTGGTGGCGGAGGGCTTTGTGGCGGCGCGCCAGGGCGTCGGGCTATTCGTCGCCGATCTGCCCCCGACGCCGGCCGGCATGGCCGGACGAGCCCCGATCTCCGAGGCCGGTCGACTCTCTCGGCGAGGACAGCAACTGCTCGATTTCTGCGGCACGATGGGTACCAGCCATCGTGCCTTCGCACCGGGTATTCCGGCACTTGACCGGTTCCCGCGCGAGCTTTGGCAGCGCATGTTGCGGCGCCACCAGTACCGAGCGCAGGAAGATTGGTTCGACTACCAGGCTCAGGGCGGACTGCCGGCCCTGAAGACGGCACTCTGCGATTATCTACACTTGGCACGCTCGGTGCACTGCCGCCCCGAACAGATCCTTATCACTCAAGGTGCTCAGCAGGGCTTCGAACTGATCGCTCGGCTGCTGGCGGATCCCGGCGATGCGGCATGGATTGAGGAACCCGGCTATGGCGGCGCCCAGGCCTGCTTTTCCATGGCCGGGCTGAACACGATTCCCGTACCCGTGGATGAACAAGGCATCCATCCCGATGCGCTGTCCCCAGAGGCCCCTGCTCCCAGGCTGATCTATGTTACCCCGTCGCATCAATATCCCAGCGGAGTGACGATGACCATGGCACGCCGTCTCGCGCTGCTGGCGTGTGCCGAACGATATAAATCCTGGATCGTCGAGGACGATTACGACAGCGAATTCCGTTACACCACTCCCCCGGTAGCGTCATTGCAGGGACTCGCCGGGCGAGCGCCGGTAATCTACGTGGGCACCTTCAGTAAGGTCCTCTATCCGGGGCTACGCCTGGGCTACCTGGTGCTGCCTTATGCGCTGGTCGATGACTTTCGGCGCGCCAATGCTCGCCTGCACCGGGAGGGTCAGTATGCCGTGCAGTCGGCACTGGCCGAATTCATTGCCGAGGGACATTTCGCTCGACATGTGGCGCGCATGCGAACGTGCTATCGCCATCGTCAGGCCTGTCTACGTGACGCTCTGGCGCCCGCCACGGCGCAGGGGTTAGCGCTTTCACAAGGCCAGGCCGGCATGCATCTGGTGGCAAAACTCGAATCACTGGGGCTGGAACAACACCTAGTGGCTCAATGTCATGAGCAAGGCATTACCCTATCGCCCTTGTCGCGTTACTACTTAGGGAACCATAGAGAGCCCGGTCTGGTGCTGGGCTATGCCGGCACGAGTGAGGCGGAAATCGCTCGTGCCGGTGGCTGGCTATGCAAGGCTTGGCTGCAGGGGGTGATGTAGTACGCTCTTATGGCGACTAAGGCTGGCCGCAATAATAGAAGGCTATAAAGATTGAGCCTAGCGGTGAGATTTGCCAAGTTGCAATATTAAGCCTTCAGAGAAGGCACATCTTTCAAGCCCAAGATATTATAATACCCTCCGGATATGGCACCTAAGCCTAGAGGGAGTAGTTCAGACTCTCGAATCATATTAATCCAACGAGAGTTCCATCCGTATCGTTCGTCGGGTTTCCACCCTTTATTCTGAGTGCCCCTGTAGAATCAACCCACGACACGTAAGAGCCTCCTATCTTCGTTACGTTTCTCCATCTCCCAATAGGATTATCAACTCTCTCATTTGCATAGTAATTGACCCCCTCGCTTGTGCAATGCACCACATCTAGAAAATAAGATGAAAGGTTTCCTGATGTGATACAACCGCTGATTCCTTCAGAACTAACCACTGGCCCTTTCGAATCATATCTTATATTGTTATGCACTATTGATCCTCCTGCTGATTGACTTAGATGCACTGCACCACTTTTGCAATCCTCCTTCGGATGGCCATCGTTAAAAGAATTCAAGAATTCACAGCTCGTCACGCTAATACTAGAAGTTGCGTATATAGGAGTATCGCCGGTTTCCATGAAACGCATACCTGAAACACTAGTAGCTGTTCCGCCGCTAACACGAATAGATACACTCCCCGCCGCAAAAGACAAGCCTCCTCTCACGCTTACCCCAGATGTACTATAGACATCTGCATGGCGAGAATATGAAAAACTACAGTCAGCGATTTCAAATCCTTTTGTTGGCGATGTTACTCGTATATGTTGTTGGTAGGGCGCTATAGAGGCACCTCCTCTTTCTGCCTTAAAGTTACAACCAACTACTTTTATGCGAGAATTCTTCTTCCTCCCTCCTGTGTATATACCATATTCAGGGACAAAATTGAAAAAACAGTTTGAGATGATCAAGTCGGTCACTCCATCTATTTTTATTCCTCCATAACGGCTCTTGAAAACAGTACAGCCCTCGATAAGGGTCGTCTGCGATGTATTGTATTCATCGCCTGCCCCCTTCATCATAATCAAATGAGAGGTGCCATTATCAGCCAAGCTGTTGAGAAGCTGCCCGTCGGTTGTATTTCCTTCTGTCCGAACGCAAACATCAACGAAAAACCAGCAACTCCTAACAACCCAACCTTGGATACCATCAAGATAAATTGCCGACGTTCCACCTGTCGTTTCCGCAAAGCAAATATCAGATACTATGGGCACTAGCCCGCCGGGATCCTTTACCGGCGCTCCCTCTATTAGACCATGACCTACATATATCATTTCGCCTATATCAGGAGTGCTTGTAAATATACGGGTGGAAGTATAACCGCTGCCTCGAAGCCAATCCCCTTTGCGCAAGTAGATAGGCTTGGTAATTTTGTAATTACCTCCCGAACGCAGTCGAATTTCCCTACCTCCAGATTTTTGGAACGTGTAGCCGGAGTAATCATGATCGTATGGTACAGAAGATGCACATGCGGCACGTATCGCATCAGTATCGTCAGCTTCCCCGTCGCCCTTAGCTCCGTACCATTCCACACAAACGGTAGATTTGTCAGCGTTGCGGACCCATCGGCCCCGACTTCCTCTAGCTGGCGCGAAAACGAACCCTCCATCTTGCAACTCGGTACTAGCTGCACACCAGCGAAAAAAGCCGCCGCCGCCATCCCCCGGAATATCATATCCCATCACGTTAACAAGCTGCATGTCTGCTAGCTTACTTGTATTTAATGACACCATCTCGTTAATGTTATTTACGTATATAGTCCGCTGCTCCAAAGCGCTATCCAACGCTTGCGACCCCGTGGCGGTAGTGACACGAGTCTTGGAGATATCGACATGACGCAGCCCATTATCATATTCGCCTGACTGCCAATGTTTTCCTTCTGCTGCGTCAGCGGCCAACCCCTTGGCGTTGGGGAGGTAGGAATAGGCACTATCGGCTGCCGTAAAAATGGTACCGGCCTGTAATGCCTTAAGAATGAAGCTCCTGCGTGATAGATTCACTTCGCCCCCGATAGATAAGAAAGAGAGACGACACTATGCGCTACAGAACCAGCCGAGATATTATATGAAGATATTCAACCAGAAAGGTGTCGTCACACCAGACTATTGAATAGTCTATCATTGACTCATAAAAATCCAGACTATAGTTTTAATATCAGTGCTCACAATACGAATTCCCTATACCGGCCATTCTATGGAGGCTAGAATAGCCATGAATAAGTTAGTCGAGGTTCTCACTAACACCCCTTACAGATCAGCTTATTCTTGGAAAGCCTTGCTTGCCATGCTAGGTCTAATCATGCAAATGTTGTTGCTTGTGACAGAGTCGTTATTTTTTTCTGACGAAAGTAGGGCATGATTAAGAAGGTCGCTTCACAGCCACAGGTCATAGGATCACTCCAGTATCGGCCAGCTACTCCGATTACCATTACTGCCCTGCAGCCACCACTGGGCGGCCGCTTATCGGGATTCAGAGGCGGGCGTTTTGACTGGAAAGAGCGCTTTTAAGAAGCGCGAGATCGCTAGCGGGGTTCGGGGCAGCATAGTGTTCCATTAAGCGAGACACCTCGTCTCTCAGCATACCGCACACATATTCATCATAGTTCGAAATGAGCGCATCACAATGCTGGCAAAAGAGCTCATCGGAAGGCTGAGGATTCCTCATATCTTTCCAAGAGCTGAAATTATGACATTTAGGGCAAGCGACATTCCTTGATCGATTGAACATATAAGCATCCTGCCTATGGGTGGAGCTTCAACCTAGCATCGCGATCATGACAACGCCGCTAACCCAAGTTATCAATCCTAAACAAACTGTTCAATGCCGATCCACTTTGTCTGCTTCCGGGCAGGCCCGCCTGCTGGCATAGGCTAAACATCAAATGAGCTTGGGTTGCCAAGTGTCGGCAGCTCGTACCAACTGGTGGTGAACGTGCTCGAAGGCTTCTCGGCTTTTTCGATACGGATCGGGGATATCTTCGCCTCTTCCCCCCGCGCCTAACCACCGCCCGAATAAAAGCGTCTTGCCGGTGGCAGAGGGTACGAGCTTGGCCACAGCATGCCGCTGGCCTTCGCTCATGACTAGGATCAGATCGGCAGACTGGATCATATCCGAGGTAATCTGCCGTGCTTGGTGATTACCGATTTTCAGCCCATCAGCCTCGGCTAGCGTTTTTGCCGTAGGCTCGACGTCATGACCGACAAGAGCTCCCAAACCGGCAGATTCGATGCTGAGTTGCGGCAGTCGCGCCTTGAGTAGAGCTTCCGCGACGGGACTACGGCACACATTGCCCGTACAAACGACAAGGATTTTCGAAAACTTCATTTTTCTACCACTGCTTATTTAACGTTGTTCAAAGTAGCATGACATATCCCCTGCAAAGCGAACCCGAGACAAAAAAAGAACTGAAAAAAGCGTCGCAAGCAGGTGGCAAACGTCGGCTCACTTCAAGAGGCCCAGCGCCCTCAATGCCGCTCAGTAAATCTAGGCTGAGCAAGAAAAACGTAGACCTATATAGAATGCCGAGCTATGACCCAGTATCCTCATCATTCCCTTCTAGCACACCTGACAACATCCACATCGATTTTAAAGTTAACAGATCCAAGTAGCACATCAATTTTCCCTGTCGTGAGTCGTATTTCGCTAGCAAATTTAGACTAGCTCGTCTCATCGACAGTACAGCCAGGGTCTTACTGTTTCCTTAAGCACACCCGGTGTGCCTGCCAATACAGCAGTGCACAAGCCCCATTCAACCCACAGTTAATGAACCGATCCGTTTACGACAGGTTAACTCAGTTTGCCCGTCTGCGCCTTGCGTCGGTTGAACTTATCGACGAAATCGTCCATTACCGACGCATCGTAGGGCTGCAACCCGCTGATCACGAGCTTTTTGGAGCCACGCCCCACCTGTCGGCCTTGTGACATCATGCGAAAATTCAGATACGCCTCACCTCGTTTGCCATTGATATGGAGTTTGGAGCCAGTGAACTCCACCTGCAACTCAGCAATATCCAGCGTATCCAGCGCGAAATCCATGCGATCATAGATGACCAGCGGACGTTGAGGATTGAACATCACTCCGTGCTCCTCCATCAACGGCTTGAGATAATGGGGGAAGTTTCGGCCGGAGAAGGCAATATAGCGTCGTATAAAAGACTCGACGATACGTGCATCCCGGGTGGTAGCCCCTTCTCGCTCGATAAGCAGGAATTCCTTGCCCGCATCATCGATCACTTTGAGGTTGCCATCATCCTGTTCGCTAATGAGTAACGAAGCACCGTCACCAACCATGCCGCAAAAATGAAATGACATTTGCTGAGAGAGGCCATGGCGAGCGAGAACTAACGCAAACAGTAGGTCTCCCGGCACGCAAAAGCGTCGAGCGTCCGGATCATGAATCGGATTGTAGTCATCGGCCATGCACTTGGCGAAATGGCTAGCCTGGTCTGCAGCGATGCAGATCCGCCCATCAGTCAATGTGTAAAAATCATTAAGAAACATGCATTTTCCTGGTTGCTGACGAGAAATCAGCATCCTGTCAGGGGGGTCATCTCAGTCACGTGGTACCGCACGAGCCTTGCGTTCTATCATCTTGTCGTACCGAGGCCAAGCACTTCAGGGAAATTGATCTCCCTTCTGCATGCACCTCCTTCCCGCCCGGCTTAGCCAAGCCTTAAAGCGGCTACCAAGTACAGTCTCCCGAGTATAGCTTCGCACCGCACTGCTTATACCGCCAAATTGAGCTATATACGTAGCACTATTAGTTTTACAGGAGAGTTCGTATGGTAAAAACAGCCCGTGTCGAGCCTATTGTCGAAAGCCGGGGAGACAGCCGTTTCATTATCGGCTGGAAAGTCGTTGATGCCAGCGACGCTGGCAGCGGAGCCGAGGTTTCACGTCACGACACCGAACCTGAAGCTATAAAAGCGGCACGCGATTATGAAGGCGATCCAGAATATACCCTTCTTGATCAGGTGGGAGAAGGAGAGCTGACCCAGACATACACCGTACGACAAATTGACGTACCCGGCAGCGAGGCAGCAACGCAGTTCGAAGTCTACAATTCACAAACAGGCGCCAGCATTGAATTGTTTGATTCCGAGGAAGACGCTAGAGCCTTGGCCCAAGAGAAGAACGGCGAAGCCCCTATTTAAGGTGAGCCCCCTTTAGGGGGCTTTTTCCTTGAATCGGAATTATATTTCCGCTTGGCTTATATGGCGATAGATATAAAACAAATAGATGATAGCGACGACTAATGCGATGCCAGCGACAGGCAATAAGACCTGCCTCATATATTCCGGCCACTCGCTTGCTTCTTTAGCGCGAGGGTCATCATCGCTAAAGCGTACGCGAGGCAAGAATTTCCCCTTCTTCTTACGCCATCTCAGGAGTAGCGACAATGCCCCTAGCGCCGCAAGGACCAGAATCGCTAGCACCCATATTGTACTTTGAAAGAACATAGGCCAGCTCCTCAAATAGATAATAATAGGTTAGCCTAAACCGGCATATGCGAAAGCGCAGTTGGTCTGGCGATACCGATTCGTCATCCTGCGTTTCTTTAGCTGTGCTTCGTTGCCCTTGCAGCACACGCTTTAAGTTGCCACGTTATAGTGAGAAGCCGTTAGACACTGCAAGATAGCAATTATCGATGTTGTCATCCTGCTTGAAGAGGATTACTGACATGACCCTACAAGATAACCACCCAGATAGATCAATGGAGCCCGGTGATGAGGCATCGCCAGGGACACCCGGAACCGGAGAGAATCTATGTCGTAAGTGTCAAGGCAGTGGCCGCATTGGCCAGGAAGAATGTCCGCAATGCGGGGGGACGGGGTATGTAGTGGAAGGCCTCGGTGGCGGTTAGCCGTTTCCTGCCAGCGTATAGGTAGCTCTCTCAAGCCTAACCGCAGTACAAGATGTACTATTCGCTATCGACGTCATGATGGTTTCTCGCGCATGGGTTTGATAATTTTGAGTATTTTAGCTTGAGAGAGCGCACGATGATTAGAAAAGTCGGCCTACGCCTGACTCTGGACAACGAGGTTTTTGAAATACCTTACGACGCCGAGCATCATGCAGAGGGTGTGGTATACCCGTATCGCTCGTTAGTGGCTCATCCGGAAATTATCGAAGAGATACCTGAGGTCGAGGATCAACCGCTCCTTCGAAAGCTACTTCATGCCATCAACGCGCCTGATGGAATGCTGGAGTCGGCACGGGTCGAACATTGGTATGGCAAACACGAAGGCCGGGTTATTCATGTTGCTGCTGTAGGAGTTTTCTTCCGCAATAGAAATCGCTTCGCCAATATCGATGAATACATGCTATTTGCAGGCAGAATGCTACAGGCGGCTCATTCCAGCCCAGCCTTTGTGAATGATGAAGATGCCGTGCAACTCGAACTGCAAAATGCCAAGCTCACCGAAGAAAAAACTCAAGGCTGGATAATGGATCTGTTTATATTTGGACGTGGCCAAGACGCGGCCTCATCCGATGCGGATCTGGGCAAAAAGCTCAACTCGCTAAGTCATCTATGGCGGCCTGGCTTCGCTTGAACAAATGTTTGCCGCTTAACATGATATAAAAGAGAATCCGCGAAACCAAGCACAAGCCAGGAGTGCCATTTAGTCGATTCAGGCACTACCGGCTTGTCAATACGTCACTACTTACCGCGCGTGGCAACGAATATGTAACGGCGTGCCGGTTTTACTGCTATCAGAGCCAATCGGATATGTCGATAAAGTGGCTTCATCCTTGTCATGTAGCCATTCGACTCCGACTCCCTCGACGGGGCCCTGCGGAGAAGCATAACGTTTATCCAAGGCCCCTTCGACCCTCTTCAATTCGTAAACCTCATTATCATAGGTTAGTTCGACCGTATCTTGCTCGTCGTTCTGAACGTAACGAATCAAGAACTTGGCATCATCCTCGCAGGTGACGCGAAACGCTTCACCTTTCTTCGCGCCATCCTCGACATCCTGGACATTCGATTGAGCATCAGGGGCCTCAACGTTCGGCGGTGCATCATCGCTGCATCCCAGCAGCACTAGCAACGGTAAGCTGGCGAGAAACAGTCCTGTTTTCATAACTATGGTTTACCTTATATCCGTACGTTGACGATGCCCAAGCCAGCCCTACGATAATACATTTCACGCATTATCGGTACAGCTTGGCCTGGCCAGCCTCGTTATTCGCTCGCCGCCTTCCAACGAAGCCCGTCTGTGATGGGAATGTGGAAATGGGGTGATAACCTCAATCGTCGCCTCTATGGCCTGGGTGTGAACCTGGCTATCCCTGGCATGGATTACTTCCAGGTCAACGGCTATGTTCGTAACGACACGGATATACCGGGCGACTTGGCAGGTCACGCTGGTCTGGGGCAGCAAGTTAGAGATCGCTGATACCAAATGGCTCTTCAAGGGCCACTTCGACTATGCAGGCAAGGAGGTGACGCCGGCCACAACATCAATAGTGCACCGCAGCTGGTTGTCGCCTGGTTCCTGTGAGATAAGCCCCAACATGCCGGATGCGCCACCCTCCGGCATATGGTTCTTCCCGCTATCAGCCTTGAGCCTGCTTCGACATGAACGGATTACTCCCTCTCTGTTTTATTTTTTAACGCCACACCCCTTGAGCACGACTTGGCATAAAAAGTCGGTAATCGACTGATAGTCGCTCTCCTCGAGCTCGGCACGGTTGGTAATTCCCAACACTTGGGCCTCGAAATCCGCATAGTGCTGAGTCGCCGACCAGATCAGGAAGATCAACCATACCGGATCCACCGGATCCATCAGGCCCCTGCGAGACCATTGTTCGAGCACCTTGGCACGTGCCCTAACCCACTCGCGCAGTTCACCCTTGAGATATTCCTGCAAAAAAGGTGCGCCTTGGAGAATCTCTGCGGCAAACAACCGCGAGCCCTGGGGATGCATCCGAGTCAGGCGCATCTTGGTGCGGATGAAGGCTTCCAGCACCTGCGCCGGGTCATCCTCCTCGCTGATGTCATCCAGCATCATGTTCCAGCGCGACATCATGCGCTCGAGCAGAGAGACGTATAGCTGACGTTTACTGCCAATGTAGTACAGCACATTGGACTTGGGCAGTCCCGCAGCTTCGGCAATGCTCTGCACGCTGGCACCTCGATAGCCATGGCAGGCGAACATGCGTTCTGCGGCTTCGAAAATAAGGCTTTCATTGCGGGCACGAACCCCGCCCTCAGGTATGCTCATTGAGGTCATGATGACATTCACCCACGCTGCGGGACCCAGAGTCTGCCCCAGAGTACACACCATAGGCAATGTAGGTGGCTTCCCGGCCTCTCCACAGCCCACACGGTGGCCGTCTGGCACAACGCCTGAACCTCCTTGAGCTTGTGACTGATGAACAGAATGCCCGTACCTTCGCTGGCCAGCTGGCGCAGCGTGGCGAATAGCGGCTCGACCTCGCCGGGCGTTAGCACCGAGCTCGTCCAGGATCAATAGCTGAGTGTCTTGGATCAGGCAGCGCAATATCTCGAGACGCTGACGTTCGCCCATCGAGAGCGACTGCACATACGCCGAGGGAGACAGCGGCATGGCATAAAGCTCGCCCAACTCGCGGATTCGCATCTCCAAGGCTGTCCGCAACAGCCGTTTGCCCGGCGGCATCGCCAAGTCAGTAGCATTAAACTTGCCATCCAGTCGGATTTCACTCACGCTTTTCAGCGCTTGACCATTTGGTCAGAAAAGGATAACTCAGGTCTGGCGTGGACGATGTAATCCATAGAAAGTCCGCAACTTCTCGGCTGAGCCAGCCTTGCAGTTCATTCAGGGTCGAGCCACGCCTCTCGGCATGCCCCATGGCGTCCTGACGCATAATGACCGAACCGAACAATATTCTTTACCACTGGCGGAACCGTGATGATCGACTTCTACCTTAATGGCCAGCGCCAACAATGTGCCGATATCGCACCAGACATGAGCACATTGGAGCTTTTGCGCACCACATTGGGGCGCACCGGTACCAAGGAAGGCTGCGCCTCGGGCGATTGCGGTGCCTGCACCGTGGCCGTTGGCGAGCCTGACGACGCAGGCCGGCTGCACTATCACAGCGCCAACGCCTGTATCATGCCCGCGCATCAACTCAACGGCTGCCATCTGGTGACGGTGGAAGGCCTGTCACGTGACGAGGCTCTGCACCCCGCGCAATCCGCCATGGTCGAATGCCATGCCAGCCAGTGCGGCTTCTGTACACCAGGCATCGTCATGTCATTGTTCACCCTGCATGAAGAGCAGCGGCATGCGCCTGCCCCGCTCAGCCAGCAGCGCCTGGAGGCCGCACTCGGCGGCAACCTGTGCCGTTGCACCGGCTACCGTCCGATCCGCGATGCCGCCCTGCGCATGGGTGAAACCACCGATACTCGCCCCTCCTGGGCCGACGATTCGGGCCTGGCCATAAACGTGGCCACCCTGCGGCAACAAACGTCCAACCACAGCGCCTCAGGCGGCAGTCACTTTGTCGCACCGCGGACTCTCGTCCAGTTGCTTGAACTCAAGCGTGAACGCCCCGAGGCGCGCCTGGTCGCCGGTGCCACCGACCTGTGGTTGGAGGCAACGCAACAGCTGAAGCCGCTATCCGAGCTGATCGATGTCCGCCAGGTGGCCGAACTGAACACGCTCGAAGAGACCGCCGAAGGTTGGTGGATCGGCGCCGCCGTGACTTACTCCCGTCTCGAGCCGCTGCTCGCGGTGCATTACCCCGCGTTCGCGCGTTTATTGCACCGGCTTGGGTCGGCGCAGGTCCGCAACCGCGGCACGCTGGGCGGAAACGTCGCCAACGCCTCGCCCATCGGCGATACACCGCCGGTGCTGCTGACACTGGGCGCCAGGCTGGCGCTGGATGGCCCCGACGGCTCTCGCGAACTGGCTCTCGAGGAGTTTTTCCTCGACTATAAACGGACCGCGCTTGCCGAAGGCGAATTCATCCGTGCCATTTTCCTGCCCCGGCCGATACAAGAGCAGCAGTTGGCCGTCTGGAAACTCTCCAAACGCCGCGAGGACGACATCTCCACCTTGCTCGGCGCCTTTAGCTGGCGTGTCGAGGGTAACGTACTGCGCGACGTTCGCCTGGCGTTCGGTGGCATGGCCGCGATTCCCCGCCGCGCTTTACAAACCGAAGCGGCATTGGAAGGCCAAGAGCCCTCGGCCAAGGTTTTCGAGGCGGCCAAAGCCGTCTTGCGTGGCGAATTCCAGCCACTCAGCGATGTACGCGGCTCCAGCGAGTATCGCCTGATCGCCGCTGCCAACCTGCTTGAACGCCTGCGACTGACGCTAGATTCCGCTCATCACAACGCCATGGAGGTCAGCCTCGATGCGTACGCTGACTAAGAACTTCTCGTCCAAGACGTCCGACATCGCCCCCGAGTCCATTGAGGCCCGCCGCGAACTGCAGGGACAGATTCAGGCCGATGGCCCATTGGCCCGTGATGTGGTTCATCCCCATCGACACGGCCAGGCGCATGAGAGTGCGATCAAGCATGTCACCGGCCGCGCCGCCTATCTCGACGATCTCAGCGCCCCGGCCGACGCACTGCATATCGCGGTGGGTCTGAGTACGGTAGCCCATGGGCGACTGACGCGTCTGGACCTGGAAAAGGTCAAGTGCGCCGACGGAGTGGTGGATGTGATCACCGTGGCGGATATTCCCGGTCATACCGATGTCGGGCCGGTATTCCCCGGCGATCCGCTGTTCGTCGCCGACGAGATCCGCCACGTCGGCCAGCCGCTGTTCGCCGTGGCTGCAGTCAGCCACAAGGCGGCGAGACTGGCGGTCCAGCAGGCGATCATTGAGTTCGATCCCCTGCCTGCCCAGTTGGATCCGATCGCGGCTGCCGAGGCCGAGGAGTTCGTACGCCCCACCCATGTGCAGCAAAGCGGCGACTGGCAGCAGGCGCTCGAGACGTCGCCCCACGTGCTGGAAAGCCAGCAATTCGTCGGCGGTCAGGAGCACTTCTATCTGGAAGGGCAAGCCTGTCTGGCACTGCCCAGCGAAGACGAAGGTGTGGTCGTGCATACCTCTAGCCAGCATCCCAGCGAAGTGCAGAAACTGATCGCCGAGGTGCTCGACGTCCCCTTCCACTCGGTCACCGTGGAAGTCCGACGCATGGGCGGCGGCTTCGGTGGCAAGGAAACCCAGGCGGCCCCCTGGGCGTGTATCGCCGCCCTTTTTGCCCGACGCACCGGCCGCGCAGCGCGCCTGCGCTTGCCGCGTTCAGAGGACATGCGCGCCACCGGCAAGCGTCATCCTTTCCATAACCGCTATCGGCTGGGTTTCGACGATCAAGGCATACTGCTCGGCGGTGACATCACGTTGATTGGCGACTGCGGTCATTCACCGGACCTCTCCGAAGCGGTGGTGGACCGCGCCATGTTCCATGCCGATAACGCCTATTCGCTGGGCAGTGCCCGGGTCACCGGCTATCGCGCCCGCACGCATACCGCTTCCAATACCGCCTTTCGCGGCTTCGGCGGGCCACAGGGCATGATGATCATCGAGCAGGCCATGGACGACATTGCCCGCCACGTCGGCGAGGATCCGCTGACGGTACGCAAGCGCAACCTCTACCGCCCGGGACGCGACGTCACCCACTATGGCCAGCAGATCGATCAGATGGCATTGATGGTCGAGATGATCGAGCGGCTCGAAAAGAGCAGCGACTACTGGACACGGCGCGCTGCGATCACCGCCTATAACGCCAAAAGTCCGGTGCTCAAGAAGGGTCTGGCGCTGACGCCGGTGAAGTTCGGTATCTCCTTCACTGCCAAGCATCTCAATCAGGCTGGCGCGCTGTTGCACGTGTATACCGACGGTAGCGTGATGATCAATCACGGTGGCACCGAAATGGGCCAGGGCCTGCATACCAAAATATGCCAGGTGGTGGCGCGCGAGCTAGGGCTCGAGCTGGACAACGTGCGCATTACCGCAACACGTACCGATAAGGTGCCCAACACTTCGCCGACCGCGGCATCCAGTGGTGCCGATTTGAACGGCATGGCTGCACGCGACGCCGCCAGCCAGGTCCGTAAGCGCCTGTTCGACTTCGCTGCCGAGCACTATCAGCTCGACCGCGAAGGCATGCGCCTGGAAAACGGTGAGCTGGTTACCGGCAGTGGCGAGGGCGAGCGCCGTATCGCCTGGGGCGAGCTGGTTCAGGCCGCCTATCTGGGGCGCATCCCGCTGTCCGCGACGGGCTTCTACTCCACGCCGCTGATCCATTACGACCGCGATATCGGCAAGGGCCGGCCCTTCTACTACTTCGCCTATGGCGCGGCGGTGGCCGAAGTCGTTGTCGACACACTTTCCGGCGAGTATCGCCTGACCCGCGCCGATCTCCTCCATGACGTGGGCGACTCGCTGAATCCTGCCATCGACATGGGCCAGGTCGAAGGCGGCTTCATTCAGGGCATGGGCTGGCTGACCAGCGAAGAGCTCAAGTGGAACGCCGAAGGACGGTTGATCTCGGACGGCCCGGCGACTTACAAGATCCCGGCCTTCGGTGACCTTCCGCCGGAATTCAATGTCGAGCTGCTCCAGGGCCATCCCAACTCTCAGGCCAGTCTCTATCGCTCCAAGGCGGTAGGCGAGCCACCGTTCATGCTGGGCATTTCGGTGTGGTCGGCGCTACGTGACGCGCTTTCCAGCCTGGTCGATTATCGATACTGCCCGCGTCTCGACACGCCGGCGACGCCGGAACGCATATTGATGGCCGCCGAGGCTCTGCGCAATGCGCAAAGGCAAGGCAAGCGCTCCCAGGAAACCTCGCATGGCCTGGTATGACGCCCTTGCTCGCCTACAGCGAGACGGGGAACCACACGCTCTGGCCAGCGTGGTCGGGGCGGCGGGCTCGACCCCGCGCGAACCCGGCGCCAAGATGGTGATTACCGCAACACAGGTATTCGACACCTTAGGCGGCGGCACCTTCGAGCATCAGGTGATTGCCAGCGCACGCGCCTCGCTGACAGCGCTGGCAGACGGCAAACCGGCAATGACGCCGCAGCTCGAGGCCTTCCCGCTCGGGGGACGCTCGGGCCAATGCTGTGGCGGTTACGTGCATGTACTGCTCGAACTCTTTGCCGGAGCAGAGATGACTGTCGCCCTGTTCGGCGCCGGTCATGTGGGACAGGCGCTGGTCGGTCTATTGGCGCCATTACCCTGGCGGGTATGGTGGTTCGACAGTCGAGCGGATGCGTTTCCGGCTTGGGCTAAAGAGCAAGCCCGGCTCTCCTGCCATACCCTGACTGTCCCCCGCCAGGCGGTAGCGGACATGCCTGGCGGGGCGCATGCGCTGATCATGACCCATGATCATGCTCAGGACCGCGCGCTGGTCGAGGCGTTGCTCAGGCGTGGGGATAGTGCTTCCATCGGGCTGATCGGCTCGCACAGCAAGTGGGCCAGCTTCCGGCGTCGATTGCATGAAACGGGCCACGCTGCGACGGCCCTGGAAAAGGTACGCTGCCCCATCGGGATTCCCGGCGCGCAAGGCAAGCGCCCCTACGAAATTGCCCTGGCCGTGACGGCCGAACTGCTCACGCTTCAATCGGCACCCGGCGGAGCCGACCAGCGCGGTTTATCCGCTCGGGCATTGCGTGACGTCTTCGAGACACCTCAACAGAATTAAGCGAGCGCTCTCGCGCCCTATTTCAGGAGACTCCCTTTATGACGGCTGATACTCGCGTATTGCGTGGCCCGTTGCTGACGTTTCTCAATGATCCCGGTGAAGGCGATACACCGGCGGATGGCAGTGTACTTTACCTTGAGGATGGCGCCATCTGGATGGTTAATGGCCGCATCCACGCCGTGGAAGACTACGCGGTTCTGGCGCCACGCCTGCCGCAGGGCATAGAAGTGGTGGATTATACCGGCAAGCTGATGATGCCAGGTTTCATCGACAGTCACGTACATTATGTGCAGTTGGAGATCATGGCCTCCTATGGTCGCCAACTGCTCGACTGGCTCAATGAATATACCTTTCCCGAAGAGTGCCGGTTTGCCGAACGCGCCCATGCCGAGAATATCGCCGAGGCCTTTCTGGACGAATTGCTGCGGGCCGGCACGACGACCGCCCAGGTATTCTGCACCTCGCATCCGATCTCGGTGGATACCTTCTTTGCCGCTTCCCGGCGTCGCGGGTTGCGCATGCTCGCCGGCAAGGTATTGATGGACCGCAACGCACCCGAGGCGCTGGTCGATACCGCCGCAGGCGGCGCACGCGACACCGAGCGCATGATCGCCGACTGGCACGGTAAGGACCGCCTGGGTTATAGCTTGACACCACGCTTTGCCCCGACCTCCACTCCGGCTCAGCTCGAGGCGACGGGAGCGATTCTGCGCAATGCCCCTAACCTGCATCTGCAGACACACCTTTCCGAAAACCTCGGCGAAATCGACTGGGTCGCCGAGCTGTATCCGGAGCGCCGGGATTATCTCGACGTCTACGAGCATTACGGTCTGGTGGGCCCGCGCAGCACCTTCGCCCACGGAATTCACCTGACCCAGGAAATGCGTCAGCGTCTGGCCCAGGCCGGTGCCAGCATCGCCTTCTGTCCCACCTCTAACCTGTTCCTGGGCAGTGGCCTGTTCGATCGCATGGCCTGTCAAGAAGCCGGCCTCAACACGTCCCTGGCCAGCGATGTGGGTGGCGGCACCGACCTTTCCGGCTTCGGCACCCTGCAGGGGGCATACCAGGTCGGCGCCCTACTCAGCCAGCCCCTGACGGCTTGGCAA
The DNA here is from genome assembly GCF_054602495.1 of Halomonas sp. WWR20. Lineage (NCBI taxonomy): Bacteria > Pseudomonadati > Pseudomonadota > Gammaproteobacteria > Oceanospirillales > Halomonadaceae > Halomonas > Halomonas sp. WWR20. The sequence continues at coordinate 432,684 of NZ_JBTRHR010000003.1, forward strand.
GGCTTTTACCGCCTGACCCTGGGCAATGCCCGGACGCTGCACCTTGACCAGCACATCGGCAGTCTACGCGAGGGGGCGGAAGCCGATATCGTGGTACTCGACTTGGACGCTACACCGCTGTTGTCACGGCGCATGGCACGCACCACGACGCTGGCGGAGCGTCTGTTCGCCTTGATGATCCTGGGCGACGAGCGCAGCGTATATGCCACCTGGGCGAACGGTCGACGTGTCCATCAGCGTCAAACCATCGCCGCGGCCTGAGGCGATCCGAAAGCCACGAAAACAGAAGCCACGAAAGCGCTACGCAAACAAGAGCCCCGCCCGTCGATGACGGGCGGGGCTCTTGTCATCCGTCTTACTTATTCCGCGAAGGGAATCGGCCGCGGCGTTTCCACACTGGAGGGAGGTAGCTGCGGCATGGCAAAGTCCGGTTGATCTCCCGTCAGAGTCCGCAGGAACGCAGCGATCTTTTCGATATTCTCCTGCTCGAGCTGACGTCCCACCTGTAGAGTGGCCATGACATTCACCGCTTCTTCCAGTTTCCAGTAGGCACCGTCATGGAAGTACGGGTAGGTCAGTTCCACGTTGCGCAGGGTGGGTACCTTGAATGTCATCCGGTCGGCATCCTGACCGGTGACCTCGAAACGCCCCTGCGACGGGTTATTGGTCAGATACTCCTCGAACATCCCCATGCGCTGGAAGGAAGTGCCGCCCACGGCCGGCCCATGGTGACAGCCGGCACAGCCGATCTCCTTGAACAGCTCGTAGCCGGCCAACTCGACGTCGCTCAAGGCGCTGTCGTCCCCCTTCAGCCACTGATCGAAGCGCGAGTGGGGAGTGACCAGCGTATTCTCGAACTCGGCGATGGCATCGGTCACCTCATCCATGCTGATCTCGCCGGTGCCGTAGACATCGCGGAACATCTGACGGTATTCGGGAATGGAGCTCAGTACGTCGATGGCCAGGCTGTGCGTAAAAGCCATTTCCTTGGGGTTGGCGATGGGTCCGGCGGCCTGCTCCTGCAGGCTCTTGGCCCGGCCATCCCAGAATTGCGCCATGCTCAGGCTGGAATTGAGCACCGTGGGCGAGTTGATCGGCCCTTCCTGCCAATGATCGCCGATGGAGGTCGGCAGGTTATCGCTACCGCCCATGCTGAGGTTGTGGCAGGAGTTACAGGAAATGGCCCCTGAACGTGACAGCCTTGGGTCGAAGAATAGTTTCTTACCCAGCTCTACCTTGAGCGGGTTCTCGACACTGACAGGCTCTACGGGCTTGATCGGTTCATCGGCAATGCGATCCGCAATGGCCGGCGAGGTAGCCACGGATGCGGCGACTCCCATGGCAGCAACAAATGCCCAGGCACGGTATTTCATTTTTTTCTCCCCTTGCTGAATCAGACAGGTCACTGCCCAGACAACCTCGCATCGGGTTGCCTTTTTGCTCTGTCTTCCATTATGGGGAGCCCCTGTCGGCGTGGCTTGATACCGGTCAAGTTCGCCACCGCCAGCGTTGATACAGATCAACACCCATGGCCCCTGATGGCGTCATGCGGCCCGTGGTCGAAAAAGCCAATGTCTGAAGCCGGCGTCTTTTCGACTTACAGACTCTCAGCACACAATAGAGTAATGACAACCTGCCGGAAGGTGCTCGCAGCAAGATCGATGCCACCACCATGTTTCCCGTGGCTTCTCAATCTCCCTCAAGCTTTTCCCTGTCACGCCGATACTTTCAAGAGACAACTCTACCTATCGAGACAGGATAACCATCATGCCGGTCAGGACATGGATCGTTGCCATAGGCAGCGCAGCGCTATTGAGTGGCTGCTTTTACGTCAACACTTCGCAAGCCCCCATGGTGACGACCTACCCTATTACGGAACAGCAGAAAATGCAGGCTGCCCACCATTGGGACGTGCTGGCCCAGCATGAGGCGCAACAGATATTGTCAAACCCCAGCCTGCGAGACAGATCTCTTTTCATCTCGGCAAACCGGCAAGCCACGCCTTTCGCCCGAGGCTTCGATGAACTGCTGATCAGCCAACTGGTATCGGGTGGCGCCGCCGTTCGCACCGACCCCATCAATGCCGCCCAGATCGGTTATACCGTGCAGGTCGTCAAACATCGGGACCGCGACTTCATCCGTCAGCCACGCGGCACCTGGACGGCGCTGACCACGGGGGTGGCAGTCGCCACCCTGCCGATCAACCAATGGCGTGAACCGGCCTTGGCGCTAATTCCGGCCGCAGGATTGATCGATGCGTTCAGCGGCAACTGGGCGGCGCTCAGCAACGAGGAAGTGATCATCACCACCCAGGTCACCGACAACAACCGAATCCTGTACTCCTCCTCGAACATCTATTACATCAATGCCGGTGATGATGATCATTACGAGTCCGGCGCGACACATATTCCCGTCACCAACCGCTGGTAAGCAGGCCATGAACATGACTCGATTCTGGAAACCCTTCGTTGGCGTGGCCCTGTCTTTATGTCTGGCAGTAGCGACCGGCTGCTCGACGACGAATCACGCCCCCCTACGCAATGACAGCGAAATCGATATTCTGAAGCTGGTCGACGAAGCGGCGACGGACCTCGTCACGCATGCCAGCTCGCTGCAGCCCGACAAGACAGTGATCGCCGCAACTTTTGTCAATATCGACAATCTTCAACAATCGTCCACCCTGGGCAGAACCCTGTCCGAGATGTTCGCATCCTCACTGGTCCGCTCCGGCGTCTCGGTGATCGAAGTCAAAATGCGCGATAGTCTGTTCATTCAGGAAGACACCGGCGAACTCATGCTCTCGCGAGATGTACACCGTCTTTCCGCCTCGCACGATGCCCAGGCGATCCTGATCGGCACCTATGCCCAGGGAGATTCATATGCCTATGTCAACGCCAGGATCATAAGAGCATCGGACAACATGATTCTGGGTGCGACCAACTTTACGCTCCCCATGAGTCGGAATGTTCGCTCGATGCTACCGATGCCGTACTGAGGCATCGTAAACGGCACGAAGCATAAGCACTAACAACAACCTCAATGGCGTGCTCACAAGGAACATCACATGGCGACCTCACCCACCGACATCACCCTGTCTCAAATCACCCCAACGGGCGGCACGCTAACCGCCCAGCAACGTCTGGAGACGTTGCTGGCGCATTTACCTGCATCCACCACCCTCCATGACCCCGATGCCACGCCCATTTCTGAAACGGCCTCATCGACCCGGGGGCAGCTCAGCGTAGAAATCGAATCTCTCAATACCAAGATGCGTGCCTACGGCGTCGAGTTTCAACTCGATGACTTCGACGGTCGGGTCATCACGCGCCTCGTGGACCGTGAAAGCGGCGATCTGATTCGCCAGATTCCTTCCGAGGAAGTGTTGCGGATCGCCAAGGCGCTGGACCAACTGCAGGGCCGCCTGATCACCTTGCGCGTGTAGCGTTTCGCTAGCACGACTAAAGCGTAAGCCAAGTCAGTTGACACCGCCTGAGCCTTCGCTAATGTACAAGCAGAGAATGAAACTTGGTTTCTCATAGCAGAAGACACCGGACGATAACAACTCACAATGACCAGGACGCCGCCATGCCTTACGCTGACGTTAACGGACAGCATCTCTATTACCAAGATACTGGTGGTCATCTACCCGCCATCATCTTCTCGCATGGTCTGCTGATGGACCATCGCATGTTCGAGCCGCAGATAAACGCCTTATCCACGCGCTACCGCTGTATCAGCTGGGATGAACGTGGCCACGGCAATACCGCCGGGGCAAGCCTCGAGCCCTTTACTTATTACGACTCGGCCAACGACCTGGCCGCACTGCTTGACCACCTCGATATCGAAAAGGCCATTCTGGTGGGAATGTCCCAAGGCGGCTATCTCTCGCTGCGTTGCGCACTGACCCATCCCCAACGGGTACGCGCGCTGGTACTGATCGACTCCCAGGCGCTGCCGGAAGCCCCCGAAACCCTGCCAAGGCATCGTGCCCTGATGGAACAGTGGTCCACTCAGGGGCTGTCGGAGGAAAGCGCCGATATGATCGCCGATATCATTATCGGTAGGAATTGGTCCGGCGCCGAGACGTGGAAAGCACGCTGGCAACAGAAAGCGGCACATGACATTGTCGCCTGTTTCACTACTCTGGACGAACGCGACGACATCCAGCCAAGACTGGGCGAAATCAATGTCCCGGCACTGGTCATCCATGGCACGGCGGACCAGGCCATCCCCACTCCACGAGCTCAGGCCATGGCCGAGGCCCTACCCCAAGCTCGGCTGGAATTGATCGATGGCGCGCCGCATGCCGCCAACCTGACCCACCCCGAACGGGTCAATGCGGCGATCGAGGGCTTTCTCGCCACTCTATAGCGTCGAGGTGGGCTGCTTCCGCGAGGCTTTTCACGGACTGAGCCTTCTGCTGAGGAGCAGGCCCCGTTCACCGTAGCCATAGGGAGTCATCGCTCAGGTAGCTGTTGCGAGTATCCGGCTTTCGATCAACTCGCGTACTGCCTGGGCGTACTGAGTGACGTCCAATTGCTGATCATGGTACTTGCGCCGTTTGATATACCAGTCCTGCAGCAGCGCTTTGATGAAGGAAGCGATGAGTCGAGTATCGACGGATTGAAAGACGCCCGTCTCGATACCTTCGCGCAGTATCGCCTCGAAAATGTTCTCGATCTCAAGCTCGACGGCGATCGCCTTCTGCTTCTCTTCCTGAGGCAGGGATTTGGCCTCCATATAGGAGAAATAGAACCAGGCCCGCATCAGCTCGCTCAGATAGAGGTGAGTGCGGATGGCAATAAACAGCTTCTCGCGGGGCGGCGAGACATGCTGGGTATACTTGAGCAGGGTGCGTCGGGTCAGAATGAAGCCGTGATTCTGAATCAGTTGGATCAGGTCATCCTTGTTCTTAATATAAGAGTAAAGCCCGCCCATGCTCAGCCCGGAGTCGTTGCACAAATCGCGCAGCGTCATGGCCTGGAAGCCTTTGGAATTGGCCAGACGCAACGTCGAATCGATGATTCGGATCAGATTCTTGACCGCCACCTTCTCCTTCTTGATACGAATCAGATCGGAATTCTGATGAAACAGCTCACTACAGATTTCCGATTTCGACAGACTGATTTCATCTTTGAACGCTTCATAATCCGACTGCATGCAGGACACCAGAAAACAGACATAGAAAAGACCTTCGGTATGGATTCCGGCATCCAACCAGGTTCGTAATACAGGCATGGCCAGACATGCCGCACCAGACGGCCAAGTCATTAAAGGCAGCACTTTTCCTGCTCAATACCGGAACACCAGCGTAACGATCCCGCTCGATGGCATGGTGAATATCCCCCCAGACCTCGGGCAAACATGATACCACCGGTTGCGGATCGCATAATGACACGACACCACATTCATGAATGTAGACTTTCCGGGTTGCGCCACTCTTCTACGACTGGTTGGCTACGGATTTGTACCCGGCGAGCCGCAACCGGAAATGGCCGTTATAGGAACAACAGCCCCAGCGAAAAGATGATACCGCTCCAGAAGAGTGCGATGACGGTATATCCCATGATGGAACGGACGTGGAGACCGGCGATCGCCAGGGCGGGAATGGTCCAGAACGGCTGGATCATGTTGGTCCATTGATCGCCAATCGCCACGCCCATGGCGACACGCGGCATGTCGGCACCCAGCTCGGCGGCAGCCTGCGCCATGATCGGTCCCTGAACCGCCCACTGTCCGCCTCCGGAGGGTACGAACATGTTCATCAGCCCCCCGCTGATCATGCTCCAGAACGGCAACGTATCCGCCGTGGAGATGCCCACGAACCAGCGAGCGATCATCGCGGCCAGCCCCGAATCCGCCATCATCGCCATGATACCGGCGTAGAAAGGGTATTGCAGGAACACCGGACCCAGCGTCCTGCCGGCATTGGCAACCAGTTCCACGAAGTGAATGGGCGAGCGCGACAGCAGGATACCCAAGGTAAAGAAGACGAAATTGACGGTATTGAGGTTCAGTCCGCCACCGTCGAACACAAAGTACTTGAGCAGGAACGCCAGGCTGATCGCCCCGACCAGGAGATTGATGATACGGGCATGCTCCAGCCGCTTGGCCGGGGTGTCGATGACGGGCGACGTCTCCTCATGCGAGGCGGCGACCTCTTCCATGGCCAGCGGCACACACTCCTCGTCACGCGGACGCAGCGCCATCATGACCACCGGCATGGTCAGCAACACCGCCAGCGCCATGATGACGTTCCAATACGCGAAGATCGTCTCCGAGGCAGGAATCACCCCGATGCTCGACTCCAGAAAGTGACCCGGCGTGGCGATCAATAGGGCCACGGAACTCGACAGCCCCATATGCCAGATCACGAATCCCGAATAGGCGGTCGCCACCAACAGCGGATAGTGAATGACGATGCCCTTGCGCTGGCACTGGATCGCCGTCTCCCGAGCGATGATCGCCCCGACGATCAGCCCCACGCCCCAGGAGAACAGCGACGCGATGCCTGACATCAACCCGACCATCAAATAGGCCGAGGATGGCGTCGTGACCATGGCGGAGAGCCTCTCCAGCAGTCTTTTCATGGGAGGCGTGTGCGCCAGGACATGGCCGGTGATCAAGGTCATGGCAATCTGGGCCGAGAAGGTCAGCAGCCCCCAGAATCCGTTGCCCCAGGAATCCACCGTATCGGCCAGCGAGTAGTCGGTTACGGTGAAGGCAAGGACGAACGCCAGCAGCGACAGCAGACAGGCGAAAATGAAGGCATCCGGCATCCAGCGCTGGAAGAGATACGTGAAAGGCGCGGCAAGCTTGTTGAGCATGGTGTGACTCCGTTGTTGTGAATTGTTATGGAGGTGGGTCAGGGTTGTGATACGCGTTACTGAATACGTTCGCGCAGGATGTTCTTGCGAATCTTGCCGGTGGCGGTCTTGGGCAGTTCGCCGATCACGACTTTCTTGGGCACCTTGAAGCGTGCCATGCGGCTGCGACAGAACTCGATGATCTCCTGTTCGCTGACATCCTCGTCGTCCGGCGAGACATGAATGAAGGCGCAGGGCACCTCCCCCCACTTCTCGTCGGGGCAGGCGACCACGGCCGCCTCCATGACCCGCGGATGGGCGTAAAGCACCTCCTCGATCTCCAGGCTCGAGATATTCTCTCCGCCGGAGATGATGATGTCCTTGGAGCGATCCTTGATCTCGACATAGCCGTCCGGGTGAATCACCGCCAGATCACCGGTGTGGAACCAGCCACCGCGGAAGGCTTCCTCGGTCTTGCGAAGGTTCTTGAAATAGCCCTTCATCACTGTATTGCCGCGGATGACGATTTCACCGAGCGTGACGCCATCCCAGGGTACCGGGCGGTCGTCCTCCACGCGCAACACCTGCATGTCGTCGATAGCGAAATTGGCCACGCCCTGTCGGGCCATCTTCTTGGCCAGCTCGGCAACGGGGAGCTGCGCCCACTCTTCCTGGCCGACGCAGAGCGCCGAGGGGCCGTAGGTCTCCGTCAGACCGTAAAGGTGCGTGATTTCGAAGCCGATCTGACGGGCCTTGGCAATCACCGTATCCGGCGGCGCGGCACCGCCAAGGGCAAAGCGTACCGGGGAGGAAATCGTTTTGCCCATGTGGCTCAGGTCATTGAGCAACATGTTCATGACGATGGGGGCTCCGCACATGTGCGTGACCCGGTGGGCCTCGATACGCCGATGAATCTCCTCGCAGTCGACACCGCGCAGACAGACGTGCGTGCCCCCGATGGCGGTCACCGCCCAGGGGAACCCCCAGCCGTTGCAATGAAACATGGGCAGTGTCCAGAGATAGACGCTCTGCGCCGTCATGTCGAAAGCCATGGCATTGCTCATCGCCGCGAGGTAGGCGCCGCGATGGTGGTAGACCACGCCCTTGGGATTGCCGGTCGTGCCTGAGGTGTAGTTGAGCGACAGCGAAGCCCATTCGTCTTCGACCGGCAGCCAGGCGAAGTCCGGATCGCCCGCCTCGAGCAGCGCTTCGTAATCGAGCCTGGTCGCGTCCCGGGTCGCACCCCCGTCGCGCTCGATGGCAATCAGCCGCGGCGGTGAATCGAGACCCGAAATGGCCTGCTCTACCAAGGCTTCGAAATCGGTATCGTAAAGCAGCGCCTTCGACTCGCCATGCTCGAGGATGAAGCCGACCGTTGCGGCATCGAGTCGGGTATTGACGGCATTGAGCACGGCCCCGAGCATCGGGATCGAATAATGGCTTTCCAGCAGCTCGCGGCCGTTGTGCGCCATCACCGATACCGTATCGCCCGGCCCGATGCCTTGCGCGGCAAGAGCGGAGGCCACCTGCCGGCAGCGTCGATAGAAGTCCTGATAAGTCAGGGTTATATCACCGTCGATGACCGCCGCCTTGTGCGGGAAGACATGCGCGGAGCGCTTGAGAAACGCCACCGGAGAAAGCGCCGAATAGTTGGCGTCGCATTTGGATAGCGTCGTGTCGTCGGGCTCCTGCATGTTCCTGCCCTCGGTCTTGTGGTTAGAACGGGTCATGGCCATTTTTCCCCTGTTCAGACATTTCCCTGTTCGACGTTGAGACGTTGCAGTTTTCCTGCCTGTCCGTGCCTCACCCCCAGGCCCAGAAGTCCTGGCGCTCCTTGAGCAGGTTGCGCGAGAAGACCATCTTATGGATCTCGGAGGCGCCGTCGACCAGTCGGGCCTGACGCGCGTAGCGGTAGATCCATTCCAGCGGTGTATCCTTGGAATAGCCGCGCGCACCGCATAACTGGATAGCGGTATCCACGGCCTTGTGCAATGTTTCAGACACTGCGACCTTGGCCATGGAAACTTCCTTGCGAGCGAAATCGCCCTGATCGAGCTTCCAGGCAGCGTGCATGGTCAGTAGACGGCCGACCTGGATCTCCATTGCCGCCTCGCCGAGCAGCCACTGCACGCCCTCGCGCTCGGCCAGCCGCTGGCCAAAGGACTCGCGCTCGGCGACATAATCGACAGCGATCTGCATGGAACGCTTGGCCAGCCCCAGCCAGCGCATGCAGTGCGTCAGGCGTGCCGTGCCCAGACGTATCTGGGTCAGCTTCAGTCCATCGCCGATCTCCATCAGCCGGTTCTCGTCGGGAATTCTCAAGCCGTCGAAACGCAGCTCGCAATGTCCGCCGTGCTCCTCCGGCCCCATGATCGGAATGCGCCGCACGATCTCCCAGCCCGGATCGTCGCGATGGAACATGAATGCCGTCAGCCCTTTGCGGGCGTCCTCCGAAGTTCGCGCGATCAGGATGAAATGTTCGGCGACACCCGCTCCGGTAATGAAATGCTTGTGTCCCGAGACGATCCAGTCATTTCCCTCGCGCCGTGCACGTGTCTGCATCATGGTGGGATCCGAGCCGCAACCGGGAGGCGGCTCGGTCATGGCAAAGGCGGAGCGGACCCGCCCCTCGACGATAGGTTGCAGCCAACGGTCCTTCTGCGCCTCGCTGGCCACCTTGTTGAGCACGATCATGTTGCCGTCGTCAGGGGCCGCCGAATTGAATACCACCGGTCCGAAGATCGAGCGGTTCATCTCCTCGTAGCAGGCCGCCATACCGACGATGGACAACCCCTGCCCACCGCGCGCCTTGGGCATCTGCAGTGCCCATAAGCCTTCCCGCCTGGCCTTTACGCGCAGCGATGCCAGCCGCGACTCATCGAGATTCTCGTGAACGTCGAAGGCCTCCGGGAGACGCTCCAACGGCAGCAGTTCGCGGTCGACGAAGGTCCTGATGCGCTGGCGATAGTCGTCGATTTCAGAAGAGAGCGTGAAATCCATGCGAAGCCCTTACAGAGAGGATTGGAGATGACCGCCGTCGACGACGATGGAGCTGCCGGTCATGTAGCGTGAAGCGTCCGAGGCCAGCAGCAACAGGGCGCCGTCGAGATCCTCGCACTGCCCGAGACGCCGCTGGGGAATGCGCTTGAGCATGCTCTGACCCTTGTCGGTGGCGAAGAATTCGCGATTGAGGTCGGTCTCGATATAACCCGGCGCCAGGGCGTTGACGCGAATCCCGTAGCGCGCCCACTCGAGCGCCAGGCTGCGGGTCAACTGCTCGAGCCCCGCCTTGGAAGCCGCGTAGGAGGCGATCGCTCCCGCCACCCGGTGGCCGAGGATCGAGCTGACGTTGACGATACTGCCGGATCGCTGCGCATCGATCAGACGCTTGGCGACCTGGTTGGCGACCCGCCAGCATCCCTTGAGGTTGATGTCGAGCACGTGATCCCACTCCTGCTCGGAAGTGTCCAGTGACATCTTGTTGACCGCCACGCCAGCGTTGCATATCGCGATGTCGACGACTCCGTAGCGCATCTGGGCATCATCGAGCCCCTCGCGGATACTGTCTGCCTGGGTGACATCCATCGGCAGCGGATGCGCCTCGCCGCCCTTTGCTCGGAGCTTTTCGGCCAACGCTTCCAGCGGCTCGACACGACGTCCCGCCAGCAGTACACGGGCACCCGCCGCACTCAACGTCTGCGCGAAATGGGCGCCGAGCCCGCCGGAAGCCCCGGTGATCAGAGCCGTTTTCCCGTCCAGGTTAAATATGCCATGCATGGTGTTTCTCCTTACGTCCCCCTTCGAAAATAGAGCGAGCGCTCGTTATTTACAATATCGAAGAAGCCGATGCCGACTAGACATAAGTGGTAAATGGGAAGGCGTGTGCTAGGACCGGGGATTTTCCGACACGTCTGCGGTCGCAAGTGGGCCTGAAAAGCCGCGAATCAACCAGCTGAGATAGATACCGACCGCCAGCACGGCGCAACTGATCACGAACACGACCTGAAAGCCCCCGGTCCATTCGATCAGCATGCCGGACACCGCCGGCCCCACGAACTGCCCGACGGCAAAGAATACGGTGACATAACTCACCGCCAGAGGTGCTTCTCGGGGTTGTACCTGCTCGGTGGAGGCGGCCAGCACTGACGTGAACAGGCCTGACGTCGCGCAGCCCAGAATCATGTAATGCACGGCGAACCCTGGAGTCAATGGCCAAATCACCGGCACGGCGGTCGCGACCAGCACCGCCGTCATGGCCATGAGCATGGCATTACCACGCCCCAACCGGTCAGACAGCCAGCCCCAGGTGGGCGCGGCGACGATGGATAACACCCCCATGATGGACGCCAGCCGCCCGGCAGTCAGTGGCAGCACGCCGCTAGCCAGGGCATAGCTGTACATGAACAGTGTCTGCACGATGTAGGTAGTCCCGATGACTCCATAGGCCAGGCCCACCACGATGACGCGGCGGTTGCGGAATACCGCGGCACGCTCGACCGGCCGCGTGTCGTGGGTACTCGGCAGCGGTGGATCGCGCAGAAAGGCCAGCACCGCGACCACGGCCAGTACTCCGGCAACGGCGAACACTCTCCAGGCGATACGCCAGCCCTGGGCGCCGAAGCTCTCGGTCAGGTAAGGCACCAGAAAACCGGCCATCAGCATGCCGATTCCCACACCGGAAGTGAGCAGGCCGATTACCGCACCACGTCGCTCCGGAAACCAGGTAGCCAACAGCGACACCAATGGCGTATAGGCAAAGGCGGTGCCGAACCCCAGCAAGGCCATCAGGACGATCAAAGCGAGATAATCCGATGCCAGGCTCAGCCCCACAAAACCCGCCGTGGCGAAGATGACCCCGAGCAGCACCGCGAACTTGCCGCCGTGGCGAGCCGCGACACTGCCGGCGACCATCACTAGACATAAATAAGCCAATGCCGTGACGGTACCCAGGTTACCCACCTGCGGGTAGGTGAGTCCCAGTCCTTCACGCATGGGAGGCAGAATGAGACCATAGGCCAGCCGCGCAAAGACCAGCGTTACTATGATCACCAGAATGCCGGTGGCGATCATCAGGCCCGCCGGGGGGTGCTTGCGATCTGACACAGTGGCGTTCGGTATTGTCGCTGCTTTGGCGTTATCCGGCACTCAGCTACCCTGCAATCCGCCTGAAATCTTCGTTCAGTCATCAACGGCGGCTCGCGAGCCGCCGTTGTCAACACGGAACGGGTCAATAACGTTCGTAAAGCGCTGCAATACCCTGCCCGCCGCCGATGCACATGGAAACCACGGCGTAACGTCCGCCAGTACGCTCCAGTTCATGCAGGGCCTTGACGGTCAGAATGGCCCCGGTGGCGCCGATCGGGTGGCCCAGTGAGATACCGCTGCCGTTGGGGTTGACGCGCTGGGGATCGAGTTCGAGATCCTTGACCACCGCCAGCGCCTGAGCGGCAAAGGCTTCGTTGATCTCCCACACATCCACGTCATGCTTGGACACGCCGGTTTTCTCCAGCAGGCGATTGATCGCCGGGACTGGCCCGATGCCCATGTATTTGGGCTCCACGGCCGCCACCGTGCCGCCCACCAGTCGCGCCATGGGCCGATAACCGCGTGCCTCAGCCGCCTCGCGCGACATCAGCACTACTGCCGCCGCGCCGTCGTTGAGCGATGAGGCATTACCCGCCGTGACCGTGCCGCCCTCTTTCTTGAATACCGGCTTCATACCGGCCAGCTTCTCCACTTCGACGCCGGCGCGCGGGCCTTCGTCGGTGTCGAAGACCTCGACGCCCTTGCGCGTCTTGACCTCGATGGGCAGGATTTGCGGCTTGAACAGACCCTGCTCAACAGCGTTCAACGCCCGTCGATGGCTCTCGACCGCCAGTACGTCCTGTTCCTCGCGTGAAATGCCCCATTTCTCCGCGACGTTTTCGGCGGTAATGCCCATATGGCACTTGTCGAACGGATCGGTCAGCGCCCCGACCATCGCGTCGAGCATGACGCCATCGCCCATCCGCTGTCCCCAACGGCTGGTGGGCAACCAGAATGGCGCGCGGCTCATGGCATCGCCACCGCCGGCCACGGTACAGTCATGTTCTTCCAACTGGATATAGGAAGCGGCGGTCAGGATGGCCTGCAGGCCGCTGCCGCACAGGCGATTCAAGGTCAATGCCGGCGTGGTCACCGGCAAGCCGGCATTGATCGAGGCCACCCGCGCCAGATACATGTCGCGCGGCTCGGTATGGATGACATTACCGAACACGGTGTGGCCCACATCGCCCGGCTCGATACCTGCGCGACTTACCGCCTCGCGCACCACCGCCGCGGCTGAATCGCCCAGAGAGATATCCTTCAGGCCGCCCCCATAGGTGCCGATCGCCGTACGCACACCACTCACTACCACTACGTCACGCATGTCGCTGACTCCTGTCATGTCACTACGGACGATCCGATCACACCGACCGTAGCGACCAAATTCGTTTCATGGGTAATAATTAAAGGATTTACTCTATTCAGGCGCCAGGAGCCGGTCAATTAACCTTAGGTCCCGTCACGAGGTGCTTGCAGCGCTAGCCGCCCGGGCAAGCCCGCACGGCGATGGGCCCGCTATTCGGCTTCATTCACCGCCATCGTAGCCAGCGCGGTACTGGGCAGTATCGGCCATCGCCTGTGCGATATTGCCGAACTGGCTTTCGACTTAGAAGCCCCCCTGGCGCCGCCATCTCGACCTGTTGCCCGCTCGCCCACCCGCGGCATGAGATGGCCGATGTTCTCCACCATCTGTCGACTGCTATGTAACCAAGGGGTGGCCCGGCATCGTTGGCACCCCCCCCTTAAGTCATTCCGGCACGCTCAGGCTCAGGCCAGCATGTCCAGCGTACTGGCAACGGCATCGAACAGCCGCTCCAGCTCCGTCTCCGTCGAGCCGAACGGTGGACCGAACTGCAGGGTGTCGCCACCGTAGCGTACATAGAAACCCGCCTCCCACAAGGCGAGTGCCGCGTCACGCGGACGCGTCAGCGGGTCGCCTTCGCGTGATGCCAACTGTATGGCCCCGGCCAGCCCGTAGTTACGAATATCCACGACATGCGACCGACCTTTCAGGGCATGCAACTTATCTTCAAACGTGGGCGCAATGCCACGGACCTGGGCGGGAAAATCCTCGCGCTCGAACAGCTCCAGCGTCGCCAATGCAGCGGCGCAGGCGACCGGATGGCCCGAGTAGGTGTAGCCATGCGGAAACTCGACGGCATGCGCCGGGGCGTCGGCGTGCATGAAGGTGTCGAAGATGTCACTCGAAGCAACCACCGCCCCCATCGGCATCGCACCGTTGGAGATCTGCTTGGCCACGGTCATGATGTCCGGCACCACGCCGAAGGCATCGGCGGCGAACGAGGCACCGCAACGGCCGAACCCAGTGATCACTTCATCGAAAATCAGCAGAATGTCGTGAGCGGTGCATATCTCGCGCAGCCTTTCCAGATATCCCTTGGGCGGTACGATAACCCCGGCGGAGCCGGAAACCGGCTCGACAATCAGCGCGGCAATATTCGAAGCATCATGCAGGGCGATCTGATCCAGCAGGGCATCGGCAAGCTCGGCGCCGCTCTCCGCCTGGCCGCGGGTGAATGCCTGCGATGACTGCAAAGTATGCGGCAGATGGCTGGCCTCCATCAGCTGGCCGTAGAGCTTACGGTTGCCGCCGATCCCTCCCAGGCTGGTGCCGGCGATATTGACCCCGTGATAGCCCTTGGCGCGACCGATCAGCCGAGTCTTCTCCGACCTCCCCTTGAGCCGCCAGTAGGCGCGCGCCATCTTGACCGCCGTGTCGGCGCACTCGGAACCGGAGTTGGTAAAGAACACATGGTTGAGTGGATCGGGCGTCAATGCGGCCAGGCGCTCGGCCAGCTCAAAGGCCAACGGGTGGCCGACCTGAAAGCCGGGGGCATAGTCGAGGGTACCAAGCTGGCGCGACACGGCATGCTGGATTTCCTCGCGATTGTGCCCCGCCCCGCAGCACCACAACCCCGACAGGGAGTCGAACAGCTGGCGTCCGCGTGTGTCACGTAGGTAACGCCCCTCGGCACTGGCAACCATGCGCGGGTGCGCGCGGAAGTCACGGTTGGCGGTAAACGGCATCCAATAGGCATTGCCGAGTAGCGGAGTATCGTGGTCAGGCGTCTCGGCAGCCATATCGGTTTGTGGGTCCAGACTGAACATTATGTTGTCCTTGCAGTGACTGGCGAACGGAGCTCTTCCAGCTTGGCCGACAAATGGAGGTTAAAGAAATCAAAATTGCTAATTTCCGCGTAAATCCAGGCTAGCGCGTCGTCTCTCGCTTGCGCTGCATATCGCAACAAGTCACCATTAGGTTCTAACCTTATTCCGAATCATCGATTGCTGCATGATCCTTGCCTCGATGGCGATTCCGACGTGAGAAACGGATGCTCAAACGTTATCTGCCCATTGCCGAATGGCTACCTGCCTATAATCGTCAGGTTTTATCCCAGGACCTGTTCGCCGCCATCATTGTCACGCTGATGATCATCCCTCAGGCGCTTGCCTATGCTCTGCTGGCGGGTTTACCCGCCGTGGTCGGGCTATACGCCAGCATACTGCCGCTGTTCGCCTACGCACTGTTCGGCACCAGCCGCACCCTGGCCATCGGTCCCATGGCGCTGGTGTCGCTGATGACGGCCGCCGCGCTTTCGGGCATTGTTGCCCAGGGCACCCCCGCCTACCTTGAAGCCGCCGCGACCTTGGCGATGCTCTCCGGGGGAATGCTGGTATTGATGGGCATATTCCGCTTGGGCCTACTGGCCAATTTTCTCAGCCACCCGGTAATTTCCGGACTGTTAAGCGCCTCGGGCGTCCTGATCGCCGCCAGCCAACTAGCAGGCCTGCTCGGGTTATCCTCGTCGGGGTTCACCCTGCTCGCCCAACTGACGCATCTATTGGGACATCTGGGCGACATTCACCTTCCGACGCTCAGCATCGGTCTGGGGAGCCTGGCGTTTCTCATGCTGATGCGCCGTGCACGTCCAGCATTGCAGCGCTGCGGTCTGTCAGCCAGACTCGCCGGGTTTATTGTCAAGGCAGGCCCCATTTTCGCCGTGATACTCACCACGGCCATCAGCTGGCAATGGAATCTGGCCGAAACGGGCGTCAGCGTCATCGGCCACATTCCCGAACAGCTTCCCCCGCTGGGCCTGCCGTCACTCGATCCCAACCTCTGGCAGCAACTGCTGGTTCCCGCGCTGCTGATCAGTGTGGTCGGTTTCATCGAATCGGTATCGCTGGCACAGATGCTCGCCGCCAAACGGCGTCAACGTATCGCTCCCGACCAGGAACTGATCGGCCTCGGCGCCGGCAATATTGCGGCGGCGCTTTCCTCCGGCATGCCGGTGACCGGCAGCCTCTCGCGGACCGTGGTGAATTTCGACGCTGGCGCTCAGACCCCCGCCGCGGGTGCGTTTGCCGCGCTCGGCGTGGCACTGGTAACGCTGTTTCTGACGCCACTGATCCGCTTTCTGCCGCTAGCCACCCTGGCGGCCATCATCATCGTCTCGACCTTTACACTTATCGACCTTAAGGCGATACGTCGCACCTGGCGCTACTCACGCAGCGACTTTGCCGCCATGCTCGCGACCATCGCGCTGACGCTGGGCGAAGGCGTCGAAGTCGGTATCATTGCCGGCGTCGGACTTTCCATCGCACTTTATCTGTACCGCACCAGCCGGCCGCATAGTGCCGTGGTCGGCCGAGTTCCGGGGACCGAGCATTTTCGCAACATAGAGCGTCATCGTGTCGAGAGTGAGTCGCACGTTTCTTTACTGCGCATCGATGAAAGCCTGTACTTCGCTAATGCACGTTATCTGGAAGACACCGTCTATGGCTTGGTCGCCGAGCATCCCGAAATCGAGCATGTCGTCCTCATCTGCTCGGCGGTCAATCTGATCGACGCCTCGGCACTGGAAAGTCTCGAAGCGATCAATGCGCGTCTCCGCGATTCCCAGGTCACGTTGCATCTTGCCGAGGTCAAGGGCCCGGTCATGGACCAGCTTGCCCGCAGCGATTTTATCGACAATCTGACCGGCCAAGTCTTTCTGAGCACTTATCTCGCCTGGAGCGAGCTTAAAGGTCGCAAGTTGTCGTCATGATCACGACTTGTGCGTTTAGCACCAGCATGTTTCGTGAACAAAAAAGCGCATCGTTTTGCTTAACAAAATCAAATTCCGAAAAATTTGACCTCGCTAAAACTTGTCAGCATCATAAGCTAAAGGCAATTCCGTTATACAGCTAACCACTGGCGACGCAACGAGAAGTAGCGCTTTCAGGGTCCATGCGCTAGGCGATACCATGCCTGACCCCGATAAACGCCGCAGCGAATCGCCTTTTCCTCTACCTAGTGTCTATCCCGGAGGGACGCATGGAACGTGAATACATGGACTTCGACGTGGTCATCGTCGGTGCCGGTCCCAGCGGCCTGTCCGCCGCCTGCCGCCTGATGCAGCAGGCCCAGGCCGCCG